>JBHJOS010000045.1:0-21173 GCA_050329415.1 Kineosporiaceae bacterium
GTGGAGGCACCGCTCACGGTGTACGAGATGGCGCTGGACCGCCGCCCCAGCCTCACCGCCGAGCACTGGACCGCCGAGGTGGGCGCGGCCGCCAAGCGGGACCTGCGGGCCGGGCAGACCATCGACGGGATCGGCGGGTTCACCGTGCGGGGGGTCATCGACCTCGCGCCGGACTTCGCCCGCGACGGGTTGGTGCCGCTCGGCGTCCTCGCGGGTGCCCGGCTGGTGCGCGACGTGGTCGCCGGTCAGTTGCTGACGTACGAGGACGTGGACGTCGACGACACCTCGACCATCGTGTCGCTGCGGCGGCTGCAGGACGGCCTGCGCCTGACCGGACGGTGACCGGGTCCGGCGTCACCGGGCGGGACGGTGACCCGGGCGGCGTCAGCGGCCGGTCGACTCGAGGTCCCGCAGGGCGAGGGCGACGTCGAGACCGGTCCGGTCCGCCACCCGGCGAGCGAGGGTGGGGGCGAGCACCAGCCGCACCGGTGCCTGCTCCCGCAGGACGGTCACGAGGGAGGGGACGTCGCCGGTCTCGGACAGGCGGGCGGCCAGCCCCGGCGGGAGCACCACCGGGGAGGCGAGCACGCGCAGCCCGGTGCGGTCGACCGTCTCCGTCACCTGCCCGCCCCGGACGACCTTGACGGTGTCCGTCATCGGCCGGACGGCGACGAGGGCCTCCCCCGGCGTCGCCAGTGCCTCGGCCAGGGTGGCCGCCAGGAAGTCCCCCGGGGTCAGCGGGCACAGGGGGTCGTGCAGGACGACCACCGCGTCGGGTGGCACGCCGCACACCTGAGCGAGGCTGGAGTCACCGGCGGACCGCGCGACCACCTCGACCGCCGCGAGGTCCGCGTCGCGCAGCACCGAACGCAAGCCCGGGACGGACTCGCCGTCGCACACGGCCACCGTGCGAGCCCCCAGCGACGCGGCCTCACCCACGGCGTGGACGATCGCCGGCTCGCCGTGGTCGGCAACGGAGACCAGCCAGTCCCGCCCGCCCGCCGGCACCGGGACGATCACGACGACAGGCTCCGCACCTGCGGAACGGGCCGTCACCTCCGGGGCCGCTCGCCCACCAGGTCCGGCCGGGGTGAACTCAGGACGCCAGGACCTCGTCGAGCACGGCCTCGGCCCGGACCTCGTCGGTCTTCTCCGCCAGCGCGAGCTCGGACACGAGGATCTGGCGTGCCTTGGCCAGCAGGCGCTTCTCACCGGCGGACAGTCCCCGGTCGCCGTCGCGGCGGTGGAGGTCCCGGACGACCTCGGCGACCTTGATCACGTCACCGCTGGACAGCTTCTCGAGGTTCGCCTTGTACCGGCGGGACCAGTTGGTGGGCTCCTCGACGCAGGGCGACCTCAGGACCGAGAACACGCGGTCCAGGCCGTCGCGCCCGACCACGTCACGCACGCCGACGAGATCCACGTTGTCGGCAGGTACCCGGACCGTGAGGTCACCCTGAGCGACCTTGAGAACGAGATAGAGCTTCTCCTCACCCCTGATGGTGCGGGTCTCGACGGCCTCGATGAGGGCCGCCCCGTGATGCGGGTAGACAACGGTCTCGCCGACAGTGAACGCCATGCTGTTGTGCCCCTTTCCGGGGAGTGAGACTACCACTGCTGCCCGGGAGGCGGAACCGTCGCAGCGACATTTGCGCAGGTCAGGTGGCCGAGTGGCACTCCATCAAGGCTTGACACCCGCCTGCGTGACAGGTATCGCGAGGCGCGAGCCGGTACCGGCCGTGCGCGCTTGGTCGCGCTCGCTAGAGTTCGGTCGTGATCCCCGGTGCCGCGAGCGTGACGACCAGTCGACGCCGAGTGACATTCCGGGCGCTGGCCCCGCCGGTCACCGCCGCCCTGATGGCTGTGTCACTGTCAGGGTGCGCGTACTGGGCACCCGACGTGACCCAGGTCGACTACAGCGCAGGAGTCGGGCTCAACGCCGAGACCCCGGACGTCCTCGTCCGGAACCTCGTCGTCGTCGGGGCGGACGCCGAGGGGCCCGGGGTGCTCTCCGGGGTGCTCCTCAACCGCACCGGCGAGCCGGTCGACGTGCAGATCCGCGCCGGAGAGGGTGCCCTCGACACCACGGTCACCGTCCCCGGCGACGGCCGGGTGCTGCTCACCGCGCCGGGACAGGGGGACCGGCTCGACCCCGGTGCGCCCGCCACCGAGGCGGTCACGGTCGCCGTCGTCGACCCGCTCGGCGTCCCGCCCGGGCAGACCATCGCGGTCGGTGTGATCACGCCGGCCTACGGCGAGCTGGTGCTCCGGCCCCCCGTCGCACCGCCGACCAGCGCCTTCGAGGGTTTCCTCGACCAGGTGCCGCAGGCGTCCCCCGCCACCAGCTGACACCCGGAGCTTCGTCACCGGGCCGCCACCGAGCCGTCGGCTCCGTGGTCAGGTCTCGAACTTGTAGCCCAGCCCGCGGACTGTGACGATGTGCCGCGGCGCCGAGGGCTTCGGCTCGACCTTCGAACGCAACCGCTTGACGTGGACGTCGAGCGTCTTCGTGTCGCCCACGTAGTCCAGGCCCCACACCCGGTCGATGATCTGCCCCCGGGTGAGGACCCGGCCCGCGTTGCGGATGAGGAGTTCCAGCAGCTCGAACTCCTTGAGCGGCATCTGAACCGGCCGGCCCCGCACCGTCACGCTGTGGCGTTCCACGTCGATGCGCACCGGCCCGGCCTCGATGGTGCTGGACACGAGCTGGTCACCGTCGTCGCGGCGGCGCAGCACCGCCCGGATCCGGGCGACCAGCTCCCGGGACGAGTACGGCTTCGTCACGTAGTCGTCCGCCCCGAGCTCGAGCCCGACGACCTTGTCGACCTCGGCGTCCTTCGCCGTCAGCATGATGACCGGCACGTTGCCCCGGACCCGTAGCTGACGGCACACCTCGGTGCCCGGCAGGCCGGGAAGCATGAGGTCGAGCAGGACGAGGTCGGCGCCGTTGCGGTCGTACTCGTCCAGGGCCTCGGTGCCGGTGGTCGCGACGGCGACGTCGTAGCCCTCCCGGGTGAGCACGTACGACAGGGGGTCGGCGAACGACTCCTCGTCCTCGACCACGAGGATCCGGGTCACGGCACGCTCCCGGACTCCGGCGCCGCCACGGGCAGGCGCAGGGTGAAGGTCGAGCCCGCCCCGGGCCGACTGCGCACCGTGGCCTCGCCGCCGTGGTTCTCGGCGACGTGCTTGACGATCGCGAGCCCGAGTCCGGTGCCGCCGGTCCGCCGCGACCGCGCGGGGTCGATCCGGTAGAAGCGCTCGAAGATCCGCTTCTGCTCCGCCGGGGGGATGCCGTGACCGCGGTCGCTCACCGCCACCTCGACGAAGTCGACGACGCGGTCGACGGCGACCGTCACCCCGGTGTGGGGCGGGGAGTAGCTGATCGCATTGTCCAGCAGGTTGCGGACGGCCGTGACGAGCAGGTCGTGGTCCCCGAACGTCCGCAGCCCCGTCGCCCCGGTCACGGCGATGCTGATGTGTTCCGCCTCCGCCCGCCACCGCGCCTGGTCGAGGGCGTCGCGGACCACCCGGTCGACGTCCAGCAGATCCGACGACGTCAGCGCATCGGCGGTCTGGAGGCGGGACAGCTCGATGACGTCGTGCACCAGCCGGGACAGCCGCTCGGTCTCGGTCCGCATCCGCTCGGCGAACCGCCGGACCGCGGCCGGGTCGTCGGCGGCCTCGGTGAGCGTCTCCGCCAGCAGGCTGATGGCGCCGACCGGCGTCTTGAGCTCGTGGCTCACGTTGACCAGGAAGTCGCTCTTGATCTCAGCCAGGCGGCGGGCCTCGCTCCGGTCCTCCAGCAGGAGCATGACCGATCCCTCCGACGTGGGGGTGGCCCTGGCCCCGACCACCATACTGGTCGAGCCGGCGATGCCTCGGGTGAGCTCGAGCTCCGCCTCGCACATGCCGCCCTGGCGGCGGGCGGCCGCGACGAGGACCCGCAGCTGCTCGTGCCGCAGCCGGCCCTCGGCCACCAGCCCGTAGCCGTGCGCGGACGACGTCGCCCCCACCACCCGAAGGTCGGGTCCCACGACGACGGCGACCGCACGGAGGGCGTCGAGGACGTCGAGGACCGCCGGGCCCCGCGCGCCCGGACGCTCTCCGCCCGGGCCGCGTGGGCCGGTCGCCACCCGGGTCGGCGGCCGGCCGCGCGTGGGAGACGACGGGTCCGGGGCGAGCGGCACCGACGCAGCGACGCGGCCCGCCCGCACCCGGTGGCGGGCGAGCCGGGCCACCGCGACCGCGGCGCGGCCGAGCGCGCCCGCGACCGTGGTCCGGAGCGTGACCTGGGCCTCCACGTTCAGCAGGGTAGATGGCCCGTTCCGTGCGGCGGACCGGCGATCCCGCGAGGGACCCGGCGGGTCATCCGCCCGCTCACCCGGGGCGGTGGCCCCACCCCGCTCAGCGTCCCTGCGCCACTCAGCGTCCCTGCGCCACTCAGCGTCCCTGCGCCACTCAGCGTCCCTGCGCCACTCAGCGTCCCTGCGCCGCCACCGCGGCCGCGGCCGCCGTGGCGGCTTCGGGATCGAGGTAGCGACCCGGTCCGGTGGGTCGGGCAGCGCCGTCCGCAGTGACGGCGAGCCGGTACACCAGGGGGATGCCGGTGGGGATGTTGAGACCGGGGATCTCCTCGTCGGAGATGCCGTCCAGGTGCTTCACGAGCGCCCGCAGCGAGTTCCCGTGCGCGGCCACCAGCACCGTCGCCCCCGGGAGCAGGTCGGGAACGATGTCGGAGCGCCAGTACGGCAGCATCCGGTCCAGCACGTTCTTCAGCGCCTCGGACCTCGGCATGTCGTCCCCGAGCCCGGCGTAGCGGGGGTCGCCGTCCTGAGCGAACTCGTCGTCCGGGGGAATCGGTGGCGGCGGCACGTCGTACGAGCGCCGCCAGGTCATGAACTGCTGCTCGCCGAACTGCTCGAGGGTCTGCTTCTTGTTCTTGCCCTGCAGCGCCCCGTAGTGCCGCTCGTTGAGCCGCCACGAGCGGCGCACCGGGATCCAGTGCCGGTCACAGCGGTCGAGCGCGAGATGTGCCGTCGTGATGGCCCGCCGCAGGACGGACGTGTGGACGACGTCCGGGAGCAGCCCGGCCTCGGCCAGCAGCCGCCCGGCCTCGGCCGCCTCGTCCCGTCCGGTGGCGGACAGGTCGACGTCCACCCAGCCGGTGAAGAGGTTCTTCGCGTTCCAGTCACTCTCGCCGTGGCGCAGGAGGATGAGGGTCACCTCGGTCATGCCCCCAGCCTGGCAGACCCGCCCACTCCGCCCCCCCATCCCGGCGAGTGCCGCCACTCGCCGACGAGAAGGCCCGGCTCGGTCGGCGAGTGGCGGCAATCGCCGCGGTGGGGACGGGTGGCGGGGTGGGGACGGGTGGCGGGGGTGCGGGTGGTGGGTGGTGCGGGTGGTGGGTGTGGGTGGCGGGTCAGGTGTCGTCGAGGACGTGGCGGAACGCGGCGAGGTTGTCGGTCGGCAGGCCCCGGGCCGTCCGCCAGGCGTGCTCGGCCCGGATGGCCGAGGCGAAGCCGCGCGCGAGGATCTCGTCGAACGACTCCTCGACGGTTCGCACCACGGCACCCAGCAGCGAGTCGAGGACGTCCTCGCCCGCGGGGCCCAGGACCGCCGACACCGGCACCCGGCCCACCAGGTACACGTCCCCCACCCGGTCGACGGCGAACGCCACGCCGGGCAGCCGGGCGTTGCGCCGCAGCAGGAGATCGTGGACCGCGCCCGGGTCGTCCTCCGGGCGACGGCACACGAAGGCCGCCGCGGACAGGGTGTGCGTGCCGGCGAGCAGGGAGACCGTGACCGACCTCCGGCGCTCGCCCGGCACCGCCGCGACGACCTCCCCGGGGCGGGTCCCGGAGGTGTGCTCGACACCGGCGTCGGCGAGGAAGCGGACCACCGCTGCGGCGACCGTGCCCACGCCGACGCCGACCACACCGCCGACGCCAGGACCAGGACCGACGCCGGGGCGAGGCCGGGCTGCCCCGCTCGCCCGGTCGGCCGCCGCGAGGACGCGCTCGTACACCGCTGCCGTGGCGTCCGCCGTGGCTCGCCACGAGAACCGCTCGGCGTGCCGGCGGGCTCCGGCCCCGAGCCGGGCCCGCTCCGCGGGGTCGTCCAGCAGCCGGACCAGCTCCGCCGCCCACCGGCGCGGGTCCCGGCCCGCAACGAGCACCCCGGTGACGCCGTCGGCCACGGCGGCCGGCAGCCCGCCCGCCCGGGTGGCGAGCACCGGCGTGCCACACGCCTGGGCCTCGAGGGCGACCAGGCCGAAGGACTCGTGGCGGGATGGCACGACGACCAGGTCCGCGGCCCGGTACCAGCGGGGCAGCTCCTCCCGGGGCACCGGCCCGCGCCGGAGGACCACGTCGGCGATCCCCAGCCGCGCCGCCAGGGCGTCGAGGTCCATCGCGGGGTCCTCGGCGTCGCCGGGCCCCGACGGGCCGCCGAGAACCGCCACGGTCAGCGACGAGCGGAGGTCCCGGCGGTCAGCGACTGCGGCCGCGACCGCCTCCAGGAGCAGGTCGGGCCCCTTGTGCGCCTGGAGCCGGCCGACGAAGAGGACGACGTGCCCTCGCTCCGGCAGACCGAGCCCACCACGGTCGGCCCTGCGTCCCGGCTCGTCCCCCGGCGCGAACAGCCCGGTGTCGACGCCGGGCGGCACCACGTGCACCCGCGCCGGCTCCGCGCCGTAGTCCCGGGTCAGGGTGGCCGCCTCGTCCGGGGTGCTGCACACGAGAGCCGCGCTGCCCCCGACCACCCGGCGCTCCCCCGCCAACCGGACGCCCGGCTCCCGCGCCCCGCCGGCCGCGTCCTTGGCGACGGCCAGGGTGTGCATGGTCTGGACCACCGGGACGCGCCACGCCGCCCCGAGGGTCAGTCCCACCTCACCCGACAACCAGTAGTGGCCGTGGAGGACGTCGTACGGGGGCCGACCCGGCTCGACGCGGCCCACCCGGGCCAGGATCGCTGCGGCGGTCTCGGGCAGCCGGGCCGGCAGGTCCTCCTTCGCCGCGCTCGCCGGGCCGGCCACGGGCACCGGCATCACGCGGGCGCGCGCGTGCGATCCGGGCAGCGGGATCGGCTCACCCGGCTCGTCGGACCGGGTCCACACGTCCACGAGCGCCCCGGCGCCGGCGAGGTGGCGCGCCAGCTCGGCGACATAGACGTTCATCCCCCCGGCGTCGCCCGCACCCGGCGGGTCGAGCGGCGAGGTGTGGACGCTGAGCATGGCGATGCGCCGGGCGCCGGGCACCCTCGCACGGTAGTGGCGCCGACGCCGGCCGTCGGTGTCGGCCCGCGGCGGGTGCCCCCGGGGGGCGAGTCCCGCCCCCGCCCACGGCCCGCTGCCGTGCCGCGTCGTGCCGGTCAGGCCGTGACGACGACGAGCGCCTCGTCGCCGTCCACGTCGACCCGGACCCCCGGCCCGGCGACACCGTCGACGGCTGCCCGGACGTCGGTCGCGGTGACGAGGACCGTGGCGACCGTCGTCCCGCGCGGGGAGATCCGCGCGGTGAGGGCACCGTCGGCCAGGCGCGCCAGGACATCGGCCACGAGGCGGCGGGTCCGGGCGACGGCGTCGGAGTCCGTCGCCCGCCGTCCCTCCCCGTCGTCGAGCAGCGTGACCGTCACCCCGCGGGACCGGGCCGCATGCGCGGCCGCGGCCACCGCCTCGTCGACGAGCCGGCGGCCGTGGAGGGCGTCCCGGACGGCGGACTCCAGGCGCAGGCAGTCGGCCGCCAGCCGCGAGTCCACCGGCTCCCCCGCGGCGAGCCGAGTGAGGACGGGGACCGTCCGGCGCGCGAGGAGGGCCGTCTGCTCCTGCCGTTCCCGCTCCCGGGCCTGCAGGCCGGCGGCCATCTCCGTCGCCGCCTGCTGCTCGGCGCGAGCCCGGGTGACCCGCTCCTCGACATCGCGGTGCACGGTCGCGGCCCCGGCCAGGACGACGACCCCGGCGGTCGGGGTGACGGTCCGATAGAGCCCCTCCGCGACCCCCCCGGCGTACTGGGCGGCCCAGGCGGTGGTGAGAACGGCCACCCCGAGTGCCGCCCCGACCGCCAGCCGGGGATGGCCGCGCACCGCGACCCCGCCCAGGGCGACCGGCACGAGACTCGGGTACCACAGGGCGTAGCCGGGGCGGCCGGGCGGCAGGACCGCCAGGACGCAGACCGCGGCCGTGACCGTGAGGGCGGTGACGATGACCGCGTAGGGCAGCCGAAGTCCCGGCGGCGGCCACCACAGGACTGCCGTCGAGGCCAGTACCAGGAGGCCGAGCCCCAGCAGGGAGAGGGACGGGTCCACCGGCCGGGGCACCACCGAAAGGGCCAGCACCACGTGCACCGCGGTGTACAGCCACACGGCGAGGGCGAGCAGCAGCCGCAGGGGTCGGCCGGTCACCGGACGCCGGTCCCGGGTTCGCCGTCGGGGGTCGCCGGCCAGCTGAGCACCACCGCGGTCCCCAGCCCCGGACCCGAGGTCACCTCGGCCCGTCCGCCCGCGGCTCGCATCCGGCCGAGCACGGAGACCCGGAGTCCCAGACGCCCGGGCGGCACGGTGTCCGGCCGGAAGCCGCGCCCGTCGTCGCGGACCTCCACCCGCACCGAACCGGGCTCGCGGCCGCTGTGAACCCCGATGGTCACCATGGGTGGCGCCCCGCCGGGCCGGCCATGCCGCACGCTGTTGCCCGCCGCTTCGGCCACGGCGGCCACGACGGCGCGGGCCACTCGCTCGGGCACCCCGGGCCCCGGTTCGCCGCCATCGGCCCCGCCCGGCGGGGCAGCGGCCACCCGGATGCCCGGGTCGATCGGCGCGACCGCGGCGGCCAGGCGCGCCGCGAGGTCCCCGAGGGGGACAGGACCGCCGTTCGCCTCGCCCGAGCCGGCAGGACGGCCCCCGGCGTGGGGGTCGTGTTCGTTCAGCGCTCCCAGGGCCACCAGGGCACGCCGCGCCGCCTCGGGCACCCGCGGCGAGGCCGGGGAGCTCGCGACGAGGGCGAGCGCCGCCAGAACCCGGTCGTGGGGCACCGCGTCGGCCTCGGCCCGGGCGGCAGCCGCGACCGCCGCCGAGCGAGCAGCGGCAGCTCCGGCGGTGGCGTCGTCGACCGTGCGCACCGCGGTCGTCGCGGTCCTCACCAGCAGTGCCAGCCCCACCCCGATGACGAGCAGAAGGACGCCCTCGAGCAGGACGACCCTGGCCGGACCCGAGCCGCCGACGTCCCCGGTGCGGTAGGACACGAAGACCGCGGCCACCGTGGCGCTGTACCCGACGCTGACGGCGAGGCTGTCCAGGGTGGCCACGGCGGCCAGCGCGGCCGGCAGGATCAACCACAGCCACGGCATTCGGGTGGCCGCGGCGGCGTCGTCGGTGACGCCCGCGGGCCAGGTGAGAACCGCGACGGCGACCGCCGCGGCGAAGCCGACCGCCGGGCTCCGCCTCGGCCGGCCCAGCACCCCGGCGGCCAGGACCGCGACGGCAGCGACCGCCACCAGGGCGAGCACCGTGGCGTTCCACCAGGTGGCCATCGCCGGCGCCTGGGTGACGGCCCCGTGGATCCAGGCGGGTGACGTCGCCAGCACGGTCACCGCGAGCAGCCGCGCCGTGAGGCGGCGCCCCGTGTCGGTTCCCGGGGCGCGGGGGGGCAGTCCTCCCGCCGGTGGACGTGGCCGGTTCGCCCGGGAATCCGGGCGGGGGCTCACCACCCGCCGTACGGCCCCCGGGCACCGCCCCCCCGCCCGCCGCGGTACTGGCGTACGGCGGGGCGGACGTCGACGAGGTAGACCGCGGCGGCGACGACGGTGAGAATCCCGAACAGGCTGAGGATCCACTGGAAGATCACGAAGGTGATGAGAAGCGCCACCCCGAGGATGGCCAGCCAGAAGACCTTCGTGCGCTTGCCGGCGTAGGTGAACGCCTCGGCCGGGCGGCGCGCGGCATCGACGAACGCGAATCCGGTGAGCGACAGCGCGCCGATCCCGAGCACGAGTGCGACGAGGCCCTGGAACGACCCCAACAGATCCATGGCCCCTGAGGCTACGTCAGGCGGAGGGTGCCTCGTCCGGAGACTGCGCACCGGTCCCGGACTCGGACCCGGCCACGGTGGTCCGCGCGGCCCGTCGGGCAGTGGCCGACGGGCCGGACCCCGCCGGCTTGGTGTCCGGCTTGGTGGCGCGCTTCGTGGCCGCCTTCGGGGCCGGCTTCGGAGCCGCCTTCGGGGGCTCGGCGGCGGAGCCGCCGTCGGCCTCGGGCGCAGCCGGGTCGGTGGTCGCGGGCGCCGGGGGGGACGCGGCGGTGGGGACCGCCGTCCCGTCCGGGCCGTCGGTCGGCTCGGGAGGCGTGGGCACCGTCTCGCCGACCACGACGGTCGGCCGGCGCTCGTCGCCGGCGCCGCGGGCGCGGTCGAGGGTGAGAACGGCAAGGCGGACCAGCTCGCTCGTCGAGTGGCCGTCCCGGGCGCGCCGGGCGACGTCACGGCCGCGGGTGGCCATCTCCCCGTAGGCCTCCTCGACCTTGCCGGCCAGGGTCAAGGCCCGCCCCACCGCCAGGCGGGGCAAGTGCCCGGCCTCGACACCGCCGTCGCGACGCACGCGCTGGGCGAGGGCAGCACCGTGCCGGGCGGCCACGCCGACCCGGCGGGCGACCGCGTCTCCCGCGCCGAGGGCAACGTAGGCGGGGGTGGGGTCGGCCAGCTGACGGCCGACCTCGTCGCGCAGGCTGTCGAGACCGGCGGTCAGGGTCCGCGGCAGGCGGGCGCGGACGTCCGAGAGGCGGGTCCGGCCGGTCGTGGAGGTCCCGGGGGTGGTCCGGGAGGTGGTCGTGGTCATGAGTGCTGTCTCCCTGGGTCGGAGGGGTCCGGGTCGTCCCGGCGGGGCGTCCCGGCCGCCACGAAGGCGGTGTAGGTGTCGATGAGCGCCCGGCGCTGCCGGTCGTCGAGGCGGGGGTCGGCCCGGATGGCCGCCACCACTGCGCCTCGCCCGTCTCCGTCTCCGTCTCCGTCTCCGTCGAGCGTGTCCCCGGCGCCGGGAACGGGCTGGGCGTCGTCGAGCAGACCGGCCCGCGTGTACAGCGCCGACGAGGAGATCTGCAGCGCCCTGGCCAACTGCTGCAGGACGTCGGCCGAGGGCCGCCGCAGGCCCCGTTCGACCTGGCTCAGGTAGGGGTTGCTGACCCCGGCGCGGGTGGCGAGCTGGCGCAGCGACAACTGGGCGGAGTGCCGCTGCTGGCGGAGGAAGCCGCCGAGGTCCTCGACTCGGGTCCGGTCCGTCGGCATGCCCTGATGCTAGCAAGAGCAAGCACTATGCTTGCTCTTGTTGGCCGTGATCTGTGGCACATGCCCGGTCGAGGTCGTCGTGGCGAACAGGTCCCGTCCCCCGATCGTTGCGTCCTGCAAATTGCAGACTGCAACGAGTCGGCCAGGAACCCCGGACCGCCGGAGACCGCGGCCGACCCGCGGCCGACCCGCAGCCGATTCCGGGTCAGAGCAATGACGAGGCGAGGGCGCCGGTCAGCATCAGGCACCCGAGGAGCCCGAGGGCTGCGACGCCGCGTCCTGCGATCCCCGGCAGCCGCAGCGCCGAGGCGTTGGCGACGGCGTAGTACACGAGCACCGTGGCGGCGCTGACGGCGACGGCGGTCAGCACGCCGCCGACGAGGACGACCATCGCCACCGCCACTCCGACCAGGAGGTCCGCCCGGTGCGGCGTTCCGCGCCCCGGGTGCACGCGTCCCAGCAGAGCCGGGATCTCGCCGGTCCGTGACATGGCGAGCAGGACCCGGCTCACTCCCGCCTGGACCCCCAGGGCGACCGCGGTCGCGGCCGCCGCCCCGGCAACCGCCACCGCGAGCGAGACGGGCGGACCCAGTGGGCGGGCGAGGTCGGCCACCGGGGTGGTGGTCCCCGCCGCGGCGGCCACCCCGAGCACCGCCAGGGCCGTGGCCACGACGAGCACGTACAGCGCGAAGGCCACCGCGAAGGCCACCGCCACCGCCCGCGGGATGGTCCGTTCCGGGTCCCGGACCTCCTCGCCGAGGGTGGCAATCCGCGCATACCCGGCGAACGCGAGGAAGAACAGCCCCGCGGCGACCAGGACGCCGCCCGCGGTCGCCGGGACGCCTGCCGCAGCGTCCGCGGCCGGCGCCGGCCCGCCGGAGCCGGCCCCCGCGCGGGCGCCGGTCACCAGGGCCGCCGCGGTGACGGCGACGAGCACCGCGAGGACGGCGGCGACCAGCCAGCGGCTGGCCGCGGCCGTGCGCGTCACCCCGAGGACGTTGGCGGTGGTCACGGCGAGGACCACGGCGAGCGCGACGGCGGTCGTGACGAGGCGGGAGTCCTCGTCCGTGACCGCCGCCACGGACAGGCCGACGGTGAGGGCGGCGGCCGCCGCCGAGGCCACCTTGCCGACGACGAAGCACCAGCCGGCCAGCGAGCCCGCGAGGGGGTGGAGCAGCTCACGGCCCCAGTGGTAGGCCCCGCCGCTCACCGGGAACCGGGCGGCCAGCCGAGCGGCGGAGGTGGCGTTGCACGCGGCCACCGTCGCCGCGAGCAGCAGGGACAGCAGGACCCAGCGGCCGGCCTGGGCGGTGGCGGGGCCGGCGACGACGAACACGCCGGTGCCGACCATGCCACCGAGGCCCAGGGCCACGGCGTCGAGGGGACCCAGTCGGCGGGGCAGCGCAGCCGGGGCAGTGGCGGGGCGGGAGCTCACGGCCCCAGAGTGGCCGTTCTCGGCCCGCCCGCGCGGGCCGGGCCGGGCCCGGCCGGGCCGGGCCGGGCCGGTCAGCGGACCGGTGCCACCCGGGGCAGCACGTCCCCGACGTCGGCGAGACCGTCCCGGTAGCGGCGGCCCAGCTCGGCCGACAAGGTGTCGAGCACCAGCTGGACCTGTCGCCGCAAGGCGCTGATCTGGTCCTCGAACCCGGCGAGCCGGGCGATCGCCAAGTCCACGTCGGCGTCGTCGAGGGCACCGAGGTCGGAGATCCGGACGTCGGCGACGGCCGCCTCGGCGGCCCGGCGGTGCTCGCCGACGCGGGTCGGGGTCCGGGTGGCGTGCCGGCCCATGCCGAACGACCGGGTGGGCTGGTCGGCCAGCACACCGGCGAGGGAGGACACCATCTCGTCGGTGGTGCCGGCCCCGAGCGCCCGGGAGCCGCGCCGGCGGTGGTCCGCCTCGGCCCGCAGGAGGTCGAGGCGGCCGTGGAGGAGGCGCCGCGCGTAGGACAGGTCGACCTCCTCCTGCTCGGCGTCGGCGCGCGACTCGCGCAGCTGGTCCAGCGGCCACGACTCCATCCCGTCGAGGAACTGCGGGTGCAGGACGCGGTCGATCCGCCGGCGCCCGCCCTCCATGACCGTCATGAGTCCTCCGAGCCGGAGCGAGTGCTCCCGTGAGTGTTCCAGGACCGACCCAGAGTGACGGGCCGGGATGCTGGCGGTGATTATGACCCCGGAACCACCGGGGCACGAGCCCCGCCGCGCGGGTCGCCCGAGACGTGCGGGTCGTCCCGTGTGGATCGCATGCTCATGCCAGGCCGAGGGTGTCCTGGGACGCTGCCACGGGTCGGCCGCCGCCCGGACCCGCGTCCACTGCGAGCCCCGCGTCACCGGGCACCTTGCGCTTGAGCAGGGCGAGCGCGACGGGGCCCAGCTCGGCGTGGCGCGCCACGGTCGTGACGAAGCCCACTGCCGCGGCCGGGTCGTCCGCGCGCCGCACCGCCGCTCCCCGCGGCGGCAGCGCGTGGTCCGACCCGTCGAGGTGGAGCAGGGCGAGGCGGCGCGGCGGACGCCCGAGGTTGTGCACCCGCGCCACCGTCTCCTGCCCGCGGTAGCAGCCCTTCGCGAGGTGGACGGCGCTGCGCAGCCAGTCGGCCTCGTGAGGAATGGTGCGGTGGTCGGTCTCGAACAGGTGGCGCGGGCGGGCGGCCGCGACCCGGACCGCCTCCGCCGCCCAGGTCCCCACCGGTGGGCGGTCGACAACCTCTGCCGCCAGGTCCGCCCGGGGCACGAGCACCTCCCGCCAGGGCCGGGCCCGGCCCACGTGGCGGTCGTCCGGTACCCCGTACGCAGCCGAGCCGGGCGCGGTCCGCGGCCAGGGGTCGACCCAGACCGGCGGCTCCCCGGGCGCGGCCGACGCCGAGCGGGCCTCCCCCACCACCGCCCACTGCCGTGAGACGTCCGCCACCTCGACCCGTGACAGGAACCGCATCCGGTCCAGCCAGGCGACCAGCGGGCCTGCGGTGCCCGGCTCGACGGTGAGCCAGGTCGTCACGCCGTCGTCGACCACGTGGAGCACGTGCTCCACGTGGCCGTGCGGGCTCAGCACCATCGCCTCGACCGACGTGCCCGCCGCCAGCTCGCTCAGGTGCTGCGTGGTGAGGCTGTGCAGCCACGTGAGCCGGTCCGGTCCGGTGACCGTGACGACGCCGCGGTGGGACAGGTCGACGACGCCCAGTCCCTCCTCGAGATAGCGCTGCTCGCGGCCGGGATCCCCGTAGTGCCAGGCGGTCCCGGCGTCGACACCCTCCGCCGCGACGGCGCCGGGCAGGTCCAGCAGCGGGCTGCGGTACCCCGCGCCGTCCGGGGTGTCGCCGTCCGGGATGTCGCCGTCCGGGGTGTCACGGTCCGGGGTGGCTTGCGTGGTCATGCTGTGGGCAACGCCCGCCGGTCGGTGGATGTGCCCGGTCCGGACGAGCTCAAGCCGAGCGCACCCGGCTGAGTCGCGCCGAGGCGTGCGGCCCCATCGACTGCCCGACCGCCGACATGTCCATGGCCCACATCAGGTCACCCTCGACGTGACCGTAGAGCCGGTGCCCGGCCGCGTACTCGGCCGCTGCGGGAGATCTCATGACGACGTCGCTGGCCAGCTCGATGCGCCCGCCGTCGACCCGCCCGGCGTAGAGCTCGAGGATCCCGGTGGCGTGGGTGAGCAGCAGCTCGACCTCGGACGGCCCATCCGGCCCGGGACGCCAGAACCCGACCTCGGTGGCCAGCGGCTCGCCGCGCCGACCCGCGGCGTCCAGTGCCCAGGTGCGCGAGTGCCACAGCAGGAACGGCCGACCGTCGTGGGACACCTCGACCCGCTGGGCGAACGGCCGGTCCTCGGTCATGGTCGGGTACCCCACCACGCCGTCGCCCTCCCACACGCCGACCAGCCACGCCAGCGGAAGCAGCGCGGGCGGCAGACCGGCGTCGACGACGGTCAGCGCTGCCCCGCGAACAGCTTGTACAGGACGACCAGCGCCGACCACCCGATGGCAATCGTGGCGAGCACCAGCAGGCCCGTGAACACGGCTTCCAGCACCCGGTCATGGTAGAGGCCGGCGGCGGCGTCCCGCCCCGGTCCCCGGCTCAGCTCACGAAGCGCGACATGGCATAGGCGGCGAGCCCGGCGGTCAGCACCGTCGCCACGCCGGCGGACAAGGCGGCCCGGACAGTGGTGGCCGACGGCCGGATGAGGACGTCGAGACC
This sequence comes from Kineosporiaceae bacterium, assembly GCA_050329415.1. Lineage (GTDB taxonomy): Bacteria > Actinomycetota > Actinomycetes > Actinomycetales > JBBAYJ01 > JANNOG01. The sequence continues at coordinate 15,461 of JBHJOS010000045.1, forward strand.
CATGGCGGCGAGCCCCGCCGCCGCCCCGATGATCAGTCCGCGCTCGACCTCGACCGAGGGGAAGCCGCCGGCCGCGGCGGCACCGGCGAGGGCCGCCGCCATCAGGCCGACGGGCACCGTGGCCCGCCGTGGCCAGGGAAGCGCGGAGATGACGGCGGCGGCGGCGCACCCGGCGGCGCCGGCGGCGTTGACCCCGCCGTCCGGGGCGAGCGTGAGAGCGACCAGCCACCCGGCGCCGAGCACCGCGACCATCTGACCGGTGATCGTCGCCGACACGGACTCGACGAGCCGGGGCCGGCCGTCCCGGCGGACCATCTGGTGACCGAAGGCGACGAGCACCGCGACGCCGAGCGCGGCCGGCAGCCACCCCAGCAGCTCCGGGCCACCGACGAAGTGCACCGCCACGGTGGCCGCGCCGGTACCGGCCACGACGACCCCGATCCCCCATCCGACGGGGACGTCGAGCAGGCGCGTCCAGCCCAGACCCACCACGGCGCAGGCGGCGACCACGACGACCGCCAGACCACGCTCGCCGAGCAGGCCCACGCCACCGACGGCGCCCGCGACCGCCAGTGCCCCGGCGGTCATCAGCAGCCGTGGGAGCACGGGCGGCATCGTGCCATGCCGTCGGTGAGCCCTATCCTGCGGCGAGCCCGCGACCGGCGGACGGGACGGAGGTGCGGATGGCGCAGCTGGCGTTGCTGGGCAACCCGCTGGTCCCGCCCGCCGACGTGCTGCCGTCGCTGGCGCTGCTGTCGCATCGGGTGCGGATCCTGCCCGCCGAGCCCGGGTCCCTGGTGGACCTCACCGACTGCGACGTCCTGCTCCTCGACGCCCGGGGCGACCTCGCCGGCGCCCGCACCCTGAGCCGCCTGGCGCAGTCGGTCCCGGTGCCGATCCCCGTCCTCGTGGTCGTCACCGAGGGCGGGCTGGCCGCGGTCTCCGCGGACTGGGGAGTCACCGACGTCGTGCTCGCCCAGGCCGGGCCGGCCGAGGTGGACGCGCGGCTGCGCCTGGCGGTGGGGCGGCTGGAGGGCGCTCGTGGGGCCGCCGAGGGCCCCGGCGAGATCGTGGCCGGCGATGTCGTCATCGACGAGAGCTCGTACACCGCGCGGGTCCGCTCGCAGCTGCTCGACCTCACGTACAAGGAGTTCGAGCTGCTCAAGTTCCTCGCCCAGCACCCTGGCCGGGTGTACACCCGGGCACAGCTGCTCCAGGAGGTCTGGGGCTACGACTACTTCGGCGGCACCCGCACCGTCGACGTCCACGTCCGACGGCTGCGCGCCAAGCTCGGCCCCGAGCACGAGCACCTCATCGGCACCGTCCGCAACGTCGGCTACCGCCTCGTCGTCGGCCGCTCCTCCGCGCCCGCGGGGACCCCGGAGGTCACCCCGGCCTGACCCTGGCCTCACCGGTCCGGCCGGTCCGGACGCTCAGCGGCGCAGCCGAAGACGCCCGCGAGGTCCGCCGAAGGCGCACCTTCTCGTTCCGAACCGACCGCGGCCACCTGCGAAGCGCCCGTTCGCAGGTGGCCGCGGCCGTGAGGAGGGTGGGTCAGGGCGTGAGGATGGTGATGCGGCCCTCTCCGGACCTCGGGTACTGCGCAGCGGTCACGGTGGCACCGGGCAGGCCCTCGACATAGGCCAGCAGGGACTGCTGGTCGGTGACGCCGACCGTGGTGAAGGGCACCGCCGGGTACCGGTCGCCGCCGGCCAGGGAGAAGTTGAGCCCCGCGACGTCGACCGTGACGTCGAGCGACACACCGTCCTCGACGAGGACGGTCCCGTCGTCGAGGACGAGCGAGCGCACCCGCTGGCCCGGGGTCACCTGCGCCCCCGTGGTCGGGTCGGCCACTCGCGCCGGGAAGCTCGGGTCGATGACGACGCTCGCCCCCGCCAGGTGGACGAAGCCGCCCTCGCCCGCCTCCGGCAGGCGGATGGCCCCCTGCTCGACGGTCTGGCGCAGGGTCTCGGCGGGCACGTCCTCGGCGACGGCGACGAAGTTGCCGAACGGGGCCAGGCGGAAGGTGTCGGCGACCGTGATCGGTCCGGCCGGCTGGTCGACCTCGCCCCGGATGCCACCGCCGTTCTGGATGCCGACCTGCGGGACGTCGACGCCGAACGCCGGTGCCTGTGCCCGGGCGGTGGCGAGGTGGGCGTCGGCGACGAGGTTGCCGCAGTTCGTCTCGCGGCCGCGCACCTCGGAGCGCTCGCAGTCGAGGTCGACCTCGGAGGCGCCGACGACGGTCTCCTCGAGCCCGGCGACGAACTCGGCCACGGGGTCCTGGACCACCCGGCGCTGGAGCAGGGACTGCCCGACCGCCTCGGGGCCGGAGTCCGTCACGAGCTTGATCCCGGAGTCGTCGGCGTCCCACGAGAGCACCCGGCCGTCGCGGTCGAAGGTCACCTCGAGCGCGCCGACGTAGCGGTAGTTGCCGGGCGTGGTGACCACGGGGACGGCCGTGCCCCCGGCGTCCTGCGCCACCTGCGGGTACTCGCCCACGATGTCGTCGGCGTTGTCCGGGAACAGGGGGTCGCCGGGGTCGGCGAGGACCTCGTCGCCACCGCCCCCGATGACGACGTCGACGTCACGCAGCTGCGCGGCCAGCGCCTTCTCGCTCTCGAGGCCCTGCAGATGGGACTGCAGGACGATGATGTCGACGCCCTGGGCGGTCAGCGCGTCCACCTCGGCCTGCGCGATGCCGGCGAGGTCGGTGAGGACCTCGACCCCGCCGGGCGAGGAGATGGTCGGCAGCAGCTCGGTCGTGAGGCCGACGACGCCCACCCGGCGCCCGGCCTCGTGGATCACCGTGCTCGACACCAGGCGGTCGCCGGCGAGGTCGGCCAGCGTGGGCTCGCCGGAGTAGTCGAGGTTCGCCGAGACGAACGGCACCCGCGGCACCGTCTCGACGAAGCGGCGGAACGTCCCCGGGCCGAAGTCGAACTCGTGGTTGCCCACCGCGAGGGCGTCGTAGCGCAGGAAGCGCGTGGCGAGCCCGTCGTAGAACGGTGCGCCGGGCTGCTGCGATGCTTCGAACTCGACACCGGGCAGGTAGTTGTCGCCCGAGTTCAGCAGGAGGTTGCCGCGTCGCAGCGACTCCCCGCGGTCCCACGAGAAGTACGACCTGATCCGCAGGGTGTCGACCTTGCGCTGGAAGCGGGCGATCCCGCCGTACTCGACGCCCTCGACGGTGGTCGGCAGCAGCGACGACTCACCGTCGTTGGTGTGGAGGATGGTCAGGGTGACGTCGGGGCGGGGGGTCGTGGGACGCTCGGGGCCGCGGGCGGATGCCGGCGCGGCGGCGATCGCGGACACGGCGACGAGGGACCCCGTCAGGGCCGCGACGGCCATCAACTTCGGAGACCGCATGGCGGGATCCTCCTTCGAGTGACGGGTGGACCGCCACAGTTATGTCGGGGCAGGTGACCGCATCCTGTCGCAGAAGTGAACGGGACGTGTCGAATCGGTCAGGACCCTGTGCACAGCGCGTCCGGTCGCGGCCGGTGAGCCGGTGGGCGCCCGCTCCGTAGACTGCCCCGGTGCCCGGACCCCGCCCGTCCGTCCGGGCCGCCCGCGCGGCCCTCGGACGGGGGCAGGCACTGCTCGCGATGGCCCACGCCGTCACCGAGGCGGACCGCCGGGTGCACGCGGACGTCGAGCAGGCCGCCGAGGCGGCCCGCGCCGACGCGGTCCGCGCCGCCCTCGCCGCCACCCCCGTGGACCAGCTGTCGGAGGTCGCGGCCCGGCTCCCGCTGCGGGCCCTGGAGCGGGCCGGCCTGCACAGCGTTGCCGACGTGCTCGACGTCCCGCTCGACGACTCCCCGGCGGGGCTCGCCGCCCGGGCTCGGACCAGCCCTGCGAGCGCGTCGGCCGTGCACGGTGCCGCCCGCGAGTACGCCGCTGCCCTCGCCGGGCGGACTCCCGTGCGGATCGCCGACGACCGCGAGGACACCGCCGCCACGCGACTCGTCGTCGCGCTGCACCGCTACCGCCGGTGCGCGCCCGCGCTCGGCAAGGTGGCCACGCCGGCCCGGCAGCTCGGCAGCGACCTGCCGCCGCTGCTGGATGCCGCGGCCAGGACGGGCAGCCGGCTGCGGCTGCTGGTGGCCGGGGCCCGGCGGCGCGCGACGGCGCAGGAGACCCTGGCCCGGGTCGCCGCCGTCGTCGACCAGGCGGACGCCGGCCGCCTCACGGCCCGCCTGGACCGGGCGGCCGCTGCGGCGGCCCGGCCTCCCGCGTCGCCGCGGGTGGCGTGGCGCGACTACGAGCGCAAGGCCGCGGAGTACCACACGAGCGTCGAGGAGGTCCTCGGCGCCGGCCGGGACCTGCAGGCCGCCCGCGGGCATCTGCCGGAGGAGGTCGCCGCCCACGTCCAGCTCCAGGAGCTCGACGGCACCCACCGGCGGGGGGCGCTGCGGGGGGACCAGGCTTTCGGCGCCCGGTTCGCGCTGGCCCAGCGGCGCGTCCTGCTCGGCGACGAGATGGGGCTCGGCAAGACCGTCCAGGCGATCGCCGCGATGGCGCACCTGCGGGCGATCGACCGCACCCACTTCCTCGTGGTGTGCCCGGCGAGCGTGCTCGTCAACTGGACCCGGGAGGTGTCCGCCCGGTCGCGGCTGCGGGTCCACCGCCTGCACGGCGACGACCGCGAGGCGGCCGCAGCGGCCTGGAGCCGCCACGGCGGCGTCGGTGTCACGACCTTCGACGCCCTGCGGGCGCTGCCTGCGGACCTGCCGGCCCCAGCCATGCTGGTCGTCGACGAGGCGCACTACGTGAAGAACCCCGGCGCCCAGCGATCCGCCGCCGTGGCGGCCTGGGCCGAGCGCGCCGAGCGGGTGCTGTTCCTCACCGGCACCCCGCTGGAGAACCGGGTCGGCGAGTTCACCGCCCTGGTGTCGCAGCTGCAGCCCGCACTCGTGCCGGCCGCGGCGGCAGCGCCCGGACCCCACGCGTTCCGCCGCGCGGTGGCCCCCGCGTACCTGCGCCGGAACACCGAGGACGTCCTCGGGGAGCTGCCCCCGCTGGTCCGGGTGGAGGACTGGGTGGAACTCCGGGCCGCCGACGCCGACGCCTACCGGGAGGCGGTCGCGGCCGGGAACTTCATGGCCATGCGGCGGGCCGCGTACGCGCCCGGCCACCGGGCCGGCTCGGCGAAGCTCGACCGGCTGTGCGACATCGTCGAGGAGGCCGCCGCCAACGCGCGGAAGGTCGTGGTGTTCTCCAACTTCCGCGATGTGCTGCGCGTGGCTGCCGAGGCCGTCGCCGCGTCCTGCCCGGTCGTCGGGCCGGTGAGCGGCAGCGTCCGGGCCGCCGACCGGCAGGCGCTGGTCGACGAGTTCGCGGGCGTGGCGGGCGGCGCCGTGCTCGTGTCGCAGATCCAGGCCGGCGGGGTCGGGCTCAACATGCAGGCGGCCTCGGTCGTCGTCCTCTGCGAGCCGCAGCTGAAACCGACGATCGAGGACCAGGCGGTGGCCCGGGCGCACCGGATGGGCCAGGTCCGCTCGGTCCAGGTCCACCGGTTGCTGGCCGCGGACAGCGTCGACGAGCGCCTGCTCGAGCTGCTGCGTGCCAAGACCGAGCTGTTCGACGACCACGCCCGGCGCAGCGAGACCGCCGCCGCGGCACCCGCGGCCCTCGACGTGTCGGACGCCGAGCTGGCCCGTCGGGTGGTGGCCGACGAGCAGCGGCGGCTGGCCGTCGGCCCGGGCGGGGG
>JBHJOS010000172.1:0-22919 GCA_050329415.1 Kineosporiaceae bacterium
CCGGACGCCACCCACACCTGCCGGGGCAGGATGATCGACGAGTCCAGGCCGACGACGTCCTCGCGCCCGGTGACCATCGAGCGCCACCACTGCCGCTTGACGTTGTCCTTGACCTCGACCCCGAGTGGGCCGTAGTCCCACGCGGAGCGGGTGCCGCCGTAGATCTCCCCGCTGGGGTAGACGAACCCGCGGCGCTTGCACAGCGCCACGACGGCGTCGATGGTGCGGGTGGACGCGGCAGAAGTCTTGGCCACGGCGGTCTCCGTCCGGCTGGGGTGTCGGCGAGCGGCGACAGCCTAGGGGGCGGGCGCGGGTGCGTCCGACGGTGCCCGGGGCCGGGGCAGCGCCGGGAGGCCGCTCGGCGCCCGCCCGACCGCTCTCCCGCGGCGGGTCGGGTCGGCCGTCGCCCGGAGCAGGAGGGCGGCGGCGAGGCCTCCGGCCAGCTGCGCCGGGACGACGGCGGCAACGACGTCGGGGGTCAGGACCCCGGACACCGCGGACCCGAGCGCCACAGCGGGGTTCGCCACGGCCGCGCCGAGGGGGCCGGACACCAGGGCGGCGGCGCCCGCCGCGAGGCCGACGGGGGGACCGAGTCCCCTTCCGGTGCCCGCCGCGGAGAGGGCAACCAGGGCGACGACGAACGCCACCGCGAACCCGGCCGACAGGACGTGGTGCAGGACGACCGCATCCGGCCCACCCCCGACGGGCGCCCCGACCCCGGCCGCCGCCTCGACACCGCCCGGGGTCGTCGCCACGACCGTCCTGACCAGGCTCCCGGCCAGACCGCCGAGCAGGGCACCAGCCGCCTGACCGGTGAGCAGAGCAGCAAGCTCGTCGCCGCGGACCTGTCCGGCGACCCATGCCGCCGCGGTCAGCCCGGGATTGTGGTGGCGGCCAGGTCCGCCCGCCACGAGCAGGGCCGTCCAGACGGCGGGGGCAGCCAGAACCGCCAGCGGCGATGGCGACCCGGCGGCTGCCCCGGCCACGGCCACGACGACGGCGGTACCCACGGCCTCGGCGACGCTCCGGCGCAGCGAGGCCGCCCCGGGGAGAGGCCCAGGGCGAGTTCCCGAACGAGTTCCGGCGGGCATCACGGCGACGTCACCGGGTCCGTCACCGAGTGCGGGCGACGTGGGCCATGACGGCGTATCGGCAGCGGCCCGCCGCGCTTGAGCCGGCGGCGCCGACGGTCAGGCGTCGGCGGCGCGGTCGCTGGGCGTCTCGCGGACCAACCCGTCGGAGTCCACCTCGAGGAGGACCTCGAAGGCGGTCGGCTCGTCCACCGCCTCGTACAGCAGGGGGTGGGCGTGCAGCTTGACGTCCCATGCCGACAGCCCTCGCCGGTAGTCGCCCACGCTGTGCCAGCGCGTCGTGAGGGTCCACAGGCCGGGGTCGTCGGTCGAGCGGCCGAGGACCCCCCACCGGTACCCGGGCTGCACGGCGAGCGCGCCGAGGGCCGCCCGCGCCCGTTCGATCATTGCGGCGCCGTCGTCAGCCACACCGGACGGGCGGCGGAGACGGACGACGGCGATCACGGGTCGACCCTATGACGGCGGTGTCCGGCCCGGGGCACTGCGGCGGCCCGGCACAGTTTGCATCCGGGCGTGTCGCGTATGAGACTCGATCTCATGGAGACACCATCCCTCATCCTCGCTGCCGGTGTCGTCGCGGCCGTGACCCTGAGCGCCTGCGGCGGCACCGACGACGGCGAGGGGTCCGCGGCGGTGGACACCGGGGCCTCGGACCCGGCCTCGGAGGCGGCAGAGGAGCCCGCACTGGAGGTGGCGGCTGGCTTCTACCCCTTGGAGTTCCTCGTGCGCGAGGTCGGCGGGGACCGGGTCGAGACCGTCGGCCTCACCCCGCCCGGGGCCGAGGCGCACGACCTCGAGCTCACCGCGGACTCCCTGGTGACGCTCACCGACGCCGACCTGCTCGTGTACCTCGAGACGTTCCAGCCGGCCGTCGACGACGCGGCGGCGAACCGGGAGGGCACCTCCCTGGACCTGGGAGCGCTCGCCACCCGCGAGTACGAGGAGGCCGAGGGAGAGGCCCACTCCGACGAGGCCCACTCCGACGACGAGGCCCACTCCGACGAGGCCCACTCCGACGAGGCCCACTCCGACGAAGAAGCCCACTCCGACGAAGAAGCCCACGAACACGGTGCGACGGACCCGCACTTCTGGACCGACCCCCTGGTCATGGCCGAGGCCGCGGCGACGGTGCGCGACGCCCTCAGCGAAGCGGACCCGGACGGCGCAGCGGACTACGCCGCGAACACCGAGGCCCTGGTCGGCGAGCTCGAGGCCCTCGACGCCGCCGCACAGGAGGCCCTCGCCGCCTGCGAGGTCACCACACTCGTCACCGCCCACGACGCGTTCGGCTACTTCGCCGACCGCTACGGCTTCGAGTCGGCCCCGATCAGCGGCCTGTCGCCGGAGGACGAGCCGTCACCGGCCGAACTCGCGACGATCACCGACCTCGTCAGCGAGCGCGGCATCTCCACCGTCTACACCGAGACGCTCATCCCGACCGACCTCGCCGACACCGTGGCCGCCGAGACCGGTGCCGCGACCGCGGTGCTCGATCCGGTGGAGGGCATCACCGACGACTCCCCCGGGGACGACTACCTGAACATCATGCAGGCGAACATCGACGCCGTCGCCGACGGGCAGCGGTGCGGCTGAGCATCGGGGCACGGAGCCGGGCCCCCGGTGACGCGCCGCCGGACGCGGCGGCCGTCGCCGGGGGCCTGTCCGGTTCCGGACCGGCGCTGAGCCTGACGGGCGCGACGATCGGCTACGGCGTCCGGCCGGTCGTGCTGGGTGCCGACCTCACGGTGGCCCGCGGGGAGTCGGTCGGCCTGCTCGGGGCGAACGGCTCCGGCAAGACCACCCTGGTGCGGGGGCTGATCGGCCTGGCCGACGTCCTGGCCGGACAGGTGCGGGTCGCCGGGCGTCCGGTGGGGGACCGCACCCGGCGGCAGCTGGTCGGCTACGTCCCCCAGCGGCTGGCCCCGCCGTCCGGGGTACCGACCACGGCGGCCGAGGTCGTCGCCGCCGGACTGCTGGCCGGCGGGCGTCACCTCCGGCCGGCGCCCGGCGGACGACGAGCGGTCGCCGCAGCGCTCACCCAGGTGGGACTGTCCGACATCGCCCATGTCCCGGTGGCGGAGCTGTCCGGGGGACAGCACCGCCGGGTCCTCATCGCACGCGCCCTGATCAGTGACCCCCCACTGCTCCTGCTGGACGAACCGACCGCAGGCGTGGACCGGGCGAGCGTCCAGGCCCTGGTCGCCACCCTGGGCCGGCTGCGCGCCGAGGGCCGCACCCTCCTCGTGGTCACCCACGAACTGGAGGAACTGGCCGCGGTGGTGGATCGTGTGGTGAGCATCGTCGACGGACGGCTCGTCACGGGGACGGTCCCCGGCCGCGCCGTCGGCGGACACTGAGAGGCAGCGATGCTCGAGATCCTCGACTACGACTTCATGCGCCGGGCGCTCGTCGCGGCCGCCCTGGTCGGTGCCGTCGCCCCGCTGGTGGGGACCTTCGTCGTGCAGCGCGGTCTGTCCCTGGTGGGGGACGGCATGGGGCACGTGGCGCTGGCCGGGGTCGCGGTCGGGCTGCTGACCTCCACGTCGCCGGTGTGGACCGCCCTGGTGGCCGCGGTCGCGGCTGCCGTCCTGCTCGAGGCCATCCGGGCGGTCGGCCGGACCGGGGCCGACCTGGCGCTCGCGCTGCTCTTCTACGGCGGGATAGCGGGCGGCGTGGTCCTCGTCAGCCTCACCCCGCGGGGCGGGGCGGCCAACCTCGTCGCCTACCTGTTCGGGTCGGTGACGACGACGACGTCGGCGGACCTGGTGGCCTTCGCCGTGCTGGGCGGGGTCACCCTGCTGGTCCTCGCGCTGCTGGGGCGAGCGATGTACGCCGTCACGGACGACGAGGAGTTCGCCCGAGCCATGGGGCTGCGGGTGAGCCTGGTCAACACGGTGCTGCTGGTCCTCGTGGCCGCGACGGTCGTGCTGTCCATGCGGGTCGTCGGTCTGCTGCTCATCAGCGCCCTCATGGTGCTGCCGGTCGCCTCGGCCCGGTTGATGACGGGCTCCTTCGCACGGACGCTGGCCGTCGCCTGCGCCCTGGGCCTGGTCGTCGCGGTCGGTGCAACGGCCGCAAGCTTCTCGACGGGCACTCCGTCGGGCGCGACGATCGTGCTCGCCCTGATCGCCGCGTTCGGCGTGACAGCCTTGGCGACCTCGCTCGCCCGTCAGGTGCGCGCGTGGGCCCGGCGCCGGCGACACGCCGCCGGCGGACCCCCCGGGCACGACTCTCACCTGCACGGCGGGCCGGACTGCACGCATCCGGTGGTCGAGCACGGCGACCACGTGGACTATGTTCACGACGGTCATCGGCACGCACCACGGCTGACGCCTGCGGGGGTGGACTACGACGAGCACTGACCAGGCCGCCACCACAGGCGGCGAGGCCCGGGCGCGGCGGCGGACCTGGCAGCGGGCTGCTGTCGCCCTGGCCCTCCAGGGTTCGCCGGAGTTCGTGTCGGCCCAGCAGCTGCACGCCCGGATGGCCGCGGACGGCGAGCGGGTCGGCCTCGCCACGGTCTACCGGGCGCTCCAGGCGATGGCCGAGGAGGGCCAGGTCGATGTCGTCCGCACGCCCGACGGAGAGTCGACCTACCGTCGCTGCAGCCCCACGCACCACCACCACCTCACCTGCCGGCAGTGCGGCCGCACCGTCGAGATCGACGCCTCGGACACCGAGCGCTGGGTCCGCAGGGTGTCGGAACTCCACGGATTCCACGAGGTCGAGCACGTCATCGAGCTGTTCGGCCGGTGCGCCGCCTGCGCCGGCCACCCGCACCCCTGAGCGCCCACCGACCGGATCGTCGCGGTCAGTCGTACGGGTTCGCCGGCGCCTCGTACGGGCCCACCTCGGTCGCCGCCAGCCGGGGAATCGGCTGATCCGCGGTCGGCCCGCCCGGCGACCGGAGCCGCCCCGTGACACTGACCCACTGATCGGCCGCCGGCGGGGGGACGCCCTCCACGAGGATCCGGTGGGCCACGCCGTCCGCGGCGCAGCACGCCAACGAGATCCGCGCCACGTACCACTGCCCCGTCTCCGGGTCGGGAACCGCGAACCCGATCACCTGCACCTCACGCTCCAGCACCCCGGACCCCGGGTCGTAGAGGACGCGTTCGACGGCCTCGCGAGGGGTGAGGACGACCGGGTCCCCGGCCGGCAGCGGCGGGAACAGCTCGGCACCGGGCGCGACGGCGAGCTGGGACTCGCGCAGGACGGCGTCCGAGCCCAGGGCGGGCGGCGGCACCAGGTAGATGGCGAGCACGGGCAGCAGGAGGAGCCAGGCCACCGGAGGCAGGTGGGCCTCGTGCCCGTGGTGACCGGCCTGACCGCCGGGACCGCCGGGACCGCCCTCAGCGCCGACGGCTCCGGGGGTGGTCCGGTCGACGGGGCGACGCGATCCGGTCGCCAGCCACCAGCCCACGAAGCCGAGCACGACGACGACCGCCCCGGTGGCGAGCAGCGGCAGCGCCATCGCCTCTTTGACGTAGCGCAGGTGCTGCTCGCTCAGGACCAGCCGGATGAGTGCGCCGCCGGTCAGCAGCAGCAGCGTGGCCGCCAGGGCGCGCCTCACTTCAGGCTCCACTGCGAGCTCACAGCAGCAGTGTCCCGACCACGGCAGCCGCGCCCAGCGCGACGACGAAGGTGAGAGGGGCGAAGCGCAGCGCGAACCGGCGGCCGAACCAGCCGGCCTGCATGGCGACGAGCTTCACGTCGACCATCGGTCCCACGACCATGAAGGCCAGCTGAGCAGTCGGGGAGAACTGCGAGAAGCTCGCCGCGACGAACGCGTCGGCCTCGGAGCAGATGGCCACGAGGACCGCCAGCACCGCCAGGGCGAGGACGGCGAGCCACGGCTCCGAGGCGACGGCATCGACGACCTCGGCGGGGATGACGACGTTGACGGTGGCGGCGACGGCGGCGCCGACCACCAGCCAGCCGCCGGCGTGCAGCAGGTCGTGCTCGGTGCTCGCCCGGAACCGCTCGGCCCGGCTCCCCGTCTCGGCGACCGGCGCCGGCAGGCGGAGCATCCCCGCGGGAGCGAACCGGGCCCACAGCAGAGCGACGACGATGGCGGCTCCGAGGGAGGCGACGAACCGCCCGAGGACCATCTCGGGCCGCCCGGGGAACGCCACCGCCGTGGCCACCATGACGATCGGGTTGATCGCGGGTGCGGCCAGGAGGAACGCCAGTGCTGCGGCCTGGGGGACGCCCTGGCGCAGCAATCCTCCGGCCAGCGGCACCGAAGCGCACTCGCATCCCGGCAGCACCGCCCCGGACACCCCGGCGGCACAGACCGCCCCGACCGGGTGGCGGGGCAGGGCGCGCGTGATCCACCGAGCTGGCACGTAGACCGTGAGGACGGCCGAGAGGACGACCCCGAGGGCGAGGAAGGGCAGGGCCTGGACGACGATGGCGACGAAGACGGTGGTCCAGGTGGCGACACCGGCGACGTCGAACCGGTCGACGAGCCAGGGCCGCCCGGCGAGCACCGCGATCAGGGCCAGCGCGAGGACGGCGGGAGCCGCCAGTGGATCGCGCAGTGCCCGCAGCAGCAGGGACCGCCGCCGGGAGCGCAGGTCGCCTCCGGGAGCGGGCCGCGTCGGCGCGGTCACGATCCCACCTGGTCGACGGCGCCGCCGTAGCGGCGATCGCGCCCGGCGTACTCCGTGACCGCGGCCCACAGATGGCGGCGGTCCACCTCCGGCCACAGCTCGTCGGTGAAGACCATCTCGGCGTAGGCAGACTGCCACAGCAGGAAGTTGGAGGTCCGCCGCTCACCGGACACCCGCCAGAACAGGTCGACATCCGGCATGTCGGGCTCGTCGAGATACCGGGCCACCGTCCACTCGTCAACGCGCTCCGGGTCGAGGCGGCCCGCCCGGGCGTCCCGGGCGATCGCAGCCGCCGCGTCAGCGATCTCGGACCGGCCCCCGTAGTTCACGCACATCGTGAGGGTGCACACGGTGTTGTCCTCGGTCAGACGCTCGGCCTCCTCCAGCTCCGAGACGACGCTCGGCCACAACCGGGGCCGTCGGCCGGCCCATCTCACCCGCACGCCCCAGGCGTGCATCTGGTCGCGCCGGCGCCGGATGACGTCGCGGTTGAAGTTCATGAGGAACCGGACCTCGTCCGGGGACCGCTTCCAGTTCTCGGTGCTGAAGGCGTAGGCGCTCACGTGGCCGACGCCGAGCTCGATGGCGCCCGCCACGACGTCGAGGAGGGCGGCCTCGCCGCGGCGATGACCTTCGTTGCGAGGCAGCCCCCGCTGGTTCGCCCACCGTCCGTTGCCGTCCATGACGATGGCGACGTGCCGGGGAACGCGCTGCTTCGGGAGTTGCGGGGGACGTGCCCCGGAAGGGTGCGGGGGCGGGTGCGTCACGGGCGGACGGGGCGGGCGGGGTGCCACCTCGCGTCGGACCGCGGCACCGGGACGCGCGACCTCGTCGGGGGTCGCGCCGGGGAGGGGCCCCGGGGCGAGGGCAAGGGTCTCCCGGCGCCGCACCCACCACCGGCGCCGGGTGTGGGGGCCGGCGGTCACCGGGTCACCGCCGAGAGACGGTCGGGTCGGTCGGCCACATTCACCGCGACGGGACGCTCGACATGGCGCCAGGATCGGATACCCGACTCCAGCGTCCACTGGAGCAGGGCCGACACCACGCCCGACGCCTGCCGCCGAGCCCAGTCCTCGCCGGCCTCGGCCGCCGCCCAGTCCCCCGCGAGCAGGGCGCCGAGCAGCACCATGGCCGCCGGGTCGACCGCCACCGCCGACGTCGACCCGTCCGAGCGGCACGACGGACACACGGCACCTCCGGACGACACCGACACGGCCACGTGGGGGCCCGGGGCTCCGCACCGGCCGCACCCGTCGAACGACGGCGCGTATCCGGCCGTGGCGAGTGCCCGGACGGCGAAGCTGTCGAGCACCAGACCTGGGTCGCGGCCGGTGACAGCCAGCGCGTGCAGCCCGCCGACCAGCAGCGACAGCAGCGGCGGGGAGGGTTCGCGTTCGACCGGGAGGAGGCGAAGCGTGGTCTCGAGCATGGCGGTGCCGGTGGTGTAGCGGCTGTAGCTGCCGGCGAGGCGCTCGCCGTAGGCGGCGACGGTCTGCGCCTGGGTCACGACGTCGAGGGTGCGGCCGGTGTGGAACTGGACATCGACGTGGGTGAACGGCTCGAGCCGGGCGCCGAAGCGCGACGTCGTGCGCCGCACTCCCTTGGCGACCGCCCGGACGATCCCGGTGTCCCGCGTCAGCAGGACGACGATGCGGTCGGCCTCACCGAGCTTGTGGGTGCGCAGGACAACGCCGGTGTCGCGGTACAGACCCACGGCCCCAGTGTGACCCCTGGGCGGGTCGTGACGACGCAGGCCCGCGCGGCGCCCCCGGCACGACCGGGTGAGCGGCCTCATGGGTGGACGACCCGGCACCCGACGCCGGCGACCGAGGCGATGCGCCGGTCGCACGTGACGAGGGCGGCGCCGGTGGCCTCGGCCAGAGCCACGTAGAGGCCGTCCGTCACGGTCAGGTTGTGCCGGAGCTCCCAGGCGCGCCCGAGGAGCCAGGTGGCGGGGAAGGTGACCAGGGCCAGGCCCCGGAGGTCCGAGAGCGCATCCGCCGCCCGAGCGGTGTCGAGGACGCCTCGTCGCCAGAGCCGACGGATCGCCTGGGCGGACTCGGCGACGACGTTCTCGGGTGCGAGCAGCCGATCCTCGTCCGCCAATCGCCGCCGGGCCCACCGGCCGCGATCGGTGTCCGAGGCGACGGCGTCGACAAGGGCCGAGGCGTCCACGACGATCACCGGTCCGGCCATTCCTCGCCCGCGTCACGGATCTCCCGGATGACCAGTTCCCCCGTTCGCTCGTCGGCCGCCCCCCCGGGCCGCGACCCCGCACGTTCGAGGACGGCCCGGTTGCGCGCCAGGGCCGCCTCGACCTCCAGCACGGAGATCAGGTAGGCCTGCAGTGATTGGCCGCGACGGCGGGCCATCGCGGCCAGGGCGTCACGGACCTCGTCGGGGACGTCGCGGACGAGAATGTTCACAGGCACACGCTGACGATAGACCCCTCGGCTTGCAGAACGCTAGCGCTCCGGCCTGTGCCCGGGCGTGCGGCGCCGACCCTGTGGACGAGCCTCAGCGCACGGCCCGGTTGACGGCCGAGACGACCGCCTTGAGTGAGGCCGTGACGATGTTGGGGTCGATGCCGACCCCCCACAGCACCTGCCCGCCGATGGCGCACTCGACGTAGGCGGCGGCCGTGGCGTCCCCGCCCGCCGACATCGCGTGCTCGGCGTAGTCGAGCACCCGGACGTCCACCCCGTGCCCGGCCAGGGCCGTGCAGAACGCCGCGATCGGCCCGTTGCCCCGGGCCGTCAGGACCACCTCGGCGCCACCGTCCCGCAGCCGCACCTCGAGGGTGTCGAGCGCGTCGACGGTGGCCTGCTGGGTGAGCGAGCGCAACTCGAACCGGCCCCACTGCTCCCCCGTCCCGGCGGTCGCCGCCGGCAGGTACTCGTCGGCGAAGATGCGCCACAACTGGTCGGCGGTCACCTCGCCGCCGTGGGAGTCGGCATGGGCCTGGACGACCCCGCTGAGCTCGATCTGCAGCCGGCGCGGGAGGTCGAGGTGACGCTCGGTCTTCATGAGGTAGGCCACCCCGCCCTTGCCGGACTGGCTGTTCACCCGGATCACGGCCTCGTAGGAACGGCCCAGATCCTTCGGGTCGACCGGGAGGTACGGCACCGCCCAGGCGAACTCCGCGACCGGCACCCCGGCGGCGGCGGCGTCCCGGTGCAGCCAGTCGAACCCCTTCTTGATGGCGTCCTGGTGGGAGCCCGAGAACGCCGTGAACACCAGGTCGCCGCCGTAGGGGTGGCGCGGGTGGACGGGCAGCTGGTTGCAGTGCTCGACGGTGCGGCGGATCTCGTCGATGCCGGACAGGTCGACCTGGGGGTCGATCCCCTGGCTCATGAGGTTGCCCGCCAGGGTGACCAGGCAGACGTTGCCGGTGCGCTCGCCGTTGCCGAACAGGCAACCCTCGATCCGGTCCGCCCCGGCCAGGTACCCCAGCTCGGCCGCGGCCACCGCGGTGCCGCGGTCGTTGTGGGGGTGCAGGCTCAGCACCACCGACTCCCGGCGGGCCAGGTGGCGGTGCATCCACTCGATGGAGTCGGCGTAGACGTTCGGCGTCGCCATCTCGACGGTGGCGGGAAGGTTGACGATGACCTTCCGGTCCGGGCTCGCCTCGAAGACCTCGAGGACCTCGTTGCACACCCGGGCGGCGAACTCCAGCTCGGTGCCGGTGTAGGACTCCGGGGAGTACTCGAAGAAGATCTCGGTGTCGCCAGCCAGCTCGTCGGCGTACTTGAGGCACAGCCGGGCCCCGGTCGTCGCGATGTCGGCGATCCCGTCCTGATCGAGGCCGAACACCACCCGCCGCTGGAGCACCGAGGTGGAGTTGTACAGGTGGACGATCGCCTGGCGGGCCCCCCGCAGCGACTCGTAGGTCCGCTCGATGAGGTGTTCCCGGGCCTGGGTGAGGACCTGGATCGTCACGTCGTCCGGGATCAGGTCGTTCTCGATGAGACGCCGGACGAAGTCGAAGTCGGTCTGGCTGGCGGACGGGAAGCCGACCTCGATCTCTTTGTAGCCCATGCGCACCAGGAGGTCGAACATCCGCTGCTTGCGCTCGGCGTCCATCGGGTCGATGAGGGCCTGGTTGCCGTCGCGCAGGTCCACGGCGCACCACCGGGGCGCGGACTCCAGGCGCCGGTCGGGCCAGGTGCGGTCGGGCAGGTCGACAGTGATCTGCTCGTGGAACGGCGCGTACCGCGAGACGGGCAGGGTCGTGGGCTGCTGGGGGTGTCGCACGGGGTCTCCTCGGATCTGTCCTGACGGGCCGCCGCGGTGTCGCGGCGCGGTCGGTCGGCAGGACGGGACCCCGCGACGGGTCAGCCGACCGCTCGGGACCCGCCGCGGCGACCGAGGAGGAGGCGCGCCGACGGCATCGAGGGGAGGCTACACCGCCAACGATCCTGACCTGGCCGCGGACGCGGGCCCCTGGGAGTCCCGCGGCACGCCCGACGCGGCCACCGCCACGGTGGCCAGCAGCAGGGCGATGCCGCTCGCCACCGTGCGCACGAGGTTCCACGCCTGCCAGCGGCCCGAGTAGGCCTCCCAGACGGCCCCGGCCGCTGCCGGCGACGCCGGGACGTCACCGCGGGCCAGCTCGTCGTTCAGGGGAACGTTGACGATCGCCGTGACGAGAAGCCCGCCCACCAGGTACACCGCGCCGGCGATCAGGAACAGGGCCGAGGCCGGACGCCTGCCGGCCCGCCGGGCGAGCAGACCGGCGACCGCGAGCGCCGCCGGGGTCAGGAAGAAGGCAGGAAAGAAGGCGGCGTTGCGGACGGAGGCGTTCATCTCGCGCATCGCCTCGACGGCGACCCGGGGGTCGGCAGCGTCGAGACCCCACATCGTCGAGACCACCCACGCGTAGAAGAAGCCGAAGATCGCGCCCGTGAGCAGCACGGCGACGTAGCCGGCGATGTGGGCGGGGCTCAGGAGACGGCGACTCATGGGGACTCTCCTCTTATTCGTACCTGTCAGTACGGATGCAATCTATCCGTACCGTTGGGTACGCTGTCAACCGTGCCGGGGTCCGGATCGCGACCTGGCCGACTACCGGCCGCCGAGCGCGAGACCCGCCGGGCAGCGGTGCTCGACGCCGCGCTCGCCGAGCTCCTCGAGCGCGGCTATCCCTCGGTGACCATGCTCGGCGTGGCCCGGCGCGCGAACGCGTCGAAGGAGACGCTGTACGCGTGGTTCGGCAGCCGCCTCGGACTGTTCCAGGCCCTCGTCGAACGCAACGCCGATGTCTCCGCCGATCACCTGACGGCGGCGCTGGCCGGTGGCGCCGAGCCTCACCACGCCCTGACGGAGTACGCCCGCGGGCTGCTCACGCTCCTGGTCGGCGAGGGGTCCGTGGCCCTCAACCGGGCCGCCGCCGGGTCTCCCGAGCTCGCGGAGGTCCTGTTGCGGTCAGGCCGCCACCGGGTCGGGCCCGTCGTCGAGGGCTACCTGGCGGGCCTGCACGCCCGGCACGTCCTGGCGGCGCCGGACGCGGCGGCGGCGTATCGGCTGCTGTACGGGCTCACGGTGCAGGACACCCAGATCCGGGTGCTGCTCGGAGAGCCGCCACCGTCCCGCGACGAGATCACAGACCGGGCCCGCGAGGCGGTGACCCGGTTCCTCGTGCTGACGTCCGACCTCACCGGCCGACGTGGACGTAGCTCCGCCCTCGCACCCGAGCGGGCTCAGGCAGGAGCGAGGACCGGCATGCCGAGTTCCTCGGCGGCGCCCGACAACTCACCGTCGTAGGTCACGAAGGCCTCGATGTCGGGGAGGAACGGGTCAGCCGTCGCCAGGTGGATGGCGTTGAGCGAGCCCAGGCGTCGCGTGCCGTACGCGCGGGCTCGCGCCAACACGGTGCTCGTGACGTCGACCAGGTAGAGGCCCCGGAGCGCCTGGCCCACGACGAACGGCACCCGCTGCCGATCCACCCCGGCGCGGAACAGGGTCCGGCTGATCTCGACGGGCGCCAGGTCGCTGGTGAGGAGCTCGGAGTCGGCGGGCAGAGCGCCGCGCCAGGACCGCAGTGCCTCCGTCTCCTTCTCCCGCTTGACGAACTTGAGCAGGGCGCTGGAGTCGAAGTAGATCACCGGCGTCCCCGGCTCCGTTCGGAGAGGAGCAGGTCGGTGAGGCTCTCGACCTCCGGCACCAGGTCGTCGACAACGTCGGGCATGCCCTGCTCCACCGGGGCGGTGGCCTCCCCGGCCGCGACGAGGCGGTGCAACGGCCCGGGACGGTCCACCTCGGGGACCATGCGCAGGATGGGGCGACCGCGGTCGGTGACGAGGATCGACTCGCCGGCCCGGACCCGGGCGACGGCCCGGGACGGGTTCTGGTTGAGCTCGCGCAGCCCGATGGTCACCACTCACCGATGGTACTACGTCACGTAGGTACTTCTCTCGAGCCCTCGGGCCGCCGACTCCGGCTACGGTCGCCCCGTGACGCAGGCGCAACTGATCACATACGTCGACCGACTGGCCGGAGACCTGCGCGGCCTCGCCGAACTCCTGCGGGGCCCGCTGGCCGGTGTGTTCGGCGGGGTGCACCTGCTGCCGTTCTTCGACCCCATCGACGGCGCCGACGCCGGCTTCGACCCCATCGACCACGCACGGGTCGACCGCCGGCTGGGTGGCTGGGCGGACGTCGCCGACCTCGCCCGCGACCACGAGGTCATGGCCGACCTCATCTGCAACCACATGTCGGCACGCTCGCCACAGTTCCTCGACTGGCTGGAGAAGGGCGACGACTCGCCGTACCGGGACATGTTCGTCACCTACGGCGCGGTGTTCCCGGACGGCGCCACCGAGGCCGACCTGCTGGCGATCTACCGGCCGCGCCCGGGGCTGCCCTTCACCGTCTACACCCGCGCCGACGGCAGCCGGCGGATCCTGTGGACGACCTTCACCCCGCAGCAGGTCGACATCGACGTGACGAGCCCCGCCGGCCGCGACTACCTGTTCGGGCTGGTCGACCGGTTCGGCAGCCACGGGATCTCCTCGCTGCGCCTGGACGCGGTCGGGTACGCCGTCAAGACGGCGGGGGCGAGCAGCTTCCTCACCCCGGGGACGTTCGCCTTCGTCGACGAGCTCACCACCCGGGCCCGCGACGCGGGGATGCGGGTTCTCGTCGAGGTCCACTCCCACTACCAGCGGCAGATCGACATCGCCGCGCGCGTCGACCTGGTCTACGACTTCGCGCTGCCGCCCCTGGTCCTGCACACGCTGTTCACCGGCGACACCGCGGCGCTTCGCCGATGGCTGGACATCCGCCCGGCAAACACCGTGACGGTCCTCGACACCCACGACGGCATCGGCGTCATCGACGTCGGCGCCGACAGCATCCCGCCGCACCCGCCCGGCATCCTCACCCCGGCCGAGGTGGACGCCCTGGTCGAGGGCATCCACCGGCGCAGCGGCGGGCAGAGCCGACAGGCCACCGGCGCCGCCGCCAGCAACCTCGACCTGTACCAGGTCAACTGCACGTTCCTCGACGCGCTCGGCGGGGACGAGCGGGCCTACCTCACGGCACGGCTGATCCAGCTGTTCGTGCCCGGGATCCCGCAGGTGTACTACGTCGGGCTGCTGGGCGGGCGCAACGACATGGACCTGCTGGCCCGCACCGGCGTGGGCCGGGACATCAACCGCCACCACTACACCGCGGACGAGGTCGCCGCCTCGCTGGCGACCCCGCTGGTCCGCGCACAGTGCGCGGCGCTCCGGCTGCGCAACACCCATCCCGCGTTCGCCGGCCGGTTCGAGGCGGGCGGCGACGGCGGCCGGCTCCTCCTGCGCTGGCGCGACGGCGAGCACGTCGCGGAGCTGGACGTCGACGCCGCGGCCGGGGCCTGCCGGGTGTCGTGGACGGACGAGGGTTCGGGGCACGAGGTGTCCGATCCCTTCGACCTGGCAGCCACCGGGGTGTCCTGACCCGCGCAGCCACCACGGGTGATCGTCGAGGTCGGGCTGGCCAACGGAGCAGCTCCTGGCGTAGACCGGAGGCATGTCCGACACGAGAGCCAAGTGGAACGAGACCGGCACCACCCTGAGCGGGCTCGGGGCGAAACTCCGGGCGCACTACCACGAGCAGGGCGACCAGGCCGGCGACCAGGAACGGCAGGCCGTGGGCGACGCGCTGGCCCGCCTCGGGGACGCCGTGCGGGAAGCGTTCGACGCGGTCGGTGCGGCGGCAAAGGACCCGGCCGTGCGCGACGACGTCAGACACGCCGCGACGACCCTCTCCGAGGCTCTGGTCGCCACCTTCGAGGAGGCCGGCCAGGACGTCCGTGAGGCGTACGAGAGGCGGCGAGGGTCCGGACCCGGCGATGGGCCGGACTCGGCGCCCGGCTGACCGGGCCACGGCCCGTCCGGCCGCACCCCACGGCGGACTGGTCGCGACGGCCCCACTCACGCACCACCGACGCCGCGCCGGACGGACCACTCCACGACGAGCACGACGTCCGCCACGCGATCCCAATTCGTTCCCACAATGGTAGGCTTCTCCCATGCGCGTGACGGTGGACCGAGTGGGTCGCGTCGTCATCCCCAAGAGCCTGCGAACGGCTCTGGGCATCGGCCCCGACACCGAGCTCGAGGTGATGCCGGACGGAGGCGGACTGCGACTCGACCCGGTGCGTCCGATCGACCGTGCGGTGGTCGAGACGGACGGCTTCCCGCTGCTGGCTCCGGTGACGGGCGCCGTCATCACCGATGCCGACGTGGCGCGGCTGCGCGACGAGCTCCAGCGGTGACGACAGGAACCGGTGGCCAGTGGGCGTGTGACACCAGCGTCGCCGTACCGGCGCTCGATCCGACACACGAGGCCCACGACCGGTGCCGCCCGATCGTGCTCGAGACCCGCCCCGCTTTGGCGGGGCACGCCGCCTTCGAGGCGCACTCGGTGCTGACGCGCCTGCCAGTCCCCCTGCGGCTGTCCCCGGAACTGGCGGCCGAGGTCCTCGCCCGCGCCTTCCCCGACACCTGCTGGCTGAGCCCCGAGGAAGGAGAGGCCCTCCGGTGCGAGCTCGGCGAGCACAGGGTGATCGGCGGCGCCGTGTACGACGCCCTGGTCGGTCGAGCGGCCGACTCGGCCGGGCGGACGCTCCTCACCCGTGACCGCCGGGCCCGCGCCACCTACGAGTCGCTGGGGATCGAGTACCGGTTCGTGGACTGATCCCGCGACGGCGGCTCAACTCCCGTGGGCCCGGCGGGTCTCGCGGTCACTCGCCCGTCGCAGCGCCGCGACCAGCTCGTCCCGGGTCATCCGGGACCGGCCGCGGAGGCCGAGCTGCGTCGCACGCTCGGACAGGTGCTCCTTGGAGGCATCGGCGTCGGCACCGCCGTGGGTCCCGGCGGTCCTGGGTGGCCGCGCCGCCTCGGCCAGGTCGTCGCTTCGCCCCGCCGCCCGCCCGGCGTGCCTCGGGGACACCCCACTCGCGCGCTGGCCGCAGCTCAGAAGCCGAGGCGGTTGAGGGCCTTGGGATCCCGCTGCCAGTCCCGCGCCACCTTGACCCGGATGTCGAGGTGCACCCGGGTGCCGAGGACGCCCTCGATGCCGCGGCGGGCCCGGGTGCCGACCTCGCGCAGCCGGGCCCCGCCCCGGCCGATGACGATGCCCTTCTGGCTCTCCCGCTCGACGACCAGGTGGACCCGGACGTCGGTCAGCGGCTCGGCGCCGTCACCGTCCCGGCCCTCACGACCCTCCCGCGGCACGATCTCCTCGGTGACGACGGCGATGGAGTGCGGCAGCTCGTCGCGGACCCCGTCGAGGGCGGCCTCGCGCACCAGCTCGGCCACCAGGGTCTCGACGTCGGTGTCGTGGACCTGGCCCGGTTCGAAGAACGGCGGCCCGGCGGGCAGCAGGGCGAGCAGCACGTCGACGAGCACGGCCACCCCCTCCCCGGTGGTCCCGGAGGTCGGCACGTACTCGGCGACCTCCAGCCCGGTCCCGCGAGCCAGCTCCTGGGCAGCCAGCAGAGCCCGGGCGCCCGCCTCCCGGGCCACCAGGTCGAGCCGGGTGACGGCGATCACCACCCCCGGCCGGCGGCGCGGGTTCCCGGCCGCCGCGACCTGCTCGGCCAGCCGGCGGTCCCCCGGGCCCACGGCGGCGTCGGCGGGCAGGCACAGCGTGACGACGTCCACCTCGGCGACGGCGTCCCGCGTGAGCTCGTTGAGCCGCTCCCCCAACAGGGTCCGCGGGCGGTGGACGCCGGGGGTGTCGACGAGGACGAGCTGGGCGTCCGGGGCATGGACGACGCCGCGCAGCATCCGCCGGGTGGTCTGCGGGCGGTCGGAGGTGATGGCGACCTTCTGGCCCACCATGGCGTTGAGCAGCGTCGACTTGCCGACATTGGGCCGGCCCACCAGGCAGGCGAACCCGGACCGGAAACCCGGGGGGACGGCGGTCACCCGCGCCGCACCGTCGGGCCGCCGAGCTCGCGCAGCAGCGCGTCGTCGGCGTCCGTCGGCTCGGCACCGACGAGGGCCACGGCCTCCAGATGCCGCACCCCGCTCGACACCGCGGCCGCGACCGCCGCCTGCACCGGCGTCAGCCGCAGCGCGTCGAGCGTCACGGCCCCGGCCGCGTACGTGCGGCCGATCTCGTCGCGCACCGCGGCCCCGGGACCGCCGGCGCGCTGTCCGGCGCTGCGGGCCAGGGTGAGGAGCTTGGCGTCCTCGGACGCCGGGCCGGGGACGCCGGCCTCCCGGTCAGGCATTGGCCTTCTCCTCGACCGGGGCGGGGGCCTCCGCCGTGGCCTCGACCACCTCGACCAGGACGGTGCGCAACCGGTTCTTCCGGCCGTCCCGGGTCTCGGCGGTCAGCCGGATGCGGTCCAGCCGGGTCGCCGCCCCGGGCAGCGGCACGGCGCCCAGCGACTTGGCGAGGAGACCGCCGACGGTGTCGACGTCGGAGTCGTCGACGGGGAAGTCGACCAGCTCGGACAGCGAGTGCAGGTGCATCCGGGCGCTCACCCGCCAGCGGTGGTCGCCCAGCTCCTCGGCCTCGGGCACCTCCTGGTCGTACTCGTCGCTGATGGGTCCGACGATCTCCTCGAGCAGGTCCTCGATGGTCGCCAGGCCGGCGACGCCGCCGTACTCGTCGACGACGACGGCCAGGTGGACCGAGGCCGCCTGCAGCTCCCGGAGGAGGTCGTCGGCCGCCTTGCTCTCCGGGACGAAGAGGACCGGACGCATGATCTCCTCGACGGCGCCGGCGCCGGACGGCACCGGTCCGTGCCACCGGTCGGCACCGGGATGCGGGTGCAGCCGCGCCGCCACGTCCTTGATGTAGCAGACGCCGACGACGTCGTCGGCGTCGTTGCCGAGGACCGGCAGTCGGGAGAACCCGGACCGCAGGAACAGGTCCATGGCGTCGAGCAGGTCGACCGACCGGCCGACGGTCAGCATGTCGGTGCGCGGGACCATGACCTCGCGGGCGGTGAGGCTGCCGAGCGTGAGGACCCGCTGGGCCATGAGGTTCTCCTCACGGTCGATGACGGCCGACTCCTCGGCCCGTTCCAGGAGGTCACGCAGCTCGGCCTCGGTCGCGAAGGGGCCGGCGACGGTCGGGCGGCCGCCCACGACCGCCGTGGCGGCCCACGTGAGAGCTGCCGCGAGCCAGCCGAC
Organism: Kineosporiaceae bacterium; assembly: GCA_050329415.1. Classification (GTDB taxonomy): domain Bacteria; phylum Actinomycetota; class Actinomycetes; order Actinomycetales; family JBBAYJ01; genus JANNOG01. The sequence continues at coordinate 18,343 of JBHJOS010000172.1, forward strand.
GGAGGCGTCGAGGGCGCGCAGCAGCGGGGCGCCGGACAGCGCGACGGGCTCGGGGAAGCGCTGACCGAGCGCGCGGGGGGCGGCGCCGGTCGCCATGTACGACACGACGGCCATGACGAGGGCTGCGGCCACCAGGCCCTGCCACCACCCGCCGGTCAGGCGGGCGGCGGCGACCGTGACGGCGGCCACCGCGAGCACCTCGGCGGAGACGCGCACCAGGGTGGACACCGTGAGGGAGCGGCCGGGGTCGGCCACGAGACGGGCGAGGGGAGCGCCCCCGCGCACCCCCGAGTCGACGATCTCCCGGGCTCGGGAGCGCCCGATCCGGGGCAGGGCCGCCTCGACGGCGGCGAGGACGGCCGCGAGCACGACGAGGCCGCCGGCCGCGGCGAGCAGAGCGAGGGGGACCGTCACGGCCAGCCCCCGGGATGTTGTCGGGGTCGTGAACTCATCGCCGCTCGGCGCGGAAGGACTGCAGGAGCGTGCGCTGCAACTCGACCATCACCTTCTCCTCCTCCGGTTCCGCGTGGTCGTATCCCAGCAGGTGCAGGACGCCGTGCACAGTCAGCAGCAGGACCTCCTCGGCGGGGGCGTGCCCGCGAGCGGTCGCCTGAGCCGCCGCCACCTGCGGGCACAGGACGACGTCGCCGAGCAGGCCGGGGCCTGCCGGGCGGGCCTCGGTGCCAGGTCGCAGCTCGTCCATCGGGAAGCTCATGACGTCCGTCGGCTCGGGGTCGTCCAGCCATCTGCCGTGCAGCGAGGCGATCGTCGGCGGGTCCACGAGCAACACCGACAGCTCGGCCTGGGGGTGGACGTGGAGGGCGTCGAGCACGTGCCGGGCGCAGGCGGCGATGTCGGCCTCGCTCGTCCCCTCGAGCTCGACCCCCGACTCGTTCGCCACGTCGATCATGAGCCCCTCGACCCGTCCCCCGGACGGCGCCGGGCCGCCGGCCGCGAGTCGGACCTCCCGTCCCGCCGCCCGCCAGGAGGGGCGTCGGCCCGCGCGTCCCAGCTCTCGTAGGCGGACACGATGTCGCTCACCAGACGATGACGGACGACGTCCTCGGCCCCGAGGTGGCGGAATGCCAGGTCCTCCACACCGCCGAGGATCTGCGAGACCACACGCAGCCCGGACGGCGTGCCCGACGGCAGGTCGACCTGGGTGACGTCGCCGGTGACGACCATCTTCGACCCGAACCCCAGCCGGGTGAGGAACATCTTCATCTGCTCCGGCGAGGTGTTCTGCGCCTCGTCGAGAATGATGAAGGCGCTGTTCAAGGTCCGGCCCCGCATGTAGGCCAGCGGCGCCACCTCGATGGTGCCGGCGGTGACCAGGCGCGGGATCGACTCGGGGTCGATCATGTCGTGCAGTGCGTCGTACAGCGGCCGCAGGTACGGGTCGATCTTGTCGGTGAGCGTGCCGGGCAGGAAGCCGAGCCGCTCCCCCGCCTCGACCGCCGGGCGCGTCAACACGATCCGGTTGACCCGCTTGGCCTGCAGCGCCTGGACCGCCTTGGCCATCGCGAGGTACGTCTTGCCGGTGCCGGCCGGGCCGATGCCGAAGACCACGGTGTGGGCGTCGATGGCGTCGACGTACTGCTTCTGGCCGAGCGTCTTGGGGCGGATGGTGCGCCCCCGGGTCGACAGGATGTTGGCCGTGAGGACCGCGGCTGGCCGCTCCGCGGTCGCCCCGTCGTCGCTCGCGCGCAGCATGCCGAGCGCCCGTTCGACAGCGTCGGCGGAGAGCGGGTGGCCGGCGGTCAGGACGGCGGTCATCTCGTCGAGCAGGCGCTCGGCGAGGCGGACGTCGCGCGGCGGGCCCTCGACCGTCATCTCGTTCCCGCGGACGTGCACGTCGAGCCGCGGGAGCCCCCGCTCGAGGGTCCGCAGGTGCTCGTCGCGCGGCCCGAGCATGGCCAGCATGGGCACGTCGTCGATGACCAGGGTGCGTCGCACTCGCTCGGCGCCCGCCGTCACAGGGTCATCGCCACCCCGGTGCCCGCCAGCACGTGCCCGTGGACGTGGAACACCGACTGGCCGGCCTGTTCCCCGGTGTTGAACACCAGCCGGAAGTGGCCGGCCGGAGCGAGATCGGACGCCACCCGCCCGGCGGCCGTCACGAGGTCCGCCAGCCCGGCGGGGTCGTCCGCCGCGAGGGAGACCACGTCCCGGTGGTGGGTCCGCGGCACGACGAGCACGTGGACGTCCGCCTTGGGCGCGATGTCCCGGAAGGCCACCACCCGCTCGGTCTCCAGCACCGGGTCGGTGGGGATCTCGCCCGAGACGATCCGGCAGAACACGCAGGCGGCCGGCGGCCCCGGCTGCGCGCCTGGTGAGGTGTCGCCGGACATGTCGTCCACGGTAGCGGCCCGGGCGTCGACCAGGACCGCCCCGGCGGACCGGCCGGGGCCCGGGGACTCAGCCACCCGCCAGCCGCTCCCGCAGCCGACCGAGGAAGCCGCCGCCGGCCGCCGCCATCCGCCCGGCCGGTTGGTCCTCGCCGCGCAGCCGGGCCAGCTGCGCCAGCAGCTCGTGCTGCTCCTCGTCCAGCCTCGTCGGGGTCCGCACGTCGAGGTGGACGTGAAGGTCCCCGCGCCCGCCGCCACGCAGCCGGTGTGCCCCGAGGCCGTGCAGGACGGCCACCTCGCCGGGCTGGGTCCCGGCCCGGACGTCGATGGTGCGGGGCCCGTCGAGGGTGTCGACCGGGATGGCCGCGCCGAGCGCCGCGGCCGTCATGGGGACCTCGACGACGGCGTGCAGGTCGTCGCCCTCGCGGCGCAACGTCTGGTGGGGGCGCTGATAGATCTCGACGTAGAGGTCACCCGGCGGGCCGCCGCCCGGGCCGACCTCGCCCTGGCCCGCGAGCTGGATCCGGGTCCCGGTCTCGACCCCCGGCGGCACCTTGATGGTGAGGGTGCGGCGGGTCCGCACCCGACCCTCGCCGGCGCACTCGTGGCAGGGGCTCGGGACCACGGTGCCGTAGCCGCCGCAGCGGGGGCACGCGCTCGTCGTCATGACCTGGCCGAGGAAGGACCGGGCGACCCGCTGCACCTGGCCCCGGCCGGCGCAGACGTCGCAGGTCTCGAGGGTGGTCCCGGGCTCGCAGCAGGTCCCCGCGCAACGGGTGCACACCTCGGCGCTGTCGACGCGAATCTCGCGGGTGCCCCCGAAGACAGCCTCGTCGAGCGCGACGTCCAGGCGAACCAGGGCGTCCTGCCCGCGCCGGGCCCGCGGGACCGGCCCGCGGGAGGCGGCCCCGCCGCCACCGCCGAAGAACGTCTCGAACAGGTCGGTGAAGGCGAACCCGGCACCGAAGCCGGCCGGCCCGCCGCCATTGCCACCGGCGTCGTACGAGGCGCGCCGTTCCGTGTTCGACAGCACCTCGTAGGCGTGCGAGACCTCCTTGAACCGCTCGCCCGCGTCCGGCGTCGGGTTGACGTCGGGGTGGAGGGTACGCGCCAGCTTGCGGTAGGCGCGCTTGATGTCCTCGGGCGTGGCGTCACGGGCGACGCCCAGGGTGTCGTAGTGGTCACTCACGACGGATCACTCACGAGGCAAGGGGCCCTTCTCGGCGGGACGGAGACTTGGCGACGATCTGACGGTGACATGGCGGCAAGCGGCTGGGGACGGGTTCAGGGCTCGAGGACGCGCGTGACGTACCGTGCCACGGCTCGCACGGCGGCGATCGCGCCCGGGTAGTCCATCCGCGTCGGCCCGAGCACGCCGAGGCGGGCGACCTCGCCGCCCGTGCCGTAGCCACCGGCGACGATGGACGCGGCGGCCAGCGTCTCGTGGGAGTTCTCGTGCCCGATCCGCACGGTCACGCCGCCCTCGCCCTCGGCCATCTCGTGCAGCAGGCGCAGCAGGACGACCTGTTCCTCCAACGCCTCGATGAGGCCCCCGAGTTCCGAGGCGAACTCGGTGCCCCGGCGGACCAGGTGCGAGGTGCCGGCGACCACGATGCGCTCGTCACGCTGCTCGCGCAGCAGGTCCGCGACGTCGGCGGTGAGCCGGCGCTCGATCGCGTCGGCGAGGCGGGCCTGCAGCGCGTCGACCTCCCCCGCCGCCTCGGTGAGGCGGCGGCCCTCGACGGCGTGGTTGACACGGGCACGCAGCTCGCCGAGCCGGTCCACCGTGAGCCCCCGCGCCGCCGCACCGGTCAGTTCGACGAGCCGCTGCTCGACCCGTCCCGAGGTGAGGATGAGGACGAGCAGCACCCGCTGCTCGCTGACGGGGACCAGCTCGATGTGGCGGACGGCGGCCCGGGATGCCGCCGGGTACTGGACGATCGCGGTCTGGCGGGTGAGCTGGCTGAGCAGGCGGCTGGTGCGTTCGAGGACGTCATCGAGGCCGACGGCGCCGTCGAGGAATGCCTGGATCGCCCGGCGCTCGGCCCCGCTGAGGGGGCGCACCGCGGACAGCCGGTCGACGAACAGACGGTAGCCCTTGTCCGTGGGGATGCGGCCGGCGCTGGTGTGGGGCTGGGCGATGTAACCCTGCTCCTCGAGCACCGCCATGTCGTTGCGCACCGTCGCCGGGCTGACGCCGAGACCGTGCCGCTCGACGAGGGCGCGCGA
>JBHJOS010000066.1:0-8070 GCA_050329415.1 Kineosporiaceae bacterium
CCCCCGCCCCGCCCCCCCACCACCCGCCGAACTCCACCAACGCCGGTGGTCCGCCCATTCCAAGGCCGGTTTTCGTGGAGTTCGGGGCCCGGGGTCGGCCTGGGGGACGACGTCCACAGCCGGTGCCGCCCTCGCACGTCCACAGGTCACGACCTCGTGGGCGGCCGCGGCCCGCGCCGGCGACGACGGTGCACCGATGGCTCGATCCCATCGTCCACCTGCGGCCATCGTCGGCCGCGTGTTCACCACCGCCGAGGCGTTGCGGCACATCAACGAGGATGCGCTGGCCGGTGACCGCTACGAGAAGCTCTTGCACGGGGTGTACACCGTCAAGGGTCCTGTCGATCACGGGCTTCGCATCGAGGCCGTGCGGCGCCGGCTCGGGCCTGAGGTCATCCTCACGGGGCCGAGTGCCGCCTGGGCGTGGGGCGCCCGCCTGGCCCGGGCCCGGAGCCCGGTTCACGTGATCGTGGGGTCCGGCCTCGCGCGGCGCCCTCTCGTCGCTCCTCACCGGGTGCCGATCCGCCTCGCGGACGTCGCCGTGTCACCCCTCGGCCCCGCCACCTCCCCGGTGCGGACGTGCGTGGACCTCGCCAGAGGCATCGGAACCGGGGCGGCGTCCTGGAAGTGGCGGGTCGCCGTCGTCGAGGCGGTCATGACGGCGACCGGCACGCGGGCGGACGACGTCCGCGCAGCCGCGGACCACGCCCGCCGGCTGCGAGGCCTGCCGCGGGCCCGGGCGGTGCTGACGCACGTCCGGGACGGATCCGAGTCGGTCCGCGAGACGCTGCTGAGGCTGTGCATCATCGAGGCGGGGTTCCCGGAGCCCGCCACGCAGTACGTCGTCGTCGACGAGGACGGGGTGTTCGTGGCCCGCCTGGACCTCGCGTGGGAGGAGCATCGAGCCGGTGCGGAGTACGACGGCGCCGTCCACCTCGACCCCGACCGGCACACCAAGGACCTCGCTCGCCACAACGCGCTGCGCGCCACCAGTTGGACGGTGCTCCAGGTGGATCGCACCGGCCTGGCCCGCCCACGCCCGTTCCTCACCCAGCTCGCGACGCTGGTCCCCCTCCGCCGAACTCCACCAAAACCGGTGATCACGGAGGGCCGAGACCGGGTTCGGTGGAGTTCGGCGGATCAGGGTTCGGTGGTGACGGGGCGGGTGGGGTCGGCGGCCCACTGGGAGTAGGAACCGGGGTAGAGGGCGGCACCGGGGACGCCAGCCAACTCCAGGGCGGCGATGACGTGGGTGGCGGTGACACCGGAGCCGCAGTACACCGCCACCGGCCGCCCGGGGGCGGCGCCCAGGGCGGCGAACCGCTCGGCGAGCTCGGACGGCGGGCGGAACCGGCGGTCGGGGCCGAGGTCGTCCACCGCAGGGGCGCTCACTGCGCCGGGGATGTGACCGGGGCGGGGGTCGTAGGGGTTGTCCGACCCTCGGTACCGCTCGGCCGGCCGGGCGTCGAGGAGCAGACCGCCGTCCGCGACGAAGGCGGCGACCTGGTCGGCCGTCAGGGTCGACAGCTCGCCGCCCACGGGATCGGGACCGTCCGGGAGGTCGGCCTCACCGCACCCGTCTGCTGTCGCCGGTTCGCCGGCGTGGACGTCCGGCCCACCGACCTCGACCACCTCGTCACCGGTGCGGAGCGGCAGCCCGGCATCCCGCCAAGCAGCCAGCCCACCGTCGAGGATCCGCACGTCCGGCACCCCGGCCCAGCGCAGCAGCCACCACGCCCGGGCGGCCGACAGCCCGCCGACGTCGTCGTAAGCCACGACCGCGTCGCCCTCGCGGACACCCCACGACCGCGCGGCCGCCCGGACGTCGGCGATCCCGGGGAGCGGATGGCGTCCGGCCTCGGGCGAGGCGGGACCGGACAGCTCGGTGTCGAGATCGACGTAGACCGCCCCGGGGAGGTGGCCCGCGCGGTACTCCTCCGGCCCCGGTGGCCCGCCGAGCCGCCACCGGACGTCGAGCAGCCGCACCCCCGGCGGTGGCAGCCCGCGGGCGGCGAGCTCGGCGACGGTGACGAGGACCGTCACCGTCCGGACCCGAGCCTGTCCAGCAGCCGGACGAGGCCAGCCGTCCGTTCCTCGGCGACGGCCACCCGGGCCAAGCTCAGGCACCCCGCTCCCGGCTCCGCCTCGTCGATCGACGCCTTCGCCATCGCCATCGCGCGAGCGTAGGCCGCCCGGCGGTGGCCGCCGTCCGCATTCGGCGCGCCCGGGTCAGGCGGCAGGGCGGCGAGCCCGGACGATCGCGCTGTGCAGGCCGTCCCCGACGGCGTGGGTGGGCACCACCTCGACGTCCACCAGCCCGGCGGCCGCGAGCCCGGCTCGGTACTCGGCGAAGGACAGTGCACCGGCGATGCACCCGGCGTGGTCGCCGCGCTCCGCCCGGTCGGCCGGGGTCAGGTGGTCCTCAGCGACGACATCGGTGATCCCGACCCGGCCGCCCGGACGCAGGACCCGCGCGATCTCGCGCATGACGGCGGGCTTGTCCACCGACAGGTTGACGACGCAGTTCGAGATCACCACGTCGACCGACGCATCGGGAAGGGGAATCTCCTCGATCCGCCCCCGGAGGAACTCGACGTTGGTGGCGCCGGCATCCGTGGCGTTGCGACGAGCCAGGTCGAGCATCTCGTCGGTCATGTCGAGGCCGTACGCCCGGCCGGTCGGGCCGACCCGGCGGGCGGACAGCAGGACGTCGATCCCGCCTCCTGACCCGAGGTCGAGCACGGTCTCGCCCTCGCGCAGCTCGGCGACGGCCGTGGGGTTGCCGCAGCCGAGGCTCGCCAGCCTGGCCGCCTCGGGCAAGATCGCGGCGTCGGCAGCCCCGTAGAGCCCGGCCCCGAAGCGGCCGTCGTCGGCCTCACCGGTGGCGAGCATCCCCGGCCCGCAGCAGCCGCCCGCGGCCTGAGCGGCGGCCTGGGCGGCAGCCTGGGTGGCCGCGTCGGCGTAGCGCCGGCGGACCTCCTCGACGATCGGGTCGGTCGCGATCGGGTCGGTCGTGGTCATGTGCCCTCCTCTTTAACATCGACGAACGTCGATGCCTGGACTCTCGCCCATACATCGACACCCGTCAATACTCGGTACAGTCGGTGGCGTGTCGACCGTCCGGGACGTCGTGGCCTGCTGCGTCCCGCTCACCGCGGTCCTGTCGGACGAGGACGCCGCCGGGCTCGCCGCGGTCCTCAAGGCCGTTGCCGACCCGGCACGCCTGCGCCTGCTGTCCCTGGTCGCCGCCGGACCCGCCGACGGCGTGTGCGGGTGCGAACTCACCGGTCCGCTCGGGCTCAGCCAGCCGACCGTCAGCCACCACCTCAAGGTGCTGCTCCAGGCCGGCCTGGTGGAGCGGGAGAAGCGCGGGGTGTGGGCCTACTACCGGCCCGTGCCCGGCGCCTGGCAGGCGCTGGCCCGGGTCTTCACGCCGGAGTCCTGACGGCGGCGCGAGCGACGCCGGGCCGGCGGCCCGCGCATCAGCGTGACGCGGAGTCGGAGGAGCCCTTCGGCAGCAGCTCGGCGATCAGCGCCTCGACCCGGCCGCGGATGTCGTCACGGACCCCGCGGACCATCTCGATGCCCTGGCCGGCCGGGTCGGCGAGGTCCCAGTCGAGGTACCGGGTCCCCGGGAAGATCGGGCAGGTGTCGCCGCACCCCATGGTGATGACGACGTCGCTGGCCTGGACGGCCTCCGGAGTGAGGACCTTCGGGGTGGCGGACGCGATGTCGATGCCGACCTCGCGCATCGCCCCGACCGCGACCGGGTTCACCTGATCCGCGGGAGCGGTGCCCGCCGACCGGACCTCGATCCGGCCGCCGGCCAGGTGCTGCAGCCATCCGGCCGCCATCTGGCTCCGGCCGGCGTTGTGGACGCAGACGAACAGGACGGAGGGGCGCTCGCTCACCGGGACTCCTGGGGGTCGAGGGTCGACTCGGACGGGACGACGGCGCGCCCGGCTGCCCGGGCGGCGTCGGGGTAGAGGGCGCGGGCCAGCACCAGCCCGACGAGGGCGCCCACGATCTGGACGGCGACGAACGCCACCGCGGCCCCGGGGGCGATCCCGGCGAAGGTGTCGCTGACGGTCCGGCCGACCGTCACGGCCGGGTTGGCGAACGACGTCGACGAGGTGAACCAGTAGGCGGCACCGATGTACGCGCCGACGGCGGCCGCGGTCAGCGCGGACCGGCCGGACCGGGCCAGCCCGACGATCAGGGCCACGAGCCCGGCCGTCGCCACGACCTCGGCCACCAGCACCCCCGCCCCGAGCCGGTCGCGGTCCGACAACGTGACGGGCGCGAGGTCGAACATGACGTTCGCCAGCACCGCGCCGGCGACACCGCCGGCGACCTGCGCCGCCACGTAGGCCCAGGCCTGACCACCGGTCAGCCCGGTGCCGGTCCGGCGGCCGAGCAACCAGTCGACGAGGGTCACCGCGGGGTTGAGGTGACCGCCCGACACCGGGCCGACCAGCAGGATGATCACCGGCAGGGCGAGTGCGGTCGCCAGGCTGTTCTGCAGCAGCTGCAGGCCGGTGTCGGTCGGCGAGAGGCGCTGCGCAGCGATCCCGGACCCCACGACGACGGCGACCAGCAGGCCCGTGCCGACTGCCTCCGCCAGGAGTCGGCGAGCAAGCGGCGGCCTCTGGTCCGTCACCCCCCCAGCCTAGAATGCTCAACGACTGTTGAGTCAAATAGGTCGCCGACAGGGAACCGAGGACGCGAGGGGACGGAACGCGGGTGAGCCGACCGGGCAGGACGGGGCGGCCGGAGACGTCACGCGCCGACGACCTCGCCCGCCGGGCACGGGTGCACGCCGCTCTCGGCGACCCGTCACGGCTGGCGGTCACGGACCTGCTCGTGCTCGGCGACCTCTCCCCCGGCGAGATCGCGGCCGCGCTCGGCCTGCCCGGCAACCTGCTCGCCCACCACCTCCGTGTCCTCGAGACTGCCGGGGTGGTGCGTCGGCTCCGGTCGGAGGGTGACGCCCGGCGGACCTACGTCACCCTCGCTCTCGCCCTCGACCCGACCGGCCGCGCCGTCCCGCGCCTGGACCCGGTCGGCCGGGTGGTCTTCGTCTGCACGCGCAACTCCGCCCGGTCCCAGTTCGCCGCCGCGAGCTGGCGGGCGGTGAGCCCCGTCGCGGTCGCCTCGGCGGGCACGGCGCCCGCCGACGCCGTCCACCCGGCGGCCGTCGCGGTGGCGGCGGCGCACGGGCTCCCCCTCGCCGGCGTGCGCCCCGCCCACGTGCGCGACGTGCTGACCGACGGTCACCGCGATCTCGTCGTCGCCGTCTGCGACGCGGCCTACGAGGCCCTCGACCCCACACGCCCGGACACTGGCCGGCTCCACTGGTCGGTGCCCGACCCGGTGCGCGACGCCTCGCCGCGGGCGTTCGAGACCGCACTCGGCGACATCCGCGGGCGGGTGGCCAAGCTGGCGGACGCGGTGGCGGCACCCGGTCCCCGGCCCGGCTGAGGACCGTGGTCCTGGACCGATCACCCCCGGGGACTGCGACCATGGGGCGAGGCGACGGAGCCGGGACCGAAGGGGTGAGATGGCCACCTACGTGCACGACTTCTCGTTCGGGGACCGGGACCAGAAGGCGCTGCTGGGCAGCAAGGGCGCGAACCTCGCCGAGATGACCCGCCTCGGCCTGCCGGTCCCGCCCGGCTTCACCATCACGACCGAGGCCTGCCGGTACTACCTCGCCCGCGGCCACGAGCCGCCCGAGATGCGGGTCCAGGTGACGACCGAGCTGCGGCACCTCGAGGACCGGCTCGGCCGCCAGCTCGGCGACACCTACGACCCCCTGCTGGTGTCGGTCCGCTCGGGCGCCCAGGTCTCGATGCCCGGCATGATGGAGACGGTCCTCAACATCGGTCTCAACGACGCCTCGGTCCGGGCGCTGGCCGAGGCATCGGGGAACGAGCGCTTCGCCTGGGACTCCTACCGGCGGCTGGTCCAGATGTTCGGCACCACCGTGCTGGGCATCGACCGGGCGCGGTTCACCGCCGCAATCGCCGACGCCCTCGTGGCGGCCGGCGTCGGGGACGAGTCGGCGCTGGGCGCAGACCAGCTGCGGGGCCTCGTGGACGAGTTCAAGGCGGTCGTGCGCGACCACGCCGGCCGGGAGTTCCCCCAGCATCCGCGCGAGCAGCTGGACCTCGCGATCCGGTCGGTGTTCGAGTCCTGGAACACCGACCGGGCACGCCTGTACCGGCGCCGCGAGCGCATCCCGCACGATCTCGGCACGGCGGTCAACATCTGCACGATGGTCTTCGGCAACCTGGGCGGGGACTCCGGCACCGGGGTGTGCTTCACCCGGGACCCCGCGACCGGCGAGCCCGGGGCCTACGGTGACTACCTGGTCAACGCCCAGGGCGAGGACGTCGTCGCCGGGCTGCGGACCCCCGTCCCGCTGGAGCGGATGGCCGACCTGCAGCCGACCGCCTACCGCGAGCTGCGGCAGGTGATGCGCCGCCTCGAGACCCACTACCGCGACCTCTGCGACATCGAGTTCACCGTCGAGCGCGGCACCCTGTGGATGCTGCAGACCCGGGTCGGCAAGCGCACGGCCACGGCGGCGTTCCGGATCGCGACCCAGCTCGTCGACGAGCACCTCATCACCATGGACGAGGCGCTCACGCGGGTCAGCGGAGAGCAGCTCGCCCAGCTCATGTTCCCGCAGTTCGGGCCGGGTGAGCGGACGGTCCTCACGCGGGGCATGGCGGCCTCGCCCGGGGCGGCCACCGGTGCGGCGGTGTTCGACAGCGCCGAGGCGGTGCGCCGGGCGGCGGCCGGCGAGCGCGTCGTCCTGGTCCGCAAGGAGACCAACCCCGACGACCTCGGCGGGATGATCGCCGCCACCGGGATCCTCACCGCGCGCGGCGGCAAGACCTCCCATGCCGCCGTGGTCGCGCGCGGGATGGGCCGCACCGCGGTGGTGGGGGCCGAGGAGATGGACATCGACGCGGCGCAGCGCGTGGCCCGGGTCGGCGACCACGTCGTCCGCGAGGGCGACATGATCAGCCTCGACGGCTCCACGGGGGACGTGTTCGACGGCGAGGTTCCCGTGGTCGCCAGCCCGGTCATGCGCTACCTCACCGAGAGCCTGGACGCCGCGCTGGCCGACGCGGACTCCGACACGAGCGACACCCTGCGCAGCGTCGACCGGGTCATCCGGCACGCCGACGCGGTGCGGCGGCTGCGGGTCCGCGCCAACGCCGACACCGCCGCCGACGCCGCCGCCGCCCGGCACATGGGGGCCGAGGGGATCGGCCTGTGCCGGACCGAGCACATGTTCCTCGGCGAGCGCCGCCCGCTCATCGAGCGCGTGATCCTCGCCGCCACCCCGGAGCAGCGGGACGCCGCCCTGGCCGAGCTGCTGCCGCTGCAGCGGGCGGACTTCGTCGAGATCCTCACCGCCATGGACGGGCTGCCGGTGACGATCCGGCTGCTGGACCCGCCGCTGCACGAGTTCCTCACCGACCGCACGGAGCTGGCGGTCAAGGTCGCGGTGGCCCGCGAGCGCGACGCGGTCGACCCGCACGACGAGGCGCTGCTGGCGGCGGTCGAGCGGTTGCACGAGTCCAACCCGATGCTCGGGCTGCGGGGGGTGCGCCTGGGCCTCGTGGTGCCGGGGCTGTTCGCGATGCAGGTCCGCGCGATCGCCGAGGCGGCCGCCGAACGCCGGCTGGCGGGCGGCGCCCCGCACGTCGAGATCATGGTTCCGCTGGTCGGATCGGTCATGGAGCTGCACCTCGTCCGCGACGAGGCCGACGGCATCCTCCACCGGGTCGCCGAGGAGTACGGCGTGCCGTTCACCGCGCCGATCGGCACGATGATCGAGCTGCCGCGGGCGGCGCTGACGTCGAAGCGGATCGCCACCGTGGCCGAGTTCTTCTCGTACGGGACCAACGATCTGACCCAGACGACGTGGGGGTTCAGCCGGGACGACGTCGAGGCGTCGTTCTTCGCGGCGTACCTGGACAAGGGCGTGTTCATGGTGTCGCCGTTCGAGAGCCTCGACGTGGACGGCGTCGGGTACCTCATCGCCAACTCCGT
>JBHJOS010000175.1:0-14867 GCA_050329415.1 Kineosporiaceae bacterium
CCGGTCCCGATACAGACGCACCGCGCGGGCACGCGTCTCCTCATCGAACTTCCGAGGTGCTCCCATGACTCCAGTCTCCTTGCTCGATCAGGAGCCTCTCCTCCACCCAGGACGGTTCAGCCGAGACCGTCCGGGCCCACCAGGCGAGTCGGCGGTCTCCCTGATCAACCGGGTGAGGTGTCCCCCCGGCGGCCGATCAAGCCTGGACCAAGAACCCGTGAGTCGGCCTGCCCGGTGCATCGTCAAGGACACGGCCGTGCGGGGAGTCGACCGACCTCCCCGCCGCTCCACGGTCGCCCGGATCCGCAGGTGACTACGGTCTAGCCATGGCGCACTCCTCGAGCGAGCCCGCCGACCGGGTGATCGTGCCCGCCGAGGACCGGGTCGTGGACCTGTGCGTCGACCTGCTCAGGTTCGACACGACCAACCCCGGCGACGGCAGCGGACCGGGGGAGCGGGCGGCCGCCGAGCACGTCGCGAGCATCCTCGCGGACTGCGGTCTGGACCCGCAGGTGACAGAGGGCGGTCCCGGGCGCGCCAGCGTCTTCACCCGGTGGCCGGGCTCGGACCCCGGCCGTCCCGGCCTGCTCCTGCACGGGCACCTGGACGTGGTGCCCGCCGTCCGCGCCGACTGGTCGGTCGACCCGTTCGCCGCCGAGATCCGCGACGGGTACCTCTGGGGCCGGGGCACGGTCGACATGAAGGGCACCGACGCCATGATCCTGGCGGTGGTGCAGGAGATGACCGAACGCGGGGAACGCCCCGCCCGCGACGTCGTCCTCGCATTCACCGCCGACGAGGAGGCGGGCGGCCTGCACGGCGCCCGCCACCTCGTGGAGCGCCACGCCGACGCCTTCGAGGGGGTGAGCGACGCCGTCAGCGAGGTCGGCGGCTTCAGCGTGACGGTCGACGACCGGCGGTTCTACCTGCTCCAGACCGCGGAGAAGGGGATCCTGTGGCTGCGCCTCGTGGCCCGCGGCGCGCCCGGGCACGGGTCGCTGGTGCACCCGGACAGCGCCGTCACCCGGCTCGCCGCGGCCGTCGCCCGGATCGGCGCCCACCGCTGGCCGGTGACGCCGACCCCGACCTTCCGTGCCATGGCCGACCGCTGGCACGAGCTGACCGGACGCCCGCTGCCCCACGATGACGCGGGGCTCGTCGCCGAACTCGGCCCGACCGCGGCGTGGGTCCGGGCCACGCTGCGCGACACGGCCAACCCCACGGTCCTGAGCGCCGGCTACAAGCACAACGTCGTCCCGGGCGAGGCGACGGCCCTGGTCGACTGCCGGTTCCTGCCGGGCCGGGAGGAGGGCGTGCTCGACTGTGTCCGCGAGCTGGCCGGCCCCGGCGTCGAGGTCGAGGTCGTCCACCGCGACCGCGCCCTCGAACAGGACCCCCGCGACGGCCTGCGCGCCGGCCTGCCGGCCCTCATGGCCGAGGTGCTGCGCGCCGAGGACCCGGGCGCCGAGGTGCTCCCGTACTGCCTGTCGGGCGGCACCGACAACAAGCACTTCGACCGGCTCGGCATCCGGGGTTACGGCTTCGCGCCGCTCCGCCTGCCTCCGGACCTCGACTTCGCCTCGCTGTTCCACGGGGTCGACGAGCGGGTGCCGGTGGACGCGCTGCGCTTCGGGGCCCGGGTCCTCGGCCGCTTCGTGCGCGCCGCGTGAGCCCGGGTCCGGGTCCCTGGGCACCCTCCTAGAGGGTGCTGGCCACCCGCATCGTGCGCCGCCGCAGCCACACCTTCCGCCCGCCCCCCAGGTAGACCCGGGTCCGGGCCAGTTCCCAGCGGCCGTACTCGGCGTCCTCGGTGAGGCGGCGACGGAGCTCGGCCCGCGACGTCCCCCGTGGGACCGACACGACTCGGTACTCGTACTGCGTGGCCGCCGGGAGGGGCGTGGGGGACGGGCGCATCCGCACCATTCTGACCGCTCCGCCCCCCGACGTGCCAAGACCCACCGATGATCCCTCGCCGGTCCCCGGTCCTGGCGCTACGGTTCGTGCATGGCCGACGACCCACGCGCAGCGCTGGATCAGTTCATCGCTTCGCTCGAGCGTCACTTGGCTGCGGCCTCGCACCGCCGCAGCGAACTGGACCCCGCTGTCGTCGAGGCGTACGACACCCTCGCGGCAGCGTTCGAGCGCTACGACGAGGCACTCTTCACGGCCTACGACGAGGTGACACCGTTCGTCCTCTCCGAGGAGGAGGACGACGAGTACGAGGACGACGACGACCTCGACGACGAGGTGGACGACCTCGAGGACGCGGACGAGCCGGACCCGGATGCCGGGGACGTGCCCGACCGGGGCAGCGTGGTGGCCGGCTCGGCTCGCGAGCGCCACGGGGCCTGACGCCGGTCAGGTCCGGGCCGACACCTCGTCGAGCACGGCCGCGATCTCGGACGGAACGGCGAAGGACGAACCCCCGACGATCCCACCCAGCTGCGCCGCCGTCCGGGGTCCCACCACCGCGCTGGCCAGCTCCGGCCGGGCACACAGCCACCCGAGCGCGACGTGGGCGGGGGCGACGCCCAGCCCGTCCGCGGCGGTCACGACGGCATCGACCACCAGCCGCGCCCCCGCCCGGAGGTGGACCCCGACGAACGCGGCCAGGTGACCGCTGGCCCCCCGGGAGTCGGCCGGCACCGCCGAGCGGTACTTGCCCGTCAGCACCCCTCTGCCGAGCGCCCCCCACGCGACGACGCCGAGCCCCAGCCCGGCGCACGCGGGCACCAGCTCGCGCTCGACCCCCCGGGCCACGAGCGACCACTCCGCGGCGGCAGCCGTCACCTCCCGGCACAGGGTCGCGGCCCTGGCGACCTGCCACCCGGCATGCCCCGCCACGCCGACGTAGCGAGCCCGGCCGCCGGCCAGCGCCGACTCCAGGGCCGAGAGGGTCTCCTCGACGGGTACGTCATCGCTCCAGCCGTCCGCCAGCCACAGGTCGACGTGGTCCGTCCCCAGCTCCCGCAACGTGGCGTCGAGGTCCGCCAGCAGCGCCCGGCGCGACACGTCGTGCGCCGTGGGCCCGCCCGGGACCTCGCCCCGCCGACCCCCCCGCGCCACGAGCACGAGGTCCTCCCGGCGATGGGTGGCGGCCAGCAGGCGCCCGAGCACCCCGGCCCCGGCACCGACGCCGCCCGTGACGTCCAGCGTCGTGCCCCCCGCCGCGACGAACCGGTCCAGCAGTTCGGCACACTCCTCGAGGTCGGTGTCCGCGCCCCACTGGAGGGTGCCCAGGGCCAGGACCGAGACCCGCAGCCCGCTGGCACCGACATAGCGCTGCTCCACGGCTCGCGACGGTAGCGGCCGGAACCGCCGCGCACCCGGTGGTCGGCCCTAGAGTGCCCGACCGTGCGGCTCGCTCTCTCCCTCGGATCCTGGTCCGCCGGTCACGGCCAGCAGGACCTCCGGCTCGCGATCGAGGCCGACCGGCTCGGGTGCTCGGCGGTGTGGGTGGCGGAGGCCTACGGCTCCGACGCCGTCACCGTCCTGGCCTGGCTGGCCGCCCGCACCGAGCGGATCGCGCTCGGCGCCGGCGTGCTGCAGGTCCCGGCCCGCAGCCCGGCCATGACCGCGATGACGGCGTCGACGTTGGACCTGCTGTCGGGCGGGCGGTTCCGGCTGGGGCTCGGCGTCTCCGGTCCGCAGGTGTCGGAGGGGTGGCACGGGGTGCCGTTCGCGGCGCCGATGTCCCGCCTGCGGGAGTACACCGACGCGGTGCGCCTGGCACTGTCCCGGCGGCCCCTGGACTACCAGGGCCGTCACGTCCAGGTCCCGCCGCCGGGCAGCACCGCGCGCGCCATCCGACTGTCGCAGCGTCCCGTCCGCCCGACCATCCCGCTGTACCTGGCCGCCCTCGGGCCCCGGGCGCTCGAGCTGTGCGGGGAGATCGCCGACGGGTGGCTGGCCGTCTTCACCGACACCGGCACCGTGCGGGAGTCGATGTCCCGGATCGCCGAGGGCCGCCGGGCCCGCCCGGCCGACGCCTCGGACGAGCCGAGACCTGAGTTCGACGCCGTCGTGACCTGCTCGCTCGTCGTCACGGACGTGCCCGGGGCCGAGCTGGACCTCGACACGGCCCGCGATCTCGCCCGGCCGTACGCCGCGCTGTACGTCGGCGGGATGGGCGGGCCGCAGGACAACGTCTACGCGGCCCTCGCCGCCCGCCTCGGCTACGAGACCGAGGCCCGAACCGTCCAGCGGCTGTACCTGTCGGGAGACCGGCAGGCCGCGGCGGCCGCCCTGCCCGGGGAGTTCCTCGACGGGGTGAGCCTCATCGGCACCGCCGAGCAGATCGCGGCCCGGCTCGCCGAGTACTCCGCTGCGGGGGCCACGACCGTCGCCGTCATGCCGTTCGCCCCGGACCCGGAGCAACGGGCCGGGATGCTCGACGCGACGCTGCGCGCCCTGGGCTCGGCGGCGTGAGCGTCGGCTACGTCGACGCCGCGATCCTCGGAGTCGTCCAGGGTCTCACCGAGTTCCTGCCGATCTCGTCCAGTGCGCACCTGCGGATCGTCGGCGACCTCCTGGGCACCGAGCCGGGGTCGGCCTTCACGGCCGTCTCCCAGCTCGGCACCGAGACCGCGGTCGTCGTCTTCTTCGCCCGCGACATCTGGCGGATCCTCAGCGCCTGGTTCCTCGCCGTCGCGGGGCGCCGCCCGCACAGCGACCCCGACGCCCGGATGGGGTGGCTCATCATCGTCGGCAGCATCCCGATCGGGGCGCTGGGGTTCCTGTTCGCCGACGTCATCCGCGACGAGGCGCGCAACCTCTGGCTGGTGGCGACGATGCTGTGGGTCTTCGCGCTGGTCCTGCTGTGGGCCGACCGGCGGGCCCGCGACACCAGGCCACTGAGCGACCTGACGTGGCGCGACGGCGTGCTGTTCGGGCTGGCGCAGTCGCTGGCGCTGATCCCGGGGGTGTCGCGCAGCGGCGGGACCATCACCGCCGGGCTGCTGCTCGGCTACACCCGCGAGGCCGCCGCGCGGTACTCCTTCCTGCTCGCGATCCCGGCCGTGTACGCCTCCGGGATCTTCGAGCTTCGGGGGATCGGCGGCCCGGACGCCGCCGTGGACTGGGGTCCGACGGTCCTCGCGACCGTCGTCGCGTTCGGGGTGGCGCTGGCAGTCATCGCCTGGTTCATGCGCTACATCTCGACCCGGAGCTTCGCAATCTTCGTCTGGTACCGGATCGGGCTCGCGGCGGTGGTCTACGTCCTGCTGCTCACCGGAGCCGTCCAGGCCTGAGCAGTGCTAGCATTGCCGTCATTGACGGCGATGCCAGCGAAGGGAGGATGACGTGGCGACGCTCACCGTCCGAGGGTTCGACGACGAGTTGCACGCGAAGCTCCGCGTCCGTGCCGCCCGACACGGCCGATCCATGGAGGCTGAGGTGCGATCGATCCTCGAGGCCGAGTTGGAGGAGCGGATCGACGCCGCCGGTGGCCTGGGGTCCCGGATTCACGCCCGCTTCGTGGGGGCGGGCGGTGCCGACCTCGTCGTTCCGGACCGTCGCGACGAAGCGCGCGCGGCAGACGTTGCATGATCGTCCTCCTGGACACCAACGTCCTGTCGGAACTCGTACGCCAGCGACCTGACCCGGTCGTCCTGGAGTGGCTCGACAGCCGACCTGCCCGGACCGTGGGCACGACGACGATCACGATCGCCGAACTGCGGTACGGGGTCGAGCGGCTCCCGGACGGTCGTCGCAAGACACTGCTCGCGTCGGCTGTGGACCAGATGCTGACGGCGGATCTCGACGGCCGCGTCGCCGATTTCGACCTGTCCGCAGCTCGGCAGTACGCCCTCGTGGCGACGGCTCGCGAACGCTCCGGACGGCCCATCAGCACCGCAGACGCCCAGATCGCCGGGATCTGCCGTGCCCGGGGGGCTCTCCTCGCCACCCGGAACACCAAGGACTTCGCGGGCACGGGCGTCGACCTCGTCGACCCCTTCGAGCCTGACGCGGCTCCTCCCGGGCAGCAGGGACCGCCCGACCTACGCTGATCGGCATGCCGACGGTCCTGCTCGTCCGCCACGGCCGCAGCACCGCCAACACCGCCGGTGTCCTCGCCGGCCGGACCCCGGGTGTCGCCCTGGACGAGACCGGCCGCCGCCAGGTGGGCGACCTGGCCGCCCGGCTCACCACGGTCCCCTTCGCCTCCGTGGTGACGAGCCCGGTCCAGAGGTGCCGCGAGACCGCGGAGGCGCTCGTCGCGGTGCCGGGTCCGCGCGGCCGGTTCCGGCACCGGCCCCCGGTCCTCGTCGAGGACCGGCTCGCGGAGGTGGACTACGGCGAGTGGTCCAACGGCCGGCTGCGTGACCTCGCCCGGCACCCCCTGTGGCGGACCGTGCAGGTCCAGCCCTCGGCGGTGACCTTTCCGGGCGGGGAGTCCCTGCGCGCCATGCAGGCCCGGGCAGTGGAGGCGGTCCGGGAGCACGACGCCCGGGTCGCCGCCGACACGGGCGAGTCGGCGGTCTGGGTCGCCGTCACTCACGGCGACGTCGTCAAGGCCGTGCTCGCGGATGCCCTCGGCATCCACCTCGACGCGTTCCAGCGGATCGTGGCGGACCCGGCCTCGGTCTCGGCCGTCCGCTACACCCCTGCCCGGCCGTTCGTGCTGCGTGTTAACGACACCGGCGGGGACGTGTCCGCCCTGGTCCCGCTGCGCCGCCGCCGGCCTCGAACCGAGGCCGTCGTGGGCGGTGGCGCCGGGACCCCGTGACCCCGCAGCGCCTCTGGTTAGGGTGACGCGTGCCCGTCTACGAGTACGACCCGCCGGAGCGGTTCGTCGCCGGCACGGTCGGGGATCCGGGCCAGCGGACGTTCTTCCTCCAGGCCAGCGGCGGTGGGCGGGTGACGTCGGTCTCGTGCGAGAAGGCGCAGGTCGCGATCCTGGCCGAGCGGATCGGCGAGCTGCTCGACCTGGTGGTCAAGCGCTCGGGCGGCACCGCCCCGGTGCCGGCCGCCCTCGCTCGGAACACCGTGGACACCGGCCCGCTCGAAGCGCCGATCGAGGAGGACTTCCGGGTCGGGGTGATGAGCCTGGCCTGGGACCCCGAGCGAGCCGTCGTCGTCGTGGAGGCACTGCAGGTCACCGAATCCTTCGAGGTCACCGACCCGGCCGCGGCTGTCGAGGCCGACCCGACCCTCGGCCTGCTGCGGGTGAGCATGAACGGGACGGCCGCCCGGGCGTTCGTGGCACGGGCCGCGGCCGTCGTCGCCGCGGGTCGCCCCCCCTGTCCCTGGTGCGCCGAAGCCCTGGATCCGGCGGGTCACGTCTGCCCACGGCAGAACGGCTACCGCCGGTGATGCGGTGAGCGGGCCGGCGGCGCGCGACGCGTCCGGCGCCGACGTCAGCCGGCTGCTGAGCGAAGGCCGGATCGAGGTGGTCGGTCGGCTGCGCGCGGCCTCCAACGTCACGCTGCTCGTCGACGTCGAGGCCGTGGGCACCACCCGGCGCGCCGTGTACAAGCCGGTGAGCGGCGAGCGCCCGCTGTGGGACTTCCCGGACGGCACCCTCGCCGGCCGGGAGGTCGCCGCGCACCTCGTGACCACGGCAGCCGGGTGCGACGCGGTGCCCGCGACGGTGATGCGCGAGGAGGCCCCCTTCGGGCCGGGCAGCCTCCAGGCGTGGGTGGACACCGACGCCCCCGAACCGGGGGACGGTCTGGTCGACCTGTTCGATCCCGGGGCGGTGCCGGACGGCTGGCGCTCGGTCCTCTCCGCGCAGGACGCCCGGGGGGCACCGGTGCTCCTGGCTCACGCCGACACGCGCGGGCTGCGGGACGTCGCGGTCCTCGACCTCGTGCTCAACAACGCCGACCGGAAGGGCGGGCACCTGCTGGTCGACACCTGCGGTCGGGTGCGCGGGGTCGATCACGGGCTGACCTTCCACCGCGACGACAAGCTGCGGACGGTGCTGTGGGGCTGGGCCGGGGAGCGCCTCGACGAGCGGGACCGGGATCTGCTGGACCGGCTGGCGGCCGCTCTGGACTCGGGGCTCGGGACGGCGCTGGGCCCGCTCCTCACGTCCCGGGAGGTGCGTGCGCTGGGGGAACGCGTCGCGGCCGTCCGGCGGACGGGGTGCTTCCCCCGGCCCGACGGGTCCTGGCCGGCCATCCCCTGGCCGGCGTTCTGAGGCGGGGACGTAGTGTCCGCCCGGTGTCCACCGTGACGCCCTGGTCCTCGCCCGAGGTGCCCCGCCTGCCGGGACCGCCGACCGTCCGGGCGCCCCGGGTTCTCGTGCACGACTCCGCCACGGACGGACTCGTCCCGGCGGCGCTCAGCGACGAGGCCCGGATGTACGTCTGCGGGATCACCCCGTACGACGCCGCACACCTCGGCCACGCCCACACCTACGTCGCCTTCGACGTGCTCCACCGGGTCCTGCTCGACTCCGGTCGCACGGTGCACTACGTCCAGAACGTCACCGACGTCGACGACCCGCTCCTGGAGCGGGCGGCGGCGACCGGGGACGACTGGCGGCGCCTCGCCCGCCACCAGACCGAGCTCTTCGCCCAGCAGATGGAGCGGCTGTCGGTGCTGCCCCCGCGGACCTTCCTGGCGGTCACGGAGGTCGTCGACCGGATCGGGGCGGTGGTGGCCGAGCTCGTGCGGTGCGGCGCCGCGTACCACGTCCCGACGGCCGATACCGGGACGGGGCACGGGGACGTCTACTTCGACGTCGGGACCGACCCGTCCTTCGGCAGTGTGTCCCGCCTCGACGAGGCGACGATGGCGGTGCTGTCGGCGCAACGTGGCGGCGACCCGGCCCGGCCGGGGAAGCGGAACCCGCTGGACCCGCTGCTGTGGCGCGCGCGGCGGCCCGGCGAGCCGTGGTGGGCGGTGCCGGGGCTGCCCGATGGCCGCCCCGGCTGGCACGTCGAGTGCGTGGCGATCGCGGTGGACCACCTGGGGATGGGTTTCGACGTCCAGGGCGGCGGCTCCGACCTGGCCTTCCCGCACCACGAGATGGGTGCCTCGCACGCCCGGGTCCTCACCGGCAAGGACACCTACGCCCGCGCCTACGTGCACGCCGGCATGGTCGGTCTGGACGGCGAGAAGATGAGCAAGTCCCGGGGCAACCTCGTCTTCGTCCACGAGGTGCTCGACGGCGGGCTGGACCCGGCGGCGCTGCGGGTCGCGCTGATGTCCCACCACTACCGCGCCGACTGGTCATGGACGGACGAGCTCGGCCGGGAGTCCGCCGCCCGGGTCGATCGGTGGCGCACCGCGGTCGGCCGGGACACGGGCCCGCCGATCCACCGCCTGCTGGCGGACGTCCGCGCGGCGCTGGTGAACGACCTGGACACCCCGAAGGCCCTGGCGGCGATCGACGCATGGGCGGACGCCCAACTCGCGACGGGCGGTGACACGGCCGGCGCCGGGACCCACGCGTCGCACGTCCTCGCCACCCTCCTCGGCGTCCATCTCCCCACCTGACCGCCACCGCACCGCCCGGCTCGCTTGGCTGGCCGATGTGCCGTGGCGCACGGCGTGTCGCGAGCGTCTCGCGGCCACTCCGCATGCCAACCGTGGTCGGCATGGGGGGATGACGTCAGGTGATGCGGTCAGGCGGGCGGGGGGCGCCGGCGGCGGAGGTAGCGCTCGAACTCTCGCGCGATCGCCTCGCCGCTCGCCTCGGGGAGGTCGGCGGTGTCCTTCGCCTCCTCGAGCTGGCGGACGTACTCGGCGATCTCGGTGTCCTCCTGGGCCAGCTCGTCCACCCCGCGCTGCCACGCCTCGGCGTCCTCGGCCAGGTCGCCGTAGGGCATGCCGACCTCCAGCACGTCCTCCAGCCGGGTGAGCAGGGCGAGAGTCGCCTTCGGGTTCGGCGGCTGGGCCACGTAGTGCGGGACCGCGGCCCAGAGGGACACCCCCGGCAGCCCGGTGTCCAGCGCCTCGGCCTGCAGCACGCCCACGATGCCGGTCGGTCCCTCGTAGGTCGAGGGCTCCAGGCCGTAGCGCTCGGCGGTCTCGGGGTGCTCGGCGGTCGCACTGACGGGGATGGGCCGGCTGTGCGGAACGTCCGTCAGCAGGGCCCCCAGCGTGACGAGCATCTCGACACCCTCGCGCCGGGCGACGGCCAGCAGCTCGTGAGAGTAGGAGCGCCACCGCATGGACGGCTCGATGCCCTCGACCAGCAGCAACCGCCGACCACCGACCACCGACTCCAGGATCCGAGTCGTGGGCCAGACCACGCGACGCTGGCCGTCGGGGCCGCGGGACACCTCCGGCCGGGTCACCTGGAAGTCGTGGTAAGGCTCCGGGTCCAGGGCCGTGACCTCCCGGGTGTCCCACGAGGCGCGCAGCTGAGCGACGGCATCGCTCGCCGCGTCCGCCGCGTCGTTCCACCCCTTGAACGCCGCCACCATGATCGACGCAGGAGCCGGCGTCGCCGTCGGGCCGGAACCGACAGCCGCGTCGTCGGAGGCCACGTCGTCCGAGGTCACGCCCACCGCCTCTCCACCGGGTCCCGGTCACTCGTCACGGCTGCTCGCGCGCGGGCCGACCCCACCGGGCCCGCGGTCGCGTCAGCCTACGCGCCGCCCCTGTCCGCCCGGTCCCTAGACTCGACACTCGTGGTGACGCCCGGCGAACCCCGCGAGTCCCCGTGGCCCGTGCTGCGCGACGGTGTCGGGACGGGCCACCCCAACGGCGGGCGCTCCGCTCCGTGGGCAGTGCTGTGGGACATGGACGGCACCATCGTCGACACCGAGCCGTACTGGATCGCCGAGGAGATCACCCTCGCCGAGGAGCACGGCAGCACGTGGAGCCACGAGCAGGGCCTCACCCTGGTCGGCCTGGCCCTGGACGTCAGCGCCCGGATCCTGGTGGACCACCACGGGCTGCCGATGTCCCCGGCCGAGGTGATCGACCGACTCATGGCGGGCGTCGTCCGCCGGGTGATCGAGGCCCCGCCGTGGCGCCCGGGAGCCCGCGAGCTGCTCGCCGACCTCGTGGCGGGGGAGGTCCCGATGGCTCTCGTCACGATGTCGTACGTGCCCCTCGCGGAGGCCGTGGTGTCCCAGCTGCCCCCCGGGACCTTCGCTGCTGTGGTCACCGGTGATGCCGTCGCGCGCGGGAAGCCGCACCCGGAGCCGTACCTCGCCGGGGCCGACCGCGTCGGAGTCCCGGCCGGACGGTGCGTCGCGATCGAGGACTCCCCGCCCGGCCTGGCCTCGGCCGAGGCCGCGGGCTGCCGCGTGCTCGGCGTCCGGGGCCACGTGCCGATCGAGGCGGCACCCCACCGGTCCCGGGTCGCCTCGCTGACCGAGGTCGATCCCGGGGTGCTCGCGGCGATCGCGACTGGCACCGTCGTCGACACCCTGCCGCGGGCCGGGGCGAAGCCGCCGACGGTGTCCGCGGCCGGGAGCGCGACCACCTGACGACATCGACCGGGACCGTTCGTGGCCGAACCGTGACCGCCCGGGTGCAGAAGGTGGCGATTCGTCCTCCTACGCTGAGCCGCTCCCGATCCCGGACCAACGACGAGGACGACTCATGCGCACTCTCCGTTCCCGCCGCTCCGGCGGCACGATCCGGCGCGGCTTCGCCGTGGGCGCCGCGGCGGTCGTCGCCGCGCTGGCCCTGGCCGCCTGCGGTGGCGACGGCGCCACCGACGAGGGCACCGACGGCGACACCGGTGAGGCGAGCGGGGACGGGCAGACACTCGTCTTCGGGGCCTCGGCGGACCCGGTGATCCTCGACGGCGCGTACGTCAGCGACGGCGAGTCGTTCCGGCCGATCCGGCAGATCTTCGAGGGCCTGGTGACGACCGCCGAGGGCAGCACGGACATCGAGCCCCGCCTGGCCACCTCCTGGGAGACCAGCGAGGACGGCCTGGAGTGGACGTTCACCCTGGCCGACGGCGTGACGTTCCACGACGGCGAGCCGCTCGACGCCGAGGCGGTGTGCGTCAACTTCGACCGCTGGTACAACTTCGCCGGCATCCAGCAGAGCGGCAACGTCTCGTACTACTGGCAGACCGTCATGGGCGGGTACGCCGAGAACGAGGACCCGGAGCTGCCGGAGAGCCTCTACTCCTCGTGCGAGGCCACGGACGAGCTCACCGCCACCATCACGCTGACCCGGCCGTCCACGACCTTCCTGTCCGCCCTGTCGCTGCCCTCGTTCAGCATCGCCAGCCCCGCGGCGCTGGCGGAGTACGGCGCCGACGAGGTCAGCGGCACCGGCGAGGAGCCCCAGTTCACCGGCACGTTCGGCACCGAGCACCCGATCGGCACCGGGCCGTACCGGTTCGTCTCGTGGGAGCGCGGCGACCAGCTCGTCCTCGAGCGCAACCCCGACTACTGGGGCGAGCCCGCGATCATCGAGACGCTGGTGTTCCGGCCCATCGCCGACGGTCCCGCCCGGCGCCAGGCCCTGGAGGCCGGGGACATCGACGGCTACGACCTCGTCGACCCGGCCGACGCCGAGGCCCTGCAGGAGGCCGACTACCAGGTCCTCCTGCGGCCCGCCTTCAACATCGGCTACGTCGCCTTCAACCAGGCGGTCCCGCCCATGGACAACGACCTGGTCCGGCAGGCCGCCGCGCACGCCATCAACCGCGAGGCGCTGCTCCAGGCCAACTACCCGCCGGGGTCGGAGGTCGCGACCCAGTTCATGCCGCCGTCGCTGTTCGGCTGGGCCGACGACGTCCCGGCGTACGAGTACGACCCCGAGCTCGCCCAGCAGCTGCTCGAGGAGTCCGGGGTCGAGAACCCGACCATCGAGTTCTGGTACCCGACCGACGTCTCCCGGCCGTACATGCCCAACCCCGAGGCCAACCTCCAGCTCATGGCCGCCGACCTCGAGGCCGCCGGGTTCACCGTCAACGTGAACTCCGCCCCGTGGAGCCCCGACTACCTCGACGCCACCCTGTCCGGGCAGGCCGGGGTGTACCTGCTCGGCTGGACCGGCGACTTCGGCGACCCCGACAACTTCCTCGGAACGTTCTTCCAGGCCCAGAGCCCCGAGTGGGGCTTCGACAACCCGGAGATCCGCGCCACCCTCGACGAGGCCGAGGTCGAGACCGACCCCGACGCCCGCACGGCCCTCTACGAGGAGGCCAACCGCCTCATCATGGCGGAGCTGCCGGGCCTGCCCTACGTCCACACCCAGCCGGCGCTCGCGTTCGCGCCGGGCGTGGAGAACTTCGTCCCGTCCCCGGTCCAGAACGAGGACTTCGGGACCGTCACGCTCTCGGAGGGCTGACCCCCGCTGTGCTGCGGTTCGTCGTCCGGCGGCTGCTGCTGCTGGTTCCGATCCTCCTCGGACTCAGCATCGCCCTGTTCGCCTGGGTGCGGGCGCTGCCGGGGGGGCCCGCCGTCGCGCTGCTCGGCGAGCGGGCCACGCCCGAGGCGGTCGCCCGGGTCAACGCCCTCTACGGGTTCGACCAACCGGTCTGGGAGCAGTACCTCGCCTACCTGGCCCGGGTCCTCCAGGGCGACCTCGGCACCTCGACCACCACCCGGCAGCCCGTGGTCGACGAGCTGGTACGGCTGTTCCCGGCGACCATCGAGCTCACCCTGCTCGCGCTCCTCCTCGCGGTCGGGGTGGGGGTGCCGCTGGGCTACCTGGCGGCCCGCCGGCACCACACGTGGGTGGACAACCTGTCGGTCGTCGGGTCCCTCGTCGGGGTGACGATCCCGGTGTTCTTCCTCGGGTTCATCCTCAAGTACGTCTTCGCGGTGCAGCTGGGGTGGCTGCCGGCGTCCGGGCGGCAGAACGCGCGGATCTTCACCGAGCACCCGACCGGGTTCTACGTCCTCGACGGGCTGCTCGTCGGGCGACCGGACGCGGCGTGGGACGCCGTCCAACACCTGATCCTCCCGGCGGTGGCCCTGGCCACCATCCCGTTGGCGATCATCGCCCGGATCACCCGGGCGGCGGTGCTCGACGTGCTCGGTGAGGACTACGTCCGCACCGCCGAGGCCAAGGGCCTGACCCGCCGGACGGTGTCGCGGCGGCACGTCCTGCGCAACGCTCTGCTGCCGGTGGTCACGGTGGCCGGGCTGCAGACCGGTCTGCTGCTCGCCGGGGCCGTGCTCACCGAGACCGTCTTCGCGTTCCCGGGGGTCGGGTCGTTCCTCGTCGACGCGATCTTCCAGCGGGACTACGCCGTCATCCAGGGGTTCATCCTCGTGATCGCCGTCATCGTGGTGCTCGTCAACCTGCTCGTCGACATCGCCTACGGGCTCATCGACCCGCGGATCCGGGTGTCCGCATGACCGGTCCGCTGCTGCCCCCGATGCCGGCCCCGGGCCCCGCCGCGCTGTCCCCGGGGGGGTCGCCGCATCCCGAGGACGAGGTCCGGACCACCCTGCGGGGCGACGCCTGGCGCCGGCTGCGGCGGGACCCGATGGCGATCGTCGGGGCAGTGCTGGTCGTGGCCTTCGTCGGCGTGGCCGTGGCCGCGCCGCTGATCGCGCCGTACTCGCCGACCGCCACGCCGGGTCTGGGCCAGATCACCCCGACGACCATCCCCGGGCCGTCCGGCCAGCACTGGTTCGGCCTGGACAACCTGGGCCGGGACGAGTTCAGCCGGATCGTGTACGGCGCCCGGCAGTCGCTGCTCGTCGGGGTGGTGTCGCTGGTGCTCGGGGCGAGCGTCGGCATCGCCCTCGGGCTGCTCGCCGGGGGGATCGGCGGCTGGGTGGACGTGGTGGTGATGCGCGTCACCGACGTCATGCTCGCGGTGCCCGGCCTGCTGTTCGCCATCGGCATCGCCGCACTGCTGGGGGCGTCGCTGCTGTCGGTGATGATCGCCATCGCGGTGATCAACGTGCCGGTCTTCGCCCGGCTGCTGCGGGGGTCGATGCTGAGCCAGCGGGAGAGCGACTACGTCGTCGCCACCCGCA
>JBHJOS010000169.1:0-19030 GCA_050329415.1 Kineosporiaceae bacterium
GGGACCTCTCCGCCCGCGGTCACTGCTCGACCTCGGACAGCCACACCTCCCGCCATGACAGCTGGAGGAACTGGGGCGGGCGGCCGAGGGTCTGCTCGATCCGGCGGTCCTGGTACTCCGTGAGCAGCCGGACGTCGACCCCGTCGGTCGGCGGGAGCACGTCGCCGGAGTCGGCCAGCAGGAACAGCCGCCGGCCCGCGTCACCCGTCTGCTCCGCCATGAGCGTCACGTCCGCCACGGACAGGTCGCGGCTGCTCCGGGCCGTCTCCAGGTCGCACAGCCCGCTGAGCGGGCGGGCCCAGTGCTCCACCTCGCCGTCGATCACGACGAGCGCCGAGCCCGGGGGGACCGCGTCGCAGACGGCGGCCATGGCCGCCAGGGTCCCGGCCCGCTCGCGTTCGAAGAGGACGGGCAGCGAGGCCGCTCCGGCACCCGCCACCACCAGCAGCGCGGCCCCGACCCGGACCAGTGCCCGCTGCGGCAGCAGGAGGTGGACGCCCAGCGCCGCGACCAGCGCCAGCGCCGGGATCACCGAGGGGAACAGCCGGCGGAGCGCGAACGGCAGGTCCGGGGTGATGGCGCTCACCGTCGCGTACGCGGTGGCCGTGACGATCCCCGCCAGCGCCAGCGGCGCCAGCTCCTCGCGGTCGACGATCCGGCGGGCTCCGGCCGCCAGGCCGGCGACGCCCAGCACCATCAGCGGCGCCCCCACCGCCCATGCCAGGCGCTGACCGAGCGCCTCCGAGTAGTCGTGCGGCTCGGTCGGCAGCCCCTCCCGCTGCTGGAGCTCCCGGACCGGGCCCGCGATGTCCTCCGCCGACCCCAGGAGTGCGACCGGCCCGGCCAGCCAGAGGAGGACGAGCAGCGCCGCCGCCCCGACAACCGCGGCCGCGCCCACCAGCTGCACACCCTCCCAGGCCCGCGCCCCCCGCCGGCCGTGACCGATCGCGCGGCCGGCGAGCAGCACCCCGAGACCCGCGGCCACCAGCACCCCGAATCCGGCGGTGACCAGCGACACCTCGTCCTGCAGGTCCGAGACGTACCCCGGTGACAGGGCCCGCCCGTCGACGACCTGGACCACCAGTCCCACCAGGGAACCCGCGACGGTCGCCAGCGCCACCCGGCGCCGGGCCGCAGTGCGGGCCGCGACGAGGCAGCAGCCCAGCAGTGCCGGGCCGAGGGCCAGGCCGGCGTCGACTCGGCAGGCCAGCGTCGCGGCCAGGACCAGGCCCGCCACCAGGCCGAGCGCGGTCGACCGGACGCGGGCGGCGGCCGCGAAGACGAGCAGGCCGACCAGGAACAGGGCGGCAGCCGCCGGCTCCGAGTACGGACCCCGACCGAAGTACACCCACGCCAGCGAGAGCGCGGCGGCGACCGCCGCCCCGCCCGCCGCGATCTCGCCCGTCACCGGGGCTGCCAGCTCGAACAGGGCGATCGAGGCCAGCCAGGTCAGCAGGATCGAGACCACCATGGCGCCCGTGACCGGCAGCACGGCCAGGCCCAGCGCCTGCAGCGCGGACGGCCCGGTGAGGAACTGGGTGTAGAGCTCCGTCGATCCCGGGATCGGGTAGAGGCCGAGTCCCGTCACCGGCGACGTCGCCGGCGACTCCAGGAACGGCGGGGTGCCCGGCGCGAGCGTGCCACCGGTCTCCAGCAGCAGGCGCGCCTTGAGGTAGTAGAGGCCGGGGTCACGGTCGGTCCCGACGGCCTCGGACGGGTTGCGCAGGTTGAGGAGCGCGACGGCGGCCAGGGCCGCCCAGACGCCGATCCGGGACCGGGTCCACGGTCCGCCGTCGAGGCGGCGCAGGGCGGGCACGCTCGCCCCGGCGGCGGCCACCGCCGCGAGGGCGACCACCAGGGGGTGCCAGGCGCCGAGGATCGCGAGGGGGACGGAGACGAGGACGACAGCGGCGACGGCGACTCCCAGAACCGCCGCGACCTGGATGCCCCGAGGCACGTCGAACCTCCCGAAAACCGCGAAGCGGACAACTCGGGAGATCAAACCACCCAGGACCCGGTAGGTCGCACCGGGACGGCGTGGCGTCCGGCGGCCGGCCCTCGGGCCGGGTCAGCGCGGCCGGTCGAGAAGACCCAGCAGGTATGCTCCGTACCCGCTCTTGACCAGCGGCTCGGCCCGGGCTCGCAGCTGGTCGTCGGACAGGAACCCCCGCCGCCAGGCCACCTCCTCGGGCGCTCCGATCTTGAGCCCCTGGCGGTGCTCGATCGTCCGCACGAAGTCGCCCGCCTCGCGCAGGGACTCGAACGTCCCGGTGTCCAGCCACGCCGTCCCCCGGGGCAGCACCTCGACCCGCAGCCGACCCGCCGCCAGGTAGGCCCGGTTGACGTCGGTGATCTCGTACTCGCCCCGGGCCGAGGGGCGCAGGCCGGCCGCGATCGCCAGGACGTCGTTGTCGTAGAAGTAGAGCCCCGGGACGGCGTAGTTGCTGCGCGGGTGGGCCGGCTTCTCGGTGAGGCCGAGCGCCCGGCCCTCGGAGTCGAACTCCACCACGCCGTAGGCGCTCGGCTCGGCCACCCAGTAGGCGAAGATCGCCGCCCCGTCGAGGGCGTCGAAGCGCTGGAGCCGCGTGCCCAGGCCCGGCCCGTAGAAGATGTTGTCGCCGAGGACCAGGGCCACCGAGTCGTCGCCGACGAAGTCGGCTCCGATCACGAAGGCCTGGGCCAGGCCCTCGGGCTTCGGCTGGACGGCGTAGGAGATCGCGATGCCGAACTGCGACCCGTCGCCCAGCAGCCGCTGGAAGGACGGTGCGTCGTGCGGGGTGGTGATGACCAGGACGTCCCGGATGCCCGCGAGCAGCAGCGTCGACAGCGGGTAGTAGATCATCGGCTTGTCGTAGACGGGCACCAGCTGCTTGCTGACCCCGAGGGTGATCGGATGCAGACGGGTTCCCGATCCACCCGCAAGAATTATGCCTCGCACGCCGATAGTGTGGCGTCACGACCAGGGTGCCGGCAGGCAGGAGGGGGCGACACCGTGCAAGTCCTCGTCACCGGTGGGGCCGGGTTCATCGGCTCCCACTACGTGAGGTCGCTGCTGTCCGGCGCTCTCGACGGTCCGGCGCCGGACTCGGTCGTCGTCCTCGACGCCCTCACCTACGCCGGCAACCGGGCGAACCTCGATCCGGTGGCCGGCGATCCCCGACTGGAGTTCGTCCACGGCGACATCACCGACGCCGATGCCGTTGAGGCCGTGATGTCCCGGGTCGACCACGTCGTCCACTTCGCCGCCGAGTCCCACGTCGACCGGTCGATCCAGGGCGCGGCCTCGTTCGTCGTCACCAACGTCGTCGGCACCCAGGTGCTGCTGGACGCGGCGCGGCGCCACGGGGTCCACCGGTTCGTCCACGTCTCGACCGACGAGGTCTACGGTTCCA
The DNA here is from genome assembly GCA_050329415.1 of Kineosporiaceae bacterium. Lineage (GTDB taxonomy): Bacteria > Actinomycetota > Actinomycetes > Actinomycetales > JBBAYJ01 > JANNOG01. The sequence continues at coordinate 3,393 of JBHJOS010000169.1, forward strand.
TCCCCGAGGGGTCGTGGCCCGAGACCCATCCCCTGGCCCCCAACAGCCCGTACTCGGCGTCCAAGGCGTCCAGCGACCTGCTTGCCCGCGCCTACTTCCGCACCCACGGCCTGCCGGTGGTCGTCACCCGGTGCTCCAACAACTACGGGCCCTACCAGTTCCCGGAGAAGGTGGTCCCGCTCTTCGTCACCAACCTGCTGGACGGGCTGCCGGTTCCGCTCTACGGCGAGGGCCGCAACGTCCGGGACTGGCTGCACGTCGATGACCACTGCCGCGGTATCCACCTCGTGCTGGCGGGCGGACGGCCCGGCGAGGTCTACAACATCGGCGGCGGCACCGAGCTCACCAACCGGGAACTCACCGAGCGGCTGCTCGCCGCGGTCGGCGCCGACTGGTCCAGCGTCCGCCAGGTCGCGGACCGCAAGGGCCACGACCTGCGGTACTCGGTCGACATCACGAAGATCCACGACGAGCTGGGGTACGAGCCGCGGGTGCCGTTCGACCGCGGCCTGCAGGACACGGTGGCGTGGTACCGGGGTCACCGGGCCTGGTGGGAGCCACTCCGGCGGCACCCGGCCGTGACCGGATGACGGGAGTGGCATGAAGTTCCGAGAGCTCGCGGTGCCCGGGGCCTGGGAGGTCACGCCACAGCAGTTCGACGATCCCCGGGGACTGTTCCTCGAGTGGTTCAAGGAGTCCGCCTTCGCCGAGGCGGTCGGGCATCCCCTGCGCCTGGCCCAGGCGAACTGCTCGGTGTCGGCGGCGGGGGTCGTGCGCGGGATCCACTTCGCCGACGTCCCGCCGTCGCAGGCGAAGTACGTCACGTGCCTGTCCGGCGCGGTGCTCGACGTCGTCGTCGACCTCCGGGTGGGCTCGCCGACGTTCGGGCGGTGGGACTCGGTCCTGCTGGACGACGCCGAGCGGCGGGCGGTGTATCTCGGCGAGGGGCTCGGGCACGGGTTCATGTCGCTGGCCGATGCCTCGGTCGTCGCCTACCTGTGTAGCGAGGAGTACGCCCCCGCGCGCGAGCACGCCGTCCACCCGCTCGACCCGGACGTCGGGATCGAGTGGCCGACCCGGACCGGGGACGGCTCCCCGCTGGAACCACTGCTCTCCGCCAAGGACGCGGCGGCGCCCGCGCTGGCCGAGGTGCGCGCCGCCGGACTGCTGCCCGCGTGGGGTGACGCCCAGGCCTACGTCGCCTCCCTGCGCCGGGCCTGAGGAGTCAGCCGGACGGCGCCCCGTCGCCGGCGGCCGACTCGTCGCCGGCGGCCGACTCGCCGCGCCGGTCGAGCACCCGCACCGAGACCGCCGCCAGCCCCAGGTCCACCGCGGTCAGCACCACCCGGCTGACGACGGCCACCGCGATCCCCCCCCCGGCACCGACGACCGGGGTCAGCAGGGCCACGAGCACCACCTCGCGGGCACCCGCGCCCGCCGGTGCGGCCACCACGAGGAAGCCCACCACCCAGGCCAGGGCGTACGCCCCGGTGATCCGCCAGAGGTCGGCGGGCGAGGCCCCGAGGGGCGCCGCGAGCACATACGTGGCGACCCCGTACCCCGCCCAGGCCACCACCATCGCGAGCACGGCCGCACCCGTGCGGCCCCAGGTGAGACCGGGCGGCAGGGTGAGGGTCGGCCGGACCCGGCGGGCGAGCCCGAGTAGGCGCCGCTGGACCGGGGGTGCCAGGGCGAGGGTGCACGCCAGGGCGGCGGCGCCGAGCAGCCAGGGCCGGTCCACGGCGGCCGGTCCGACCGCCAGGACGCCGAGGCCGATCCCGGTCGCGATGTGCGTGAGGAGGAACAGCGCGGTCGCTGTGAGGACGGCCGCCCGTCCCAGCCCGACGAGGCGGGACAGGGCGGCCTGGGCGAGGAACGGCCACACGCTGCCGGGCAGGTACTTGCCCGCCTGGGTGACGAGGAACAGCCGGCCCGCGGCGAGCATCGGCGGCCGGGCGCCGAACGCGCCGAGCCACACCCGCCAGCACAACGCGGTCATGACGACCGCGACCACCGTCGGGACCACGCTGAGGGCGGCCCGGGCGACGCCGATCTCGGCCAGAGCCGAACCGACCTCCTCCCGCCGGGCCCAGATCACCCACGCCCCCAGGACCAGGACGACGGCCAGCACCACCCACGGCAGCAGCCGGCGGACCCGGCCGACCGCCGGTCGGGCCGGGGCCGCGGCCGAGGAGGTCACGCCCCGGGCCGGCGCCGGAGGATCGCGGTCTCGCGGGGCAGCGGCTGGCACGGGGTCCGCCCGTGCGTCACGGTGACGGACCAGCCAGCGGCCGCCACCTCCGCCAGCACCGGGCGGTAGCGCTCGCGCTGGGCGTCGTCGAGCAGCACCAGACCGTCGTCGCGCACCCGGCGCAGCGCCCGGCGCAGGGACTCCTCGCGGGCCCGGCCGTCGACCAGGATCAGGTCGAACGGCTCGTCGCCCACCTCGTCGAGCACCGCGACGTACTGGGTGAAGTCCAGGCCCTGCGCCGAGGGGGACGCCGAGGGCAGCGCCGGCTCCGGGGTTCGGGGGACCGGTGGGACATGCAGCGCCACCTCCGCGGTCACGCCCTTCGCCTCGCCCAGCAGCTGGCGGACCCGGTCCGCCCACTCCGGGTGGTGCTCGACCGCGTCGATCCGGCCGGCCCGGCGGGCCAGCCACACCGTGCTGGCGCCGGACCCGAACTCGAAGACCCGGGCAGTCCCGCCGCGCCCGGCGAGGAACTCCTCGACGGCGTCGATCGCCTCGTACGTCCACCACGGCAGGTCCATGGCGACGAGGTCCTCGGCGTTGTGGACGGCGAGCAGGGTCCGCAGGTGGGCGACGGTGGACCGCGGACGCTCGGCAGCCCGACGGTCCCAGGCGCGCAGCGCGGCGGTGCCGTCGAGGGCCCGCCTCAGCGCCCGGACCATGCCCAGGTAGGCGGATCTGAGGGGACCCGAGTCCGTGTCGAGCACAGGGTGTCCTTACGTGTGAGCCGACGGTGGAGGCGGCACCCGGGGACGCGGACGGGCGACCGGCGGTGCCGCAGGAACGGTATCCGGCCCGCGGCCGGCCGGGGACCGGACCGGCGACCGGACTGCGGCGGCGAGCAGGGACGCGAGCTCCGACGTGGCCGGTCCCGGGCGGAAGTCCGCCGCCCGCCGGCGAGCCCGTGCTCGCAGCGCGCGCCGCTCCTCGGGATCGCCGGCCAGCCGGACGAGGGCCTGCGCCAGGGCCGGCGCGTCCCCCGGCGGCACCAGGACCGCGGCGTCGCCGAGCGCTCGCCGCTGCGGGGGGGTGTCCGACGTCACGACGACTCGTCCCGCCGCGAGGCCCTGGTAGACCTTCGTCGGCACCACCCGCCTGGCCTTGTCGCCGGTGCCGAACACTCCGAGGACGACGTCGTGCGCCGCCACCTCCCGGCGCAGGTCCGCCTCCGCCAGCCAGGGAACGAGCCGGACCCGGTCGTCGTCGCCCGCGAGCCGGGCCACCGCGTCGTGGTCCTGGCCGTGCCCCACCAGAGTGACCGCCAGCGGCACGTCGGCCGGCACCGCCCGGAGGGCGCCGGCGATCGTGACCGTGCCCTGCAACGGGGTGAACAGGCCGAAGAACAGCACCCGCAGAACGTCGCTCCGGCCGGGCGGGTCCAGGTCCCACCAGGCTGCCGTCGCCCCCACCGGGACGGTCAGGACGCGGCCGGCGCCAGCCGCTCGCGCCCGGACCGCGTGCTCCTCGGTGTCGCAGACGACGACGTCGGCCCGGCGCAGCGCCCAGCGGTCGAGCCGGCGCAGCAGCGCCAGCCGCCGCCGCCCCGTCACCCGCCGGTCCACGGCGGTGTCCGCCGCGAACACCAGGTGGTCCAGGACCAGCGTGGGCCCCCGACCGAACACCGCCCTCGCGAGGTGGACGTCGAAGTGGCCCAGGTAGCCGACGAGCACCGCGTCCGGCGGCCGGCGCGCCGCCCGGCGCCCCCGGACCCACAGCACGGCCCAGCACCGCAACAGGGCGAACGCCAGCTGAGGCAGGCGCCAGGGTCGGCGCAGCAGGGCGACCCGGCGGGCAGTGTCCAGCGGCAGCGGGGCGTTCACGACGTCCACCTCGAGGCCGTGCTCGCGCAGGCCGTCGAGGAGGACGGCCACCCGAGGGTGGAGGTCGGTGCGGAAGGTGCCGAACGCCACCACTCGGCACCGCGGGTCCCGGTCCGGCATCACGGGCGAATGCTGCCGGACGGACGTATCGGTGCAATACCGTCACGGCGTGTCCGGGAAGGGTCCCGCGCCCCCGGGCGGCCTCGCGCCGCCCGGCGGCCTCGCGCGGGCGGCGGCCGCCGTGGTGGCGCTCACCCGTCGGCCCGCGTTCCGCGGCGCCTTCCTCGTGCTGATGCTGGTGGCCGTGGCGGTGGCCCTGGTCGTGGACGGCCGGGCAGTGGCGGAGGCGGCCCGGCGGCTGCCCGGGTGGGCGCTCGCCGGGTCGGCGCTGTGCGTGGCAGGGCAGTTGGTGGCCGTCTCGATGGCCTGGCGGGCCGTCCTCGCAGACGGCGGCTGGCGGCTCGACGTGCGCGCGACCGTGCGAGTGTTCCTCGTCGGCCAGCTCGGCAAGTACCTACCGGGCGGGGTGTGGAACGTCGTCACCCAGGCCGAGCTGGCCGCCGACCGCGGCGTCCCGCGGCTGTGGACGGTCAGCGCCTCGGCGGTCTCGCTGGGGATCTCGGTCGCCGTCGGCGGGATCCTTGCGGTCCCGGCCCTGCTCGCGCTCTCCCTGCCCGGCGTGCCGGTCGCCGCCGTGGCGGTGGTGCCCCTGGGGCTGATCGCGTTCCACCCCCGGCTGCTCAACCGGTTGCTGGCATTGGGGTCGCGGCTGCTGCGCCGCCCGCCGCCGCGGCCGCTGTCGACCCGGGGGGTGGCGGCGGCGCTGGGCTGGACCCTGCTGTCGTGGCTGCTGCTGGCCGGGCACCTGCTGGTCCTGCTGGTCGGGATCGGGGCGCCGCTGGACGCCACGACGCTGCTCGTCGCCGGGTGCGGCTACGCCCTGGCCTGGGTGGTGGGGTTCCTCGTGCTGGTCGCCCCGGCCGGGGCGGGCGCGCGCGAGGTCACCCTGGTCGCCGTGCTGCTCGCCGTCGTCCCCCGGCCCGAGGCGCTCGTCGTGGCGCTCGCCTCGCGGCTGGTCCTCACCGTCGCCGACGTCGTCGCCGCGGGCCTGGCGCTGGCCGTCGGCCGTGGCCGGCGGGCTCACCCCACGGTGGCCACCGACCGGTAGACCGCGGCCAGCCGGTCCGCCGCGGCCTGCCAGGTGTGCGCCGCGGCGACGGCGTGTCCGGCCGCCGCCAGCCGGTCCCGCTCCGCCAGGGCACCGAGGACTCCGGCCCCGATCGCTGCCGGGTCTCGCGGGTCCACGAGGACGGCGGCGCCGCCGGCGAACTCGGCCATCGCCGAGCCCGCGCTGGTCACCACCGGCGCCCCGTGGGCCATCGCCTCCAGCACCGGCATCCCGAACCCCTCCGCCAGCGACGGGTAGCAGAACACGGCTGCCCCGGCGTAGGCGGCGGCCAGGTCGCCCGGCGGGAGGAAGCCGACGGCGCGGACCCGGGAGGCGACCGCCGGGTCCGGCGCCGGACCGGTGTCGCCCCACCCGTCCGGGCCCACCAGCACGAGGTCGAGATCACACTCCCCGGCCACCCGGGCGAACCCGGCGAGCAGACCGGGCAGGTTCTTGCGGGGCTCCCGGGTGCCGCACCACAGCGCGTACGGCCGGTCCAGGCCGAGGCGGGCGCGCAGCCGCGCCACGTCGGCCTCATCCACGGCGGATGCGGTCACCCCGTGGCGGATCACGTGGATCCGGGCCGGGTCGAAGCCGTGGCGGCGGCAGTCGGCGGCGGTCGCCTCCGACGGCACGACGACCGCGTCGGCCCGGGTGCGGGCCAGCTCGGTGCCGCGGCGGAAGAACCGCACCCCGCGCGGGGTGTACCACTCGGGGTGGTCCAGGAAGGCGAGGTCGTGGACCGTGGCCACCAGCGGTGCCGACCGCGGCGGGACCGCCGGGGATGTGGCGTGCACCACGTCGGCGAGCTCCCGGGCGCCGAGGTCGACCGGGGGCCAGCGCAACACGTGCCAGCTCCGGTACAGCGCGGCCCGCGGCAGGGGCAGGTGGCGGACGGCGACGGGCGGGTGCCACGGGTCCGGTGCGGGACCGCGGTGACGGGCCGCGACGCCGGTCACGGCCAGCCCCGGGTCCTCGCGCAGCCGATCGAGCAGCGCCAGGGTCGAGGCGGCCGTGCCGCCCGGGACGGGCTGCCACGACTGCTCGACGGTGACGGCCACCCGCAGTGGCTCGCCCGGGGGCGCCTGGGACATCGGCCGTCACGGTAACCGCCCGCGGGCTTGTAGCGTTCTCGCCGATGCGTGCGCCCACGGTCGTCCTGGACGCCACCGCGGTCCCCGCCGACCGGGGCGGGGTCGGCCGCTACGTCGACGGCCTGCTCGCCGGGTCGGTGGAGGTCGGCGCCGACCCGGTCGTCGTCTCCACGCCCCGCGACGCGGACCTCTTCACGTCGATGGGGGTGCGCGAGGTGGTACCGATCGCCTCGGCCGCGGGCTCCCGGGTGCGGCGGCTGGCCTGGGAGCAGGTTGGCCTGCCGCGGCTGCTGCGGCGGTTGGGCGCCGATGTCCTCCACAGCCCCCACTACACGACGCCGGGCCTGGCGACCGGGGCGGCCGGGGTCGCCCGTCGCGTCGTCACCCTGCACGACGCGACGTTCTTCACCGATCCCGACCTGCACCTGCCGGTCAAGGCGGCGTCCTTCCGGGCGGCCACCCGCCGCGCCCTGTCGGTGGCCGACCGGTGCGTGGTCCCGTCGCGGGCGACCCTGGTCGAGCTCACCCGGGTCGTGCCGGCCGCCGACCCGAGCCGGATCGCCGTGATCCCCCACGGGGTCGACCACGACCGGTTCCGTCCGCTGCCGGCGCACGAGGTGGCCGCCTTCGCCGCTCGGGTGGGGCTGACGGGGCGGCGGTGGATCGCCTTCCTCGGCACCCTCGAGCCCCGGAAGAACGTCGGCGCCCTGGTCCGGGCCTTCGCCCAGGCGTTCGCCGACGACGCCGTCGCCCAGGACGGCCGCTCGGCCCGGTCCGGCCCCGGGTCGGTTCCCGTCCTGGTGCTCGCCGGGGGTGCCGGGTGGGACGCCTCCCTCGACGCGGCGCTGGAGACGGTGCCGACGTCGCTGACCGTCCTGCGTCCCGGCTACCTGCCGCTCGCGGACCTCCCGGCGCTGCTGGGCGGGGCCGAGGTCGTCGCGTACCCCTCGCTCGGCGAGGGTTTCGGGCTGCCGGTCCTCGAGGCCATGGCTTGCGGGGCGTGCGTCCTCACCACTCGTCGGCTCTCGCTGCCCGAGGTCGGTGGCGACGCCGTCGCGTACGCCGAGCCCGGGGTGGCGGAGCTGGCGACCGCGCTGCGGGAATTGATCGCCGACCCGGTCCGCCGCGAGGCGCTGCGGTCCGCCGCAGCCCGCCGGGCCGGGGAGTTCACGTGGCGCCGCACCGCGCAGCGCCATGTCGAGGTATGGGAGAGCGTGTGACGACGGACGAGACCGTCGGCGTGGCCGTCGCGGCCACGACCGGGACCAGCGTGGACGTGGTGGTCGTCACGTACTCGCCGGGGCCGTCACTGGAGGCCTTCCTCGACTCGCTGCGGCGGGCGACGAGCCGCCCGGTGCGTGTCGTCATGGCCGACAACGGCTCCACCGACGGGGCGCCGCAGGCAGCGGCCGCCGCCGGGCGCGCCGAGCTGCTGCCGACCGGGGCCAACCTCGGCTACGGCGGGGCCGCCAACCGGGGGGCCGCCGTGGTCGACGGGGAGTGGCTGGTCGTGGCGAACCCCGATGTCGAATGGGCTCCGGGCAGCCTCGACGCCCTCGTGGCGGCGGGGCGCCGGTGGGAGCGCGCCGGTGCCCTCGGCCCGATGATCGTGTCCCCGGACGGGTCGCTGTACCCGTCCGCGCGGGCGCTGCCGTCGCTGGGACGGGGCGTCGGCCACGCGCTGCTCGGCTGGTTCTGGCCGGACAACCCGTGGACGCGGTCGTACCGGCAGGAGGCCGAGGCCCCCACCGAACGGGTGACCGGCTGGCTGTCCGGCTCCTGCCTGCTGCTGCGCCGGGCGGCCTTCGACGCGGTCGGTGGCTTCGATGACGGCTACTTCATGTTCTTCGAGGACCTCGACCTGTGCGAGCGGCTCGCTGTGGCCGGCTGGTCGTCGGTCTACGTGCCCTCTGCGCGGGTGGAGCACGAGGGCGGCCACTCGTGGCGGCATTCCCCGGACGCCATGGTCCGGGCCCACCACCGCTCGGCCTGGCGCTACGTGGCACGGCGCTGGTCAGGGCCGAGGAGCGCTCCGCTGCGGGGCGTGCTGTGGCTGGGCCTGGAGGCGAGGTACCTGCTCTCCAAGGTCGTCCGCCGGGTCGGCGAGGGCGCCGTCGCCACCCGCCGCGCCCCGGACTCCTGAGGGCTGTCAGCGGCGGGTCGCGGCCTGCCAGGCGTGCCAGGCGGAGGCGGCCATCCGGGTGACCGGGGTCGCTGGGTCCCAGCCGAGGTCCCGGGCTGCCGACTTGCCGGAGGCGACGATCCGGGCCGGGTCGCCCGGGCGGCGCGGCGCCTCCTCGGGAACGAGGTCCGACCCGGTGGCCGCGAGCAGGACTGCGACGACCTCGCGGACCGACAGCCCGGTCCCGCTGCCGAGGTTGTAGGCCGGGGCCAGGTCCTCGCCCGCGGCGAGCGCGGCCGCGGCGGCCGCGTGCGCCCGGGCGACGTCACCGACGTGCACGTAGTCGCGGACGGCGGTGCCGTCCGGTGTCGGGTAGTCGGTGCCGAGGATCCGGGGCGGGCGGCCCTCCCCGATCGCCGCGAGCACGAGCGGGAACAGGTTGTGCGGGCTGGAGTCGTAGAGCTCGGGATGCCCGGATCCGACGACGTTGAAGTAGCGCAGGCTGGTGTGCCGCAGGCGTCCGCCCGCCCGGGCGACGTCGCGCGCCAGCCATTCGCCCACCAGCTTGCTCTCCCCGTAGGGCGACTCGGGGCGGGTCGGCGTGTCCTCGGTGACGAGGTCGACGTCGGGCGTGCCGTAGACGGCCGCGCTGGAGGAGAACACCAGCCGGTCCACCTCGGCGGCCGTCATCGCCTCGAGCAGTCGCATCGTGCCGACGACGTTCTGCTCGTAGGTGTGGAGCGGGCGCGCGACGGACACCCCCGCGTACTTGAACGCGGCCAGGTGAACGACCCCCTCGACGGGGCGGCCGTTCGCGTCCGGTACCAGCGCCCGGGCGAGGGCCGCGGTGTCGGTCAGCGAGCCCTCGACCAGCGGCACGCCTGCGGGCACGAACCCGCGGTGCCCGCTCGACAGGTCGTCGAGCACACGGACCCCCCGGCCGTCCCCGGCCAGGGCCCGGACGACGTGGGCGCCGATGTAGCCGGCCCCGCCGGTGACCAGCCAGGTCACCGGCGGTGGCGGTGGTCGTGGCCGGGCGCGGGGGCGAGGTCCGCCGCCGTGGTGCCGTCGGTCGCCACTTCCCGCAGCATCCCGAGCAACTCCTCGCGGTACCGCTCCAGTGAGTAGAGCTTCCGGGCGTTCTCGCCGAAGCGGAGCCCGGCATCCGCCAGCGCTGGTCGGTCGTCGACCAGTGCGGAGAGCCGGTCCCGCCATTCGTCGGCGTCCTCCGACGGCGCCAGCCAGCCCGTCTCGCCGTCGCTCACGGCGTCCTGGATGCCCTCCAGGCGCGCCGCCAGGACCGGGGTGTCGCGGACCGCGGACTCGACGTTCACGAGACCGAAGCCTTCCATGTCGCCGTAGACCTTGATGTTGGGTTGGACGAAGAGGTCGGCGCCGCAAAAAAGGGTCTCCCGCGTCTCGTCGTCGACCAGGCCGAGCAGGCGCACGCGATCCGCCAGCCCGTGGCGGCGGACCGCGGACTCGATCCGTGCCCGCGCCGCCCCCTCGCCGGCGACGAGGTAGACCCAGTTCCCGCCGACCTTCGGCAGCACCTGGTCGACGAACCAGGCGACGCCCTTGCGCCGGACCAGGCGCCCTACCGTGAGGAGGACCGTGGCGTCCGGGTCCACGCCGAGGTCGCGCGCCAGGGCGGCCCGGGCCTGCGCCCGGGGGGCCTGGACCTCGGGAGCCTCGACGGCCAGGGAGAGGATGCGCATCCGGTCCTCACTGACGCCGGCCGCCCGGACGGCCGCCGCGGTCGCCCGGCTGTGGGCGATGATGAGGGGCGCCGAGCGCAGGTGGCGCACGACGAACTTGCGGTAGATGTTCGAGTCGAACGTCACGTCGAGGCCCATGACCATCGTGGCGTGCGGCATCCGCAGCGCCCGGAGCATGCGCGTCGCGATGGCGTTCATGAAGGCGTCGCCCAGCAGCACGACATCGGGTCGGTCGGTACGGATGACGTGCCAGATCCGGGTCAGGGCGAACGGGATCCACCACACGTGGTGGACGTCGTGCCGGCCCTTGTGGACGAGGGTGACGCGGGCCCCGGCCTCCTGCAGGCCGCGCCAGGTGTCGTACGACTGCGTCTCCATCCCCCCGGTGGAAGGCGGGAACTTGCGTGTGGCGTAGAGGACGTGCACCACGACAACGTAGGGCCAACCGTCGTTTACCACCGCGCCCGGCCGTGGCCGGCGGCGCCCCCCGCTAGCCTCGCCCTCCGTGATCGCCCTCGTCACCGGCGCCGGCGGAATGCTCGGTGCGGACCTCGTCACCGCCTTCCTGGAGTCCGACCACGAGGTGACGGCCCTGGCCCGGGCCGACCTCGACGTCAGCGACGCTGCCGCGGTGGCCGAGGCGGTGGCAGGCCACGACGTGGTCGTCAACTGCGCCGCCTGGACGTCGGTGGACGACGCCGAGACGCACGAGGCCGCCGCGTTCGCCGTCAACGCCGTCGGCGCCCAGCACGTGGCACGGGCGGCGAGGGCCGCCGGGGCGCGACTGGTCCACGTCTCGACGGACTACGTCGTGGGGGACGCGGCCGGGCCCGCGGCACCCGCGGCCGGCGGGGTCGAGCGGCGCCGCCCGCTGCCCGAGAACGTGCCGCTCGCTCCGGCGGGCGCGTACGGCCGGACGAAGGCGGCGGGGGAGTGGGCCGTGCGCGCCGAGTGCCCGGAGGCCTATGTCCTGCGTACGGCCTGGTTGTACGGTGCACATGGGGCCTGCTTTCCGCGGACGATCGCGCGGCTGGCGGCGGAGCGGGATGCGTTGAGCGTCGTCGACGACCAGCACGGCCAGCCCACCTGGACCGTGGACGTCGCCGCGCTCGTGCTGCGGCTGTTGGCCGCGCAACCGGAGCCGGGGGTCTACCACGCGACGTCGGCGGGGTGGACGACGTGGTTCGCCTTCGCCGGGGAGGTGGTCGCGGCCGCGGGGCGCGACCCGGACATGGTGTCGGCGGCCACGAGCGCTGAGTTCCCGCGCCCGGCGCCGCGCCCGGCATGGTCGGTGCTGGGGCACGACCGGCTGAAGGCGGTCGGGATCGCTCCGATCGGTCCGTGGCGGGAGCGGTGGGAGGAGGCGGCCCCGGTCGTTCTCGGATGACCCGGCAGCACGGCCGGACCGTCCTGCCCGGGCCGGACCCGGGCTGTGAGGCCACCCGGGTCGCGCGCAGGTGCCACCCGCTGGCGCCGGGCCGCGTCCGCTCGCGTCGGGCCCGCTCGTGCCGGGTGTCGTCCGCTCGCGCCGGGCCCGCTCGTGCCGGGTGTCGTCCGCTCGCGCCGGGCCCGCTCGTGCCGGGGTCGTTGCGCCGTGCAAGTTGCGCTGTGCAACGACCGGGGAGAGGGGACGCGTCCGAGCGAGGTTTCGACGAGTGACGACGTGGTCGCCATGGGTGGTGGTCACCACGCGTCATCGAGGTCCGGCGATGTGGTCAACCCGACGTCGTCGCCTGTTCGGCAGTGCGCACCCGCTCGGCGTCGTTCCCGGTCAGGCCCCCGTGCCACACCACGCTGCCGCCCGCCGCCCAGGTCCCGGCGATGTCGTGCGGACCCGCCGCGGGGCCGAACCAGCGCCGCCCGTCCCGCCCGCCCGTCAGCACCTCCGGCAGGCCGATCCGGGTCGTTGCGGCCACGATCGCCGGCGAGGGCGCCGGGCCCGGCGGCGGCGCATCGTCGGGCAGGCCCGTGACGGTGGCTGCGTAGTCGACGGCGCCCGCGGGGACGTGGTCGGCCGCACGCGCCAGGGCGGGCCGGGCGACGACGACCACCCGGTCGCCCGGCACGCCGGGGGGCGCGGGGTCCCCGTCGGCAACCACGGCCAGGTCGACGTGGCCCTCGCCGGACCCCCGCTCCCGCCCCCCGTCCGGCAGGGCCACGGTCAGCCCGAGGTGCCACGCCGCCAGCCAGAACACCGGGGCCCGCCAGTCCACCCCGAGCGCGACGAGCACCTGTTCGCCCGGCTCGGCATCCGCCTCGATCAGCAGGTGTGCGGTCTTCGACACCCAGCGCACCAGCGTCGGCCCGGACAGTTCGATCCGGTCACGGACCTGGCCGTCCACCGCGGAGTACCAGGTCAGGAGCGGGGTCGGGGTGCCCGTGAGGCGCCTCAGGAGCCCGGGGACCGGCGAGGGGTTCACGGGCACTCCCCGGGACAGGTCATGATGGCCCCCGTGTCCAGCACCACGGAGGCGACCGCACCGGTGACGGCGGAGCCGCGAACAGTCGACATGCCCACCATCACACCAGGCGCGGACCCGGCCCCGGAGGTCGAGCTGATCGAGGACGGCGGCGGCGTCGTGGCCACCGTGGTCCTGCCCTGCTACAACGAGGAAGGCCACGTCGTCCAGGAGATCGAGCGGATCACTGCCGCCCTGGACGCCGACGGGATGGCCTACGAGCTGCTCGTCATCGACGACAAGTCGACCGACGGCACGCTCGCCGCGATCCGGGCCGTCGAGCAGCGCTTCCCCCGGATGCGGGTGCACCCGCTGCCCCGCAACGGAGGCTCGGGCACGGCTCGTCGGATCGGTACCCGCGAAGCCCGCGGCGGCATCGTCGTCTGGACCGACGCCGACATGACCTATCCCAACGAGCGGATCCCCGAGCTGGTGCGGATGCTCCTGGCGGACGACTCGATCGATCAGGTGGTCGGCGCCCGCACCACGGAGCAGGGCACCCACAAGTGGGCGCGCATCCCGGCCAAGTGGACGATCCGCCGGTTCGCGGAGTACCTCACCGGAACGAAGATCCCGGATCTCAACTCCGGGCTGCGGGCCTTCCGGCGCGAGGTGTCGCTGCCCTATCTGCGCCTGCTGCCCCCCGGGTTCAGCTGCGTCACGACGATCACGATCTCGTTCCTCGCCAACCAGCACGCGATCCGGTACGTGCCGATCGACTACGCCCAGCGGGCCGGGCGCAGCAAGTTCGCGTTCTTCAAGGATGCGTACCGCTACCTGCTCCAGGTGCTCCGCATGGTCATGTACTTCGACCCGCTGCGCGTCCTCATGCCGCTGGCCCTGGTCCTGCTCGGCCTCGGGATCGTCAAACTGGTGTACGACCAGACCCAGGACCTGTTCGGGCTGGCCGCCAACACGGTCCTGCTCATCATGTCCGGGTTGATCATCGCGTCGATGGGGCTGCTGGCGGATCTGGTGGTCCGCTCGCGCGGCCCGTCCTGACACCGCGGGAGGGGGCCGTGTCGCGGGTGGACCGTGTGCTGGCGGCCGCCCAGCGGGTCTCCTCGAACCGTCGCGTCCAGGTCGGCTTCGTCCTCGTCACGGTCGTCGCGGCCGGCCTGGCCGTCGTGCTGGACTACGAGGAGTTCGTCGCGGCCGCCCGCCAGCTCGGTCTCGGCAGCATCGCGCTCGCCTTCGCGCTGACCCTCGTCAACGTGCTCGCGGCCGCTGCCGCGTGGCGGTCCGTGCTCGCCGACCTGGGGTCGCGGTTGCCCGTGGCCGGCGCTTTCCGGGTGTTCCTCGTCGGTGCCCTCGGCAAGTACCTGCCGGGCTCGGTGTGGTTCCTCATCGCCCAGACCCAGTTGGCCGCCCGCCAGCACGTGCCGCGGCAGCGGGCGGCGTCGGCCTCCATCGTCACCGTCGTGCTCACCGTCGCGACGGCCGCCCTCGCGTCCCTGGTCGCGATCCCGTTCGCCGGCGGTCTGCCGGACTGGTTCCGCTGGACCCCGCTCCTGCTTCCGGTCATCCTTGCTGCGCTGCACCCCCGGCTGCTCAACCGCGTGATGGCCCGGGTCTTCGAGCTCATCCGCCGACCGCCGCTGGAGCACGAGCTCAGCCAGCTGGGGATCGTCCGCGCGGTGGCGTGGTCGCTGCTGTCGTGGGTGGCGGTCGGTGCGCAGGTCGCGGTGCTCGCCGTCACGGTCGGCGCCCCGCTGGAGCTGTCGACCGTCGTCCTGTGCCTTGGGGGCTACGCCCTGGCGTGGGCGCTGGGATTCGCGGCGGTGGTGGCGCCGGCCGGCGCGGGGGCACGGGAGGCGACCCTGGCCCTCGCGCTGTCCCCGGTTCTGTCGCCGGGCCCGGCACTGGTCGTCGTCCTCGTGTCCCGGGTCCTGCTGACCGTCGCCGACCTCAGCCTGGCAGGACTGTTCGGGTCCGGGCTGGGCCGCCTTGGCGAGACCTCCGGGGAACCGGAGTCGTTGCGGTGACTGCCCCGGCCGGCGGACCGGCCGCTCCGGCCACGCGCGGCTGGCGGCCGGGACGTCCGGTGGACGTCCGAGCGACGCTGTCGACACTCATCCGGGGGCGGGACGATCCCTGCCACCGGGTGGTCGTGGACGGGGCGCTGTGGCGCGCCACGCGCACGCCCCAGGGGCCGGCCACCCTGCGCCTCGCGCTGCGGCCCGGTGACGGCGAGGTGGTCGGGACGGCGTGGGGGCCGGGGGCCGGATGGGCCCTCGACGGGTTGCCGGACCTGTTGGGCGCGGGCGACGTCACGGCGCCCGGGTTCCGCCCGCTGCCCGAGCACCCGACGCTGGTCGCCGCGGCCCGGGCCCGGCCCGGCTGGCGGGTGCCCCGTACCGGTGCGGTGTTCGAGGCCCTCGCCATGGCCGTCATCGAGCAGGTCGTCACCGGCAAGGAGTCCGGCCGGTCCTACCGGCTCCTGGTTCGCCGCTTCGGTGAGCCCGCGCCGGGACCGACGCCCCCGCCCGCCGTCGGTCGCGAGGACGCTCCGCCCCGCCCGCTCATGGTCCAGCCCACACCTCGGCAGTGGGCGCTGGTCCCGTCGTGGGAGTGGTTGCGGGCCGGAGTGGAGCAGCGTCGCAACTCGACGGTCGTGCGGGCGGCCCGGGTGGCCGAGCGCCTGGAGGCAACGGTGGCACTGCCCCCCGACCGGGCCGAGGCCGCTCTGCGCACGGTGCCGGGGATCGGCCGGTGGACCGCCGCGGAGATCCGCCACCGGGCGCACGGCGACCCGGACGCCTTCTCGTTCGACGACTTCCACGTGGCGAAGGACGTGTCGTGGGCGCTGACCGGCCAGGTGCTGGACGACGACGGCTGCGCCGAGGTCATCGCCTGCTACGCCGGCCACCGCTACCGCGTCCAGCGCCTCCTCGAGCTCGCCGCCGTCCACCGCCCCCGCCGCGCCCCTCGCATGACCCTGCCCACCCACACCCCCTCGAACCACCACACCTGACCAAACCCCCCGGCCCCCCGGCCCACCCCCCA
>JBHJOS010000152.1:0-3116 GCA_050329415.1 Kineosporiaceae bacterium
GGGCCGCCGATGGCCCTGGCGTACCGCGAGGCGGGCGGGCCGCGGCTGCGGGCCACGCTGTCGGCGTTCTTCCTCGTGGGGTCCTTGCTGAGCCTCGGGATGCTCGCCGTGGCGGGCGAGGTGACCACCGACGGGCTCGCCGCCGGTGCCGCGCTCGTGCCGACGGTCGGGGTCGGGTACGCCCTCGCGGAGCCGCTGCGGCACCGGCTCCGGCGGCGCGGGGTGCGGGAGGCGGTGCTGGCGTTCTCGACGGTGGCGGCCACCGGCCTGGCGGTGCAGGCTGTCCTGACCTGAGCCGCCTCCCCGCGCCGGGGGCGCCACGCGGGCGGACCGCCCGCCTGAGCGGGCGAGACGGCGGTCGGGGCGGACCTCCGCGCTCGGGAATGTTCCGTGGACGTCAGGCGGGCGGGGGGCCCAGGGGAACTCCCCCGCGGTACGGGACGGTCCGCTGACGGCAGTCCGCGTCTGGTCATGACGTCGACAGGCCCCGTCGCTCCGACGCGCACGACCTCGGCGCCGGGATGCTGGGACGGCCAAACCCGGAACACCTTGTCGACGAAGCCCTGACCGACGTCCTCCACACCGGCGACGTCGAGGGTGACACGGGAGAACCGCTCGAGTCCCCGCATGGGCCGCTTGGCCTCGGAGCGACTGACGGAGCAGACCCCGATGTCGACCAGCCACACGATAGTCCGGGGTCCGGCGGGCATCACGGCGATCGCCGTCCTGTCCGCCGGCCGGGGTCGTCCCTCACGGTCCCAGCAGTGCGAGAGGCACCACGGCGATGCCGTCGGGACGACGGCACGCCTCCGGTCCGGTCGAGACGATGACCGGCCCTGCCGAGCTTGACCTCGATGGCCACGACGCGCGTCCGCCCTCTCCCTCGACGACGAGGTCGGCCTCGCGCTCGCCGCCCTCGGTCCGCAGGTGGGAGACGCGCGCCTCGCGGGACTGCGCGTACACCCGCACCGACAGGGCGACGAGGGACTCGAAGAGGGCTCCGAGCAGCACGCCGTCCCGGGGGACCGCTTCACCGCCGCCCCTCGGGAGCAGGGTCGGCGCGTCGACCCGCAGCAGCCGCGCGGCGAGCGCCGGGTGGTGCGTGGGCGTGGTGACGAGGCGCCGCAGCCGGTTGCGCGTCGGGAGCCATCCGGGCACGGGGTCGATCAGCCACGTGCTCTCCAGGGCGTGACGGTAGGACAGCAGCGTGGCCCGCGCCGGTGGCGGGCTGTCGAGCGCGGTGGCCGCATCGCGCAGGCGCTCGTAGGCCGTGGTCGTGGCCGTGCTCGCGGCGTAGGCGGCCAGCCAGCGCCGCAGGGCGGTGGGGGCGGAAACCCCGAGGCCAGGATCTCGTCGGTGTAGTCGGCGAGCGTGAGGGCGGTGCGACCGTCAACTGCCGCGCCACCGCCCTCAGCAGTCCGGCCAGTCTCACCGTGGGAGCGGTGAGCTGCCGTCCGCGACGCTCAGTGGCCGCATCCGGACCGACACGATGCGAGCAGCGCCCGTGTGGGTCGGCGGGTCGCCGGACGTCACCCGGGCGGGTTCGGCGCCGATGACCGCTGCTGGGCGTCGCTGTCGAGGTCACGAAGCAGTCGGAACGGGGCGCCAAGTCGTGGGCTCGCTTGACGACGTTGCGGGCGTTGTCCGATGCCCGGGTGCCCCCCCGACTCGACAGGCGTCCCCTTGGGCCCGGACTCGCCGACACCCCGGCAGGATGGCCGGACCGGAGCACCGATCTGTGGAGGTCACAGTGCCGATGGAGTCTCGTGTCTCGTTCCGCTCCCTGGATGGCCTGGAGCTGGTGGGTGACTTGACGCTCCCGGAGGAGTCCGCGGAGCTGGCCGTGGTCCAGGTTCACGGTGGCGGGGTGACCCGTCACGAGGCCGGGTTCTTCGATCGGATGGCGGCTGGTCTCGCTGAGTCAGGGGTCGCTGCTCTGAGGTTCGACCTGCGTGGACACGGCGAGTCGGGGGGACGCCAGGAGGAGCTGACCCTGTCGGGTGTGCTGAACGACATCCGGTGCGCCTTCTCGTTCGTGCGGGAACGGAGCGGCGCGGTTCGCACGTCGCTGGTGGGGCAGAGTTTCGGTGGTGGCATCTGCGGGTACTACGCGGCCAAACGACCTGATGAGGTCGAGCGCCTCGTGATGCTGTGCCCGCGAATCGACTACAAGAAACGCACGATCGATGACCGCCCCTACTGGGTGGACGACCATCTTGACGACGAGCGGGCTGCGCTGCTGTCCCGGCAGGGGTTCTTGCAGTACTCGCCGACGTTCCGGCACGGGCGGGCGTTGTTGAACGAGGTGTTCTGGTTGCAACCGCACGCGGTCCTCGACCGGATCGTAGCGCCGACCCTGGTCGTCCACGGGACCGCGGACACTCTGGTCCCGATCGAAGGGACGATGGCGGCGATGCCTCTCCTGAACGCTGCGTCAGAACTTCTGCGGATCGAGGGCGCACAGCACGGGTTCGCCATCGACGGGGACTCGACGTATCTCGACTCCCGGTCGCAGGCGTGGCAGGCTCAAGTGATCGGCGCAGTCGTGGAGTGGGTCACGACACCTGCCTGAGTTCCTCAGCGAGGACGTCCACACCGTCGTCGGACTTCCGTGCCGCGAGGGCGGCGACGACGTCGGCGACGGCATTGCGGGTTCGTCTTGAGCCTGTCCGGCGCGCGATGGCCAGGGCCTGTCGCGCACGGTCGACCGCACGTGCCGGCTCCACGGCCTTCGCGAGTGCCATGGCTTGACGGGCGCTGAAGAATCCCCGGTCCCTGTGCGAGATCGGGTGAGAGGAGAGCACCTCGCCGTAGATTTCTGCGGCGCGTTCCGGGTTGTTGCCCTCGATCCAGCAGGTGGCCTCCCGCAGCGACAGGTCTTCATCACCGCCGGCGGCCCGTGCCGCATCGACGGCCCGGCGCACGTCGACGGTCTGGCCGGTCATGAGTTCGCCGCGGGCGACCTGGAGCATCGCCTCGGCACGTAGCACACGAGTGAGGCGCCACGGGCCGTCGAGCGCCGCTTGCGCGAAGAGCAGGACTCGCAGGCCGTCCCTTCGGTCGTAGGCCATCTGCGACTTGCGAACCAGGACGAGCGACTGCAGCTGGCCGTCGCC
>JBHJOS010000064.1:0-19179 GCA_050329415.1 Kineosporiaceae bacterium
CTGTTGGACTCGAACCAACAACCTGCCGGTTAACAGCCGGCTGCTCTGCCAATTGAGCTAAGCGGGACCGTGACGTGCGACCGTGGTGGGGCGATCGCGTCGGTGGCTGCAGGGTACTAGACCCCCGGGCTCGCACCACGCCGCCACACCTCGACTGAACTAACATCCATGTCACTAACGTCGACGTTAGTTCCGCTAGTGTGACTGACGTGGGGACCTTCGTCGGGCGCGAGGAGGACCTCGGGCGCCTTGATCGAGTACTGAACGGCGTCCGAGCCGGCCGGGCGACGATGCTGAGCGTCCGCGGTCGTCGACAGGTCGGAAAGTCACGTCTCGTCAGCGAGTTCGTCAGCCGGTCCGGTCTGCCTCAGCTGTTCGTCACCGGCAGCCGGCAGGCCTCCCTGGCGGGCGACCTCGAGTCCTTCCGCCAGGACGCACTCCTCAACTGCACCTTGCCAGGAGCGGACCTGCTCAGCGCCTCGGCCTTTCCCACGTGGGAGCAAGCACTCCGTACGCTGGCGGCCGCGCTGCCCAGCGACACTCCGTCCATCGTCGTGCTCGACGAGTTCCCCTGGCTGCTGGAGCACGACCCGGGTCTCGACGGCACGCTGCAGAAGCTCTGGGATCGGCGGTTCGAGTCCGTCCCCGTCCTCCTGATCCTCGTCGGGAGCGACGTCTCGGTGATGGAACTCCTCACGGAGCACTCGCGACCCCTGTTCGGGCGCGCGCGACCACTCGCGGTCGGGCCACTATCGGTCCGCGACAGCGGACGGCTCGCAGGTCTCGACCTCACGTCGGCGTCGGACGCTGCCGACGCACTGGACGGCTACCTGCTGACCGGCGGCTACCCGAGACTGGTGGCTCAGTGGCGCGCCGCCGGCTCGACCGCTCACCTGATCGAGGACGCGCTCGCCGACGAGAGCACCGATCTCGTCGCCACGGGTCAGCGAGTCATGGACGCCGAGTTCCCGTCGGACATCCAGGCGACCGCCGTGCTCCGCTCGATCGGGGCCGGTGAGAGGTCCTTCAGCACCATCGCCGCCCGCGCCGGCATCAGTGCCACCAGTCTCAGCCGTGCGCTGACGACGCTTCAGGCCAAGCGCGTCGTCACCACCGACGCGCCGGTCTCGTTGCGTCCGGCCCCGAAGCTCGGGCGGTACCGGGTCGCCGACCCCTATCTCCGTTTCTGGCTCCGGTTCGTCGAGCCCGGCGTCGCGGACATCCGCCGCGGACGACCTGACCTCGCCGTCGCCCGGGTCCACCGGGACTGGCGGACGTACCGGGGGCGGGCCGTCGAACCGCTCGTCCGGGACTCGTTGACCCGACTCGCCGCGGACGACGACGCCCTGGGCGGCGCAGAACTGATCGGCGGATGGTGGCCCCGGACCAACGACCCGGAGGTCGACCTGGTCGGCGTGACACCCTCGCGCAGTCCGACCCGTGTGTCCTTCGTCGGGTCGATCAAGTGGCGCGACAGCGCGCCCTTCGACGACGACGACCTCCGGCGACTGGCGGTCCATCGTTCCCACGTGCCCGGTGCCGAGGCCTCGCCCCTCATCGCCGTGAGCCGGAGCGGCTCCACAGCACGACCCGATGCGCTGTTCGGCCCCGTCGAACTCGTCGCAGCCTGGCGCTGAAGGAGGGCTGCGCTCAGCGGTAGTCCGGGTTGGGGTAGTCGAACCGGCACCCGGCGTCCCACTCCGACCGCTGGTTGCCGTGCGCCGGGAAGCCGCCCCGGTCCTTCAGCATCCGGGCGGCATGCAGCAGGTTCCACGTCATGAAGGTCGTGTTGCGGTTGGTGAAGTCGTTCTCCGGCCCACCGGAGCCCTCGTCGGCGTAGGACGGCCCCGGACCGGCCGGACCGATCCACCCGGCGTCCGCCTGCGGCGGGATCATGAAGCCCAGGTGCTGCAACGAGTACAGGATCTCCATCGAGCAGTGCTTGATGCCGTCCTCGTTGCCAGTGATGAGGCAGCCCGCGGTGCGCCCGTAGTAGGCGTACTGGCCCGCCTCGTTCAGCAGGTGCGAACACGCGTACAGCCGCTCGATCACCCGGCTGCACACCGACGACTTCTGCCCCAGCCAGATCGGGCTCAGCAGCACGAGGATGTCGGCCGCCGCGATCCGGTCGTAGAGGGCGGGCCAGTCGTCCCGGGCCGCGCCGTGCTCGGTCATGTCCGGCCACACGCCGGGAGCGATGTCGTGGTCGACGGCGCGCACCACCTCGACCGAGACCTCGTGCTCCCGCATGATCGCGATGGACCGGTCGGCGAGGACCTGGGTGTGGGAGAGCTCGGGCGATGGCTTGAGGCTGCAGTTCACGTAAACGGCCGACAGGTCGTCGTAGCGGGCGGGGGCGGTCATGGGGTCTCCGGTTGTGAGGCGGACGGGGCGTCCGGGGTGGTCGGGGCGTCGGGGGTGGTCGGGGCGTCCGGAAGGGATGGGGCGGACGCCGGCACCCGGCGGGCGAGGCCGAGTGCCGCGAGCGGGAACAGGAGGACGGACAGCAGCCCCGCGCTCACCATCGCGGCGGCCACGGCAGGAGTCAGGAGCCCGAGCTCGAGACCTATCGCGGTCGCCGTCACGACGAACGGCAGCGACGTGGCCTGCAGCAGCCCCGCGACCGCGACCTCGCGCGGCGTCACCAGGCCCCGGTAGAGCACGACCGGCGCTCCACGGACGAGAAGCATCGCGGCCAGGAACAGCGGCACGAGAAGCAGCGCCCCGGGGTCGGCCACCAGTGAGCCGAGGTCGAACTGCAGTCCACTGGCGACGAAGAAGACCGGGATGAGGAAGCCGTAGCCGATGCCGTCGAGCTTGGCCCGGAACTGGGGGTGCTCCCGCAGCGCCTCGCGGTCCAGCCGGCCCAGCAGGAGCCCGGCGAGGAACGCCCCGAGGATCACCTCGATCCCCACCGCGGCAGCCAGGGCCGTGAAGCCGATGAGCAGCACGACCGCGGCACGGACCCGTAGCTGGGCTGTGGTGTCGGCGAGCCGGGCGAACTCCCGGGACACCCGCCGGAGCATCCCGGTCCGCGGGACCACGATGGCGAGGAGAACCGCCAGCAGGACCAGCCCGACCAGCAGCGCGACGGTCACGCCCGGACCGCCCTCGGTCTCCGAGAAGAACAGGCTGAGCAGGACGATCGCGGAGACGTCGGCCAGGGTCGCGGAGGCGACGACGAGCTGGCCGAGGGGTGTGGCGATGATTCCCGCGTCCTTGAGCACAGCGGCCACGACCCCCAGCGCGGTGGTCACCAGGATGATGGCCACGAGCAGCGGGGACCCCACGAGTCCCACGGCTCCCAGGACCGCCGCGACGGCACCCGCGAGCGCGAAGGACAGCGCCATTCCCAACGCCGGGCGGACCAGCAGCCGCCCGCGCAACCGGTCCAGGTCCACCTCGAGACCGGCGAGCAGCAGCAGGAAGGCCAGGCCGACGAGTGCGAGCACCTGGACCGCGAGGTCGGCCGTCACCCAGCCCAGCACGGAGTGCCCGAGGACGATCCCGGCCGCGATCTCGAGCACGACTCCCGGGAGGCGGACCGAGGGCACGAGCCCGAGGAGGAACGGCACCAGGAAGGCGACGGCCACGACGGCGAACAGGTTCGTGAACTCGACCCCCTCTGGCACGCGGTCACTCTGGCACTACCGGCGAGCCCGTCAAGCACGCCCGCGATGACGGCCCTGTGACAGGATCGTGCACGTCACGAGGGAGGCGCCATGGCTGCGGTCACTGTGGAACGGCGGGTGGACGCCCCGCTCCCCCGGGTCTGGGACGTCGCGACCGACATCGAGGGCAGCGCGACCGTGCTGTCGGGGGTGGACTCGGTCACGGTGCTCGACACCGGCACTGGCCGCGACGGCCGCCTCGGGGTCGGGACCCGGTGGCAGGAGACCCGGACCCTGCGCGGACGGGCCGCCACCGAGGAGATGTGGGTGACGGAGGTGCAGCCGCTGCGCGCGTACACGGTCGAGGCCGAGAGCCACGGGCACCACTACGTCTCGACGTTCCGCTTCGACGACGCCGGGCGGACCGAGCGCGGCCCAGCCACGCTCGTCACGCTCGGCTTCGACGCACAACCCCTGGGCCGCGCGGGGCGCTGGCTGGCCCCGCTCACCCTGCGCCTGGTCCGCCGCACCGTCGCCACGGCGCTGGCCAAGGACCTCGCGGACCTCGCCCGGGCCGCGGAGGCCCCCCGCAGCTGACACGGCGGCGCCCGCGGGACTCGGGCAGCGCCGCCGGACTCGGGTGACCCCCGGGCGACTCAGGCGGCGCCCTGGGCCGGAGCCCCGTGCGGCAGGTGCCGCACCACCGAGCCGTCCGCGAACAGGGTCCCGTCGGCGCAGCGGGCCTGGACCTTGCCCTCGCCGAACTGCTCCGCGTACAGGCGGGAGTAGAGGCCGCCGAGGGCGAGCAGCTCGGCATGGGTCCCGGTCTCGACGAGGCGGCCGGCGTCGATCACGCAGATGACGTCGGCGTTGAGGACGGTCGACAGCCGGTGGGCGATCGCGATGGTGGTGCGCCGGGTCGTGGCACGCTCCAGCGCCTCCTGGACCAGGCGCTCCGACACCGTGTCGAGGGCGCTGGTCGCTTCGTCGAGGATGAGGATCCGCGGGTCCTTGAGCAGCACCCGGGCGATCGCCAGCCGCTGCTTCTCCCCGCCGGACAGCCGGTACCCCCGCTCCCCCACGACGGTGTCGTAGCCCTGGTCGAAGCTGAGGATCCGGTCGTGGATGTTGGCGGCGCGGGCCGCCTCCTCGATCTCCTCCCGGGTCGCGTCCTCGCGGGCGTAACGCAGGTTCTCGAGGACGGTGGCGTGGAAGAGATAGGTGTCCTGAGTCACCATGCCGACCGCTCCGGCGAGGGACTCCAGCGTGAGGTCGCGGACGTCGTGCCCGTCGACGAGCACCCGACCGCGCGTCACGTCGTACAGCCGCGGCACGAGGTACGACAGCGTCGTCTTGCCCGAGCCGCTGGGACCCACGACGGCGCACAGCTGCCCCGGCTCGATCCGCAGCGAGACGTCACTCAGTGCCCAGGTCGGCTCCCGCTCGTCGGCCCGCTCGTCGACCGGGGCGACCGCCGCGGCCGGCAGTCCGGCGTCCGTGGGGTAGCGGAACCACACGTCCTCGAAGCGGACCTCCCCGCGGGCGTCCGCCGGGAGCCGCCGCGCGCCCGGCGCGTCGACGATCGACGGGGTGAGGTCCAGGTACTCGAAGATGCGGCGGAACAGCGCGAAGGACGTCTGGACGTCGAGCGACACCTGGAGCAGCTGCACGGTGGGGAACAGCAGCCGGGTCTGCAGGGTGGTGAAGGCGACCAGCGTGCCCGCGGTGATCGCGCCGTCGAACACCAGAATGAGGCCCGCCAGCAGGTAGACGAGCGCCGGGGTGATCCCCAGGAACGCCTGCACGACGGCGAAGAACCACTGCCCGGTCATGGCCTGGCGGACCTGGAGGCCGATCTGGCGGCCGTTCTCGGCCCGGTACCGCTCGACCTCGCTCGCCTGGCGGGTGAAGACCTTCGACAGCAGCACACCGGAGACCGACAGCGACTCCTGGGTGATCGCCGTCATCTCGGACAGCGACTCCTGGGTCCGCTTGGCGATCCGCTGCCGGACCCGGCCGACCCGGACCTGGAGCACCACGAACAACGGCAGCAGAGCGACGGCGACCAGGGTGAGCTGCCACGACAGCAGGAGCATCGCGACCAGCGCGGCGAGCACCGTCACGCTGTTCGACAGGATCGAGGACGCGGTGCTCGACAGGACGGTGCTGACGCCGCCGACGTCGTTGGCGAGCCGGGACTGGATGGCCCCCGTGCGGGTGGCGGTGAAGAACGCCAGCTCCATCCGTTGGAGGTGCTCGAACAGGCGCGACCGCAGGTCCGCCATCACCCGCTGGCCGAGCCGGGTGGTGAGGAACGTCTGCCCGACCCCGACCAGCGCCGCGAGCATCGGGATCACGACGAGCCCGGCGACCAGCCAGAGCAGCAACCTCACGTCGACGGCCCCGCCGTCGACCGGGAACAGCGCGCGGTCGAACACCGCCTGGGTGAGGAACGGCGGGATCACCCCCAGTCCCGCGGTAACGAGGATGACCACACCGATGACGAGCATCTGTCGCCGGTAGGGCGTGAACAGCCGCCACACCCGCGCGCCGGTCGTGCGGTCCCCGGGGTCGCGAGTCGCGCGGACGGGAGCCGACGCGGGGGTAGCACTCACCCGACCAGCGTGTCACGCCGACGATCACCCGACGGCCGTGGTGCGCCGACGATCACCCGACCGCCGTGGTGCGCCGACGGCGCAACGATGACGCGGCCGCATACCATCGAGGACGTGGCGACCGATCCGAGGACCGAGGCGTTCCGCGAGGCCGGGGTGGCTGTCGCGTGGGCGTTCGGCAGCCGCGTCACGGGCGTCCCCCAACCGGACTCGGACACGGACATCGCAGTTCTGGCGCACCCGGGCCGGGCGCCGCTGGACCTCCTCGAGCTGTCGCGGCTGAGCAACCGTCTGCACCGCCTGGGCGTCCAGGAGCCCGACCTCGTCGCGTTCGAACGGGCCCCGCTCCCGCTCCAGGTCCGCATCGTCCTCGCCGGGAGCGTGGTGTTCTCCGACGACGAGCCGTTGCGGGTCCGGACGACGGTCCTCGTCCAGAGCCGGTGGGAAGACGTCCGCGGCCCCCTGGCCGAGATGGACCGGGCATACATCGCCGGCATCGCCGAGCACGGCCTGGCACGGGCGTGATCCGTGGTCGATCCCGCACGTGTCCGCAGCAAGCTGTTGTCCCTGACGACGTACACGGCCCGACTGCGCGTCCTCGCAGCCATGGACGAGTCCGTCTATCTGGCGTCCCACGCCTATGAGGGTCGCTACCTTGTCCAGGCGGCGGCCCAGGTGTGCATCGACCTCGCCAACCACCTCATCGCGTCGTCCGGGTGGGCACCCGCGACGGAGTTCCGCCAGGCGTTCGACCGTCTGCACGAACAAGCCGTGCTGCCGGCGGACCTGGCACGGCGCCTGCAGGACCTCACCGGCCTGCGCAACCGCCTGGTGCATCTCTACGACGATGTCGACGACACGCTTGTGCACGCCGGCATCCGGCACGGCCTCGCCGACCTGGACGAGTTCGCGGAAGCCTACGCCCGTGCCGTCCGGGACGCGCCCACGCCCGATCTCCCGTGATCGACCTCATGTGACGGCAGGTTCGTAGGCCTTCGGACATGCCGCGGCATGAGTTCGATCACGGAGCGGCGTCGCACCATGGCGGGGTGGACCCGACGCCGCCGCTCCTGACCCGCCGGGCACTGCTCGGCGGAGCGCTCTCTGCTGTCGCCGGAGCCGCCGGCCGCGGACACCATTCCGGAGTCCTCCTGAGAGTCCTCCTGGGAGTCCTCGCCGGAGCCCTCCCCGCCGACCGCGGAACCGGAGACCTTCCCGCCCTACGAGCCGTTGGCGTCGGAGGTCGAGCCACCCCTCAAGGCCGCCGGGCCGCCTTCCTCACGTCGGCGCTCACCACCGCGAGCACCGACGCGGGCCTCGCCGCGCGGGTGTCGGTCGGCGCCGGACGGCCGTCGCCCGCCGACGACTGGCAGGTGACCGAGGCGTTCCTGCCGGACCCCGGCGCGCCCCGGCCGGGGCGTCGGTCCAAGCGGCAGCGGAACTGCCGGAAGAACCGCCGCATGTCCGCCGCGACCAGGTCCGGGACCTCCCACTCGAGGAAGTGCCCGCCCCGCGGGAGCTCCGTCCACGACATCACGCGATAGGACCGCTCCGCCCACTCCCGGGGTGTCGGGAACATGTCGGCGCCCGACATCGCCATGACGGTGGGGACCTCGACCCGCCCCCAGGCGGCGGACGTGCTGCGGGCGGTCTCGCAGGAGAGCCGCATCGACGAGCCGATGGTCTGGGTGGCCCAGTAGATCGTGAGGTTCGTCAGCAGGTCGGCCCGGTCGTAGACGCTGTCGAGGTCCCCGCCGCAGTCGCTCCAGGTCCGGAACTTCTCGAGGATCCACGAGGCCAGACCGGTCGGGGAGTCGTTGAGGGCGTGGGCAAGGGTCTGCGGCTTCGACGAGTGCTCCATGGCGTACGCCACGTTGACGACGGCCACGTCGAGCACGAGGACGAACTGAGCAGTGCAGAGGACCGCGAGCAGACCTCGGGAAGGCTGACCCGCGGCCCGGGCGCGCACGCGGCGGATCCGGTCGGCCACGAGCATCCTCCTGCACCACGCCGGGAAATCGATCGGGGACCACCCTCGTCACCGCCGGCCACCCGGTCCAGCAACTTCTCGTTGTGGTGCGCCGACCCGGCTGCGATCCGGCGCTTGCCCGGACGAGCCCGCGCGGCGATGCTCAGGTCCCGTGGAGGTACGCGAGCTGCGCTACTTCCTGGCGCTCGCCGAGGAGCTCAACTTCACCCGGGCCGCGGCCCGCTGTCATGTCACGCAGCAGGCACTCAGCCGGACGATCGCGGCCATGGAGCGGCGGGTCGGGACACCCCTGGTCGAGCGCCGACCGCGGGTCTGCTCGCTAACAGCCGCCGGGACCGTGCTGGCCGAGCGCGCGCGGGAGCTGGTGGCCCACGCCGACAGCGTGCTGGCCGAGGTGGTCGGGCGAGCACCGGTGGAGCCGGACGCCGCGGGCGCCCGGTTGCGAATGGGGGTCCTCGTCGGCGGCGCCGGCCCCGTGACCGTCCCGACGATCCAGGCCTTCCGCGCAGCTCACCCGGGCGTCGTCGTGTCGGTCCGCCAGCTCGACGTCAGCGAGGCGTTGGCGCCCCTCGCGGACGGGCGCGTCGACGTGGCCCTGGTCTACGGGCCGCAGCGCGACGACGAGCGGCTGCACCTCACGCGGCTCTGCTCCCAGCCCCGGGTGGCCGTCGTGTCGGCGCTCGGCGAGCTGGCCGCGGCCGACGTCCTCACCCCGGGCGACCTGGTCGGGCGCCGGGTCGGGGCCCGTCCGCCGGCCGCGCCGCCGCAGTGGGAGGGCTTCTTCACCCTGGTCCCCGAGCGCAACGGCGAGCAGCCGCACCGGGTGGGCGAGCCCTCCCGCTCGATCGAGGAGGTGCTGTGGAACGTGTCCACCCGCGACCTCGTGCTGACCGCGCCGGCGCACCTCGCCGACGGCCACCGGGCCGACCGCTACGGCATCCGCTACATCCCGGCGCCGGACCTCGCGGCCGTCGACGTCTTCGTCGCCCGCCGGCGCTCGACGTCGGCTCTGCCGGTGGCCTTCGAGGAGCTGGCACTGCGGATGTCCGCCGGCGTGGAGGACTCGGCCGCGTGAACCGCCCGCCCGGCGCTGGGCGGGATGTCCGTCGAGTCGTCGGGGCGCGCTCAGCCCGCGGCCTCCTGGGGGCGAGGTACGCGGTCCCGACCGGCCGGGTGGTTGGCCATCCGGTTCTCGGCGGCCCGCTCGATGACCGTCGCGATGCGCGCGTCCCGGGTCGCGGCCGTCCGCGCCGACTTGATCCACCACGTCTCGGCGTGCACCGTCGGCCTGCCGTCGACGTGGGTGCCATGCCTCACCACGAGCCGATCACCGTCCCCGGATCCGACCGGGCCGGTAGGTGCTCAGGCTCCACTCGTGTCCGTCGGGGTCGCGGAGGCGGGCCCGGCGCATGCCCGGGTATAGGTCGTGCGGTGGCTCGACCTCCGCTGCTCCGGCCGCCACGGCGTGCCGGTGGGCGGCATCGACGTCCTCGACGACGAGGTAGAGGCCGGGCGCAGCAGCGGGCCGGGCATCCCCCTCGCCGCCCATGACGACCGCGTCCCCCCGGCGGAGCTCCGCATGCCGCAGCCCACCGGTCTCCGACCGCTGAGTCAGCAGCACCTCGAACCCCAGCCCGTCGGTGAGGAAGGCCAGCGAGCGTTCCCCGTCGAGGAACGTGAGGACGGGCACGAGCTGGTCGGTCACGAAGCCTCCTCCGGCAGGACGGGGCGTTCGCCCCTGCAGCCGAGCATCCCCGCCGCGGCGACCCGGAGGCCAACAACTTCTCGTTGTGGGACGTCCTCGTGGCCGCCGCTGGGGCGTGGGAACGTCGGCGTCGGCGCCGGATCACCGCTCCACCTCAGCCGGTCGGCGGCAGGCCCACCTGCTCCCGGACGGCGCGCTCCGCCTCGGCCACCCTGGCGGCGACCTCCGGGTCGCCGACCTGGACGCCCGGCCCCGGGACGACCTGGACCAGCGCCTCGCCGTCCGGGGTGCGCCGGGCGGTGACGCGGACCACCCGGCGGCCACCGAGCTCGACGGTCCGGGTGAGCAGCACCGAGTGCTGGATCCGCTCCCGGACCGCGGTCGCGAACGCCCGCCCCCGGTCGCGGCCGAGGACCAGCACCCGGCGTGACCCGGCGACGAGGTCCACCTCGAGGACCCCCTCCTCCGGTGCCAGGGACGCGGCCGCGACGTCCACCCAGCGGTCGACGGTGATCGCGGGGGCAACCGCCCCGACGGCCGGCCCCACGACGACCAGCCGGTGCGTCGTCGCCAGCGCGACCGAGCCGTCGACCAGGTCGGCCGTGGCGAGCGCTCGCTCGCCGCGGTCGAGGCGGACCCGGTCGCGGGCGGCCGGCGGCAGGGCGGCGCGGCGGAACGGGGGGATCACGCTCCGATCGCCCGTTCCCGCAGGGCCCGCTGGCGTAGGTGGGCGGTGTGCAGGGCGGTGCTGGCGGCGCGGTAGGCGTCGGCGTCGGAGCGCGGGTCCAGGCGAGCCAGCCGGCGGGTGAGGTCGAGGACGGAGCGGGTCACCTCGGCCTCGGCGACGCGTGCGATCACGGAGCGGGCGTAGCGGGGCAGCTCGGCCTCGCCGACCGGCAGGTCGGTGACGGCGAGCTCGGTGACCATCGGCAGGACGGAGGCCGGCACCAGCTCCCGGACGGCAACCACCAGCTCGACCCCCGATCGCCCGGCCGCTCCCCCCACGGCCTGCACGGCCTCGTGGATGGCGCGGTGCGCCGGGGCCGAGAACGCCTCGGAGCCGATCGCCTCGAGCTCGGCAGCCACCAGGTCGGGGACCTGCAGAGCGACGGCCAGGGCCGCCCGCTCTGCCACCAGGACGGGGTCGACGGCCTCGACGGCCGCCGGGCGCTGAGGGGTGCGCCCCATCTCCTCGGCGACGGCCGCCGGCCGGGCGGCCCGCGCCACCCGGGCCAGGACGAACCGCTCGTCGAGGAACCCGGTCCAGCGGTCGAGGTTGACCGCGTACCGGTGCCGCAGCCCCGTGTCCCTGATGCCGGCCACGATGGGGGCGGCGGCGTCGAGTGCGGCCATCCGCCCCTCCTCGGTCTCCAGGTCGTGGTCGGCGATGACCGAGCGGATGGCGAACTCGAACAGCGGGGTGCGCGCCGCCACGAGGTCGAGGACCGCCTGGTCGCCGCCGGCCTGGCGGAGCTCGCAGGGGTCCTTGCCGGTCGGTTCGACGGCGACCGACGTGCGGGAGATCAGCTGCTGGTCGACGCCGAAGGCGCGCATCGCGGCGCGCCGACCCGCGGCGTCGCCGTCGAACGTGAAGACCACCTCCCCGCCCGCGTCGGTGTCCCCGAGCAGGCGGCGCAGCACCCGGGCATGGTCCTCGCCGAACGCGGTGCCGCAGGTCGCGACGGCCGTGGTGACGCCGGCGAGATGGCAGGCCATGACGTCGGTGTAACCCTCGACGACGACGGCCTGCCGCTGCCGCGAGATCTCCCGCTTGGCGAGGTCGACGCCGTACAGCACGTGCGCCTTGCGGTATAGGGGTGTGTCGGGGGTGTTGAGGTACTTCGCCTCGATCCGGTCGTCGTCGAACAGCCGGCGCGCACCGAAGCCGAGGGTGTCCCCGGTGACGTCGCGGATCGGCCACAGCAGCCGACCCCGGAACCGGTCGTAGGTCCGGCCCGACGCGGACTTGCCGACGAGGCCGGCGGTCACCAGCTCGTCGTCGGTGAAACCCCGCCCGCGCAGGTGGGCGTAGAGGGCGTCGCCGGAGCGGGGGGCGTACCCGACGCCGAACGCGCTGGTCCCCTCGCCGTCGAGGCCCCGCTCAGCGAGCAGGCCGCGGGCCGGCCGGGCCTCGGGGGCCGCCAGCTGGTCGCGGTAGAAGGCGGCCGCGGCGGCGTTGGCCTCGGCCAGGCGGCGGCGCCGGCCGGCGGCCTCGCCGCGGCGGCCGTGCCCGCCCGGCAGGTCGTCGGCGTAGTGCAGCTCGACACCGGCCCGGGCGGCGAGCCGCTCGACCGCCTCGATGAAGGACAGGTGGTCGATCTTCATGGCGAAGGCGATGACGTCGCCGCCCTCACCGCAGCCGAAGCAGTGGAAGAGGCCGACCTGGGGCCGGACGTGGAAGGAGGGTGTGCGCTCGTCGTGGAAGGGGCACAGGCCCCGCAGCGACCCCACGCCCCCTTTGCGCAGGGCCACATGGTCGCCGACGACCTCGTCGATGCGGGCGCGCTCGCGGACGGCGGCGATGTCGTCCTCCCGGATCCGACCCGCCACGCCCCGATCCTAGGTCTCCGCCGCTCCGGCGGGCGACGCCCCGCTCCGCTGTGGACGCCGCGACAGGCGGACGTCACTGACGTGGGCCAGCCCCGCGAGCCCCAGGAACAACCCCCCGACGAGGACGACGTTGAGCGCAACCCCCACCACCCCCAGTTCGGCGACGTCGAGGAACGGGTACGGGTAGACGCCGCCCGCAGCGGCCCCGCGAACCAGCGTGACGGCCAGCCAGGTGATCGGCAGCACAGGGGTCCAGGCCACGACGCGCCACGAGGTCCGCTGCCGTGGCCCGAAGACCAGCCAGCCCACGACCGTGAGGGCAGGCACGGCCGAGTGGAACAGCTCGTTCGCGACCGCTCCGATCGGGGACAGCTCGAGCAGTCCACGCAACGCGACGTTGTACACCACGAAGGTCACGGTGATCCCGACCAGGCTCGCCAGCCGGGCCGTCCGCCAGGCCAGGCCGTCGAGGCCGCGGCCCAGCGCCAGCCGCGCCGTGACCACACCCACCAGGAGATTCGACCAGATGGTGAAGAAGGCGAACAGGTTGAGCACGCGGGAGAGCGGGGTGGGGAAGAGGGCGTCCTCGGCCGCTGCGGCGGAGAGCGGGATCTGGACGGCAAAGGCGACCACCACGGCCAGCGCCGTGACACTCCACCACGCTCTCGCCACGGGACCCGGGGTCGTCACCCCGAGATCATGACCGATCCGGGGACACCTCCCGCAGGGCATGCCTGCCACAGTGCGTGGATGAGCTCGCCGGCCACCCTCACCAACTGGGCGGGGAACCTCACGTTCACCCCACGGGCGTTCCATCGGCCGACCACGGTCGACGAGCTCCGTCGACTGGTGGGCGGCAGCCGGCGCTGGCGGGTGCTCGGGTCCGGGCACTCGTTCAGTCCGCTCGCCGTCACCTCCGGCGACCAGGTGTCCCTGGCGTCCCTGCCCCAGGAGGTCGAGGTCGACTCCCGGCGCCGGACGGCCACGGTCCCCGGCGGGGCCCGCTACGCGTGGGTGGCTGCCGAGCTCGACCGCCGCGGCTGGGCACTGCCCGCCATGGCCTCGCTGCCGCACCTCTCGGTGGCGGGGGCGGTGGCCACCGGCACGCACGGCTCCGGTGACACCGTCGGATGCCTGTCGACGGGGGTGCACGGGCTGGAGGTCGTCGTGCCGGGCGGGGACGTCGTCACCGTCGACCGGGAGTCCGACGCCGCCGTGCTCCCCGGCTACGCGGTGTCCCTGGGGGCGCTGGGGGCCGTCGTCCGGGTGACCCTCGACCTCGTCCCGTCCTACACCGTCCGGCAGGACGTCTACGAGGGCATGCCCGCGCCCATCCTGGTCGAGCGGTTCGACGAGGTCATGGGCAGCGCCTACAGCGTCAGCGCGTTCACCGACCTGCGCCGGACACCGGACGGCACGCGATTCCGGGTATGGCGCAAGGCACGGGTGCCCGAGACCGCGGCCGCCGACGAGCCGGCCGCACCGGGGCGGTGGCTCGGCGCCACCCGCGCCGACGGCCCCCGCCACCCCATCCCGGGCGTGGACCCGGCAGCCTGCACCGAGCAGGGCCGGGCCGGGCCGTGGCACGAGCGGCTGCCCCACTTCAGGGCCGGGTTCACGCCCAGCCGGGGGGAGGAGCTGCAGTCGGAGTTGCTCGTGCCGCGCACGGCCGCAGCGGCCGCCCTGACCGCCGTGCTCCAGCTCGCCGACGACCTGGCGCCACTGGTCCAGACCTGCGAGGTGCGGACCGTGGCGGGCGACGACCTCTGGCTCAGCCCGGCGGGCGGGCGGGACGTGGTCGGCGTCCATCTCACGTGGGTACCGGACGAGACGGCCGTGCTGCCGGCGGTCCGCCGGCTGCACCGGGTGCTCGACCCGCTGGGCGCCCGGCCGCACTGGGGGAAGGTGACGACGCTCGACCCGGCGGAGCTGGCGGATCGCTGTCACCGACTCGAGGATTTCCGGCGACTGGCTGCCGATGTCGACCCCCACGGCGCTCTCGGGAACGAGCTCCTCGACGCGCTGCTGCGCCCCTGAGCGCAGGCACCCCCGGCAACCGCCCGGGAGGCATCCACCAGACCACCCGGAGGGTCCGGGTCAGGGCTTGCGAGTCAGGGCGTTCAGTCAGGGCACCAGCCGGGTGTGCCAGGCGACCGCGGAGGCGTCCGTGAGCCCCGCGACCTGGTCGACGACGACGCGGCGGCGGGAGTCGTCGTCCGCGGCCGCCCGCCAGGCGTCGGCGTACGGCCGCTCCAGGCCGTCCGGCGCGGTGTCGAGCAGCGCCTCGACGAGCTCGGCGATCACGGTGCGCTGGCGCGCGTAGACGGTCTGCCGCCGCTCCGCGTTGACGACGAAGTGGATGGCGATCGCCTTGAGCACGGCGATCTCCGCCCGGGTGGTCGGCGGCACGACGACCTCGGCCGCGTGCCGGGTCAGGGGACCCGGCCCGTGGCGGGCCGCCGTGGCGTCGCGCACCGCGACGACGAACCGGCCGATGAGCTGGCTGGTGAGGTCCTTGAGCGCGGCCAGGGACCGCCACGAGCCGTCGAAGGCCGGCACCCACCACGGCAGCGCGAGCAGCCGGGCCAACGCCTCGACCGACACCTCGGGGTCGCCGCCCAGGTACCAGGCGGCGGCCCCGGCGGCGACCTCGGCCGCCGCCTCGGGGTCGTGGAGGGCCGCCGGGTCGAGGTACCCGGCGACGACCGCGTCCTCGACGTCGTGGACGCTGTATGCCACGTCGTCGGCCAGGTCCATCACCTGCGCCTCGACGCAGGCCCGGGTGGGCGGGGCCTTCCGGCGCACCCAGTCGAACACCTCGGCGTCGGCGCGGTAGGCGCCGAACTTCCGGCCCGCGCCCGCCGGGCCGCCGCCCCTCGGCCACGGGTACTTCGTCGCGGCGTCCAGACAGGCCCGGGTGAGGTTGAGCCCGGCCGGGCGCCCCGTGCGGCGGTCGACGACCTTGGGCTCGAGGCGGGTGAGGACGCGCAGCGTCTGGGCATTGCCCTCGAACCCGCCGATCCGGTCGGCGAGCAGGTCGAGCACCGACTCCCCGTTGTGGCCGAACGGCGGGTGGCCGAGGTCGTGGGCCAGGCACGCGGTGTCGACGACATCGGGGTCGCAGCCCAGGAGGCCGGCCAGATCGCGGCCGACCTGGGCGACCTCGAGGGAGTGCGTGAGCCGGTTGCGCCCGAAGTCGTCGCTGCCCGGCGCCACGACCTGGGTCTTCGCAGCCAGTCGGCGAAGCGCCGCGGAGTGCAGGACCCGCGCCCGGTCACGGGCGAAGGCGGTGCGGGCCTCGCTCTTCGGCGGCTCGTCCGCCCACCGCGCGACATCGTCGCCGTCGTACCCGGGCGGAAGACCGGCCGGGAGACCGGCGGGGAGGGCACGGCTCACAGGCCGATGGTCACCGCCCGGTCGCCAGGTCGTCCACGGCCCCCGCGGCATCCCCGGCGAGGGTGCCGGCCCGGTAGGCGAGGAACGCCGCGGTCTCGCGCACGACGTTGAAGGCGGCCCGGCCGCGGTTGTCGACGTTCGGTCCGCCGGGCACCGGGCTGGTGCCCGCCACCGGCAACCCCACGTCCTCGGCCATCGCCCGTGACCGGTACAGGTGCCACGGGTCGCTGACCAGCAGCACCGTTCCCCAGCCGCGGACCCGCTGCTCGGCAGCCACGGCCTGCAGGCTGGTGAGCGTGTCGCCGCCGCTGCCGACGGCGACCACGGCCTCGGCCAGGACCCCGCGCTCCACCAGCCACTGCGCACCGACCTCGGCCTCGCTCAGCCGCTGCCCCTCGCCGACGCCACCCGCCGTCACGACCACGGGGGCGACCCCGGCGGAGTGCAGGTCGAGAGCCTGCTGCAGCCGGGCCTGCAGGACGTGGCCCGCCACGCCGTTCGTCGCGGCGGCACCGAGCACCACGATCGCGTCGACCGGCTCCCGGTCGTCGCGCTGGGCGACGTGGACCACCCGGACCCCGACCGCGACGGGCACGAGCAGGGCCAGCAGGAGGAACCAGGCGATCGGGCGCGCCGGGCGCCGTCGACCGTCCGTCGTCGCGGGCAGCTGTGCGGTGGCCATCCGGGTGAGTCTGGCAGACCCGGGCGATGGCCCCCCAGGACCTCCCCGCCAGTCACCTGTGAGCCGGGCGCCGCGGCGCGAGTGCGGGGCAGGCCGGACGGCGGGGGCGTCCTCAGCCGCCGGACACCGACGACTCCGCCGCCGCCACCGCGACCGCGGTCGCCCGGTCGAGGTCCCGGGTTCCCAGCCAGCCGTCAGGCAGCGCGACCGGCCGGGCGGCGCCCGCGCGACCGCGCTGGCCCTCGGCGGCGGCGCCCGGGTACGGGGCGTCGAGCGGCAGGGTGTCGACGATCGCGGCGAGGCCGGCCCGGGACTCCAGCGTCGCCAGCGCGACCCGCGCCCCGTGGCCCACCGGGTACCCCTTGAGGTACCAGGCGACGTGCTTGCGGATGTCCCGGCAGGCGCGGTCCTCGTCACCCAGGTGCTCGGTGAGCAGGTCGAGGTGGCGCCCGAGCACGGCCATGACGTCCCCGAGGCTCGGCCGCGCCCGCTGCGGGTCCCCCGCCAGGGCCGCGGCGATGTCGGCGAACAACCAGGGCCGCCCGAGGCACCCGCGGCCGACGACGACGCCGTCGCACCCGGTGCGGGCCCGCATCGCGACGGCGTCCTCGGCCGCGAACACGTCGCCGTTGCCGAGGACCGGGACCTCGGCCGGCAGGGCGTCACGCAGCCGGGCGATCGCGTCCCAGTCGGCGTGCGGGGCGTACAGCTGGGCCGCGGTCCGTCCGTGCAGCGCCACCCAGGCCACCCCGGCCTCGACCGCCACCCGGCCGGCGTCGAGGTAGGTGAGGTGCTCGTCGTCGATCCCCTTGCGCATCTTGACCGTGACCGGGACGCCGTGCGGGTCGGCCTCGCGCACCACCGCCCGGACCACGGCGCCGAACAGGTCGAGCTTCCAGGGCAGCGCCGCCCCGCCGCCGCGCCGGGTCACCTTGGGGACCGGGCAGCCGAAGTTGAGGTCAACGTGCTCGGCCCGGCCCTCCGCGACGAGGATCCGGGTCGCGGCGGCCGCCGTCGCAGGGTCGGTGGCGTACAGCTGGACTGACTTGACGGGCTCGTCGGGGTGGTGCTCGGTGAGCCGCAGCGACTCCGGTGAGCGCTCGACGAGCGCCCGCGAGGTCACCATCTCCGAGACGTACAGTCCCGCCCCGCCGCCGGTCTCGCGGCACAACCGCCGGAAGGCGGCATTCGTGATGCCCGCCATCGGGGCCAGCACGACCGGTGCGGCGAGCGTCAGCAGCCCGAGCCGCAGGCCGCCGGCCGTCGCCGTCGCCGTCGCCGTCGCCGTCGCCGTCGCCGTCGCCGTCATGCGATCACCTGCAGCGGGGTGTGGCGGGCCAGGACCTCGTAGTCGCGGTCCCGGTGGAGGACCGGCACCTCGAGCCGGATCGCGATGGCCGCGATCTGGCAGTCGACCAGCGAGCGGACGGTCTCGCCCGCGCGCCGGCACACCCGGTGCAGGCGGGCGGCGGCGGCGGTGTCGTGGAACGGGACCGTGGCGTGGTGGGCGGCCCCCGCGAGGAGCCGGACGTAACCGGACGCCTCGGCGTCACGCGGCACCCCGGCGAGCACTTCGAGGACGACGGGATCACAGGTTACGAGGTCCCCGGCTCGAACTGCGGACCGCATGGCCAGATGCGTCGGCGAGCCGGTGGCCCGGAGGTACTCGATCCAGGCGGAGGTGTCGGCGAGGACGGTCACGAGCCGACGTCGGCGACGTGCTCCCGCAGCCCGCTGCCGTCCCGCAGCTCGTCGAGGTCCCCCTCCCAGCCGGCGCCCTCCATCGCCAGCATCTCCGCCTTCGTCATGGGCCGCACGGCCACCCGCCGCAGCGCGAAGTCGACCGCGGCCCGCTTCGTCGGCAGGTGGTACATCGCCATGACGCTGCGGACGAGCTCCTCGTCGATCTCGATGTTGGTCCGGCTCACCCGGCCACGGTACACCTCGTGGTGTATCGGGGTCCGGACTCACCGCTCGCCGTCGCCGGCCGCTCACTGCCGCGCGGGCAGCACCGACGCCAGCCAGCCGACGAACTCGTTGGGGTTGCGGGACTGCGTCCACACCGTGCCGGGGCCCACGAAGTCGAAGACCATGCCCTCACCGGACTTCATGGTCGCCATGAAGCCCTGCCGGGCAGCGCGGCGGATCTGGGGCCGCACCCGGTCCTCGTAGGCCACGACGTGACCGGTGTCGACGGTGAAACCGCCGCCCTCGGGCAGGTCGTGGCGGTCCAGCGCGCCGTAGCAGGCGGCGACCACCTGGCCCTCGCCGGAGGCGTGCACCGTGAAGCCGCCCTCCCCCCCGGCGAAGTTGCCGAAGCCGCCCCACTTGGTGTCGAGGGTGACACCCGCGTCGGCGGCCAGCCACGAGCCGCGGGTGAGAACCACCCCCTGCTCCGGTGTCACCGGCAGGGCGAGGGCGTCGCCGGGCAGCCGCGCCGCGAGGTCCACCCAGCCCGGGTGCTCCGGGTGGGCGCGGTAGGTCGTGATGAAGAGCGACTCCCCGCCCAGGACGCTGCGGCTCAGCGACTTCATGAGCCCGCCCTGCATCTTGGCCTCGACCTCGATGCCGAGGGAGTGGGCGGCCATGGCCCCGGATTCGGCCTGGATCGTCTCGCCCGGGGACAGGTA
>JBHJOS010000059.1:0-40800 GCA_050329415.1 Kineosporiaceae bacterium
CTGCCCGGCAGCCTCACCGGGGACGACCTCCGGTCCCTGCGGGACGCCGGGATGACGATCGGCAGCCACGGGATGGACCACCGGCCGTGGCGGGGCCTGCCGCCCGAGGCCCGCGAGCGCGAGCTGGTGACCGCTCGCGAGCAGATCGCGGCCGTCGCGGGCACCCCGGTCGCCGAGGCCGCCTGCCCCCTCGGCCGCTACGACCGCCGCCTGCTCGCCGACCTCCGGCGGCTCGGCTACGCCCGGGTGCACACCAGCGACCGTCGCCACGCCCGACCCGGCGCGTGGCTGCAGCCCCGCTTCAGCGTCCGGCGCGACGACACCGCCGCGTCCCTGCGCACGACGGTCCTCCCCCGGCCCGGGCCCGCCCGCCGCCTGCGACTCGAGGCCACCGGTCTCGCCAAGAGCCTGCGGTGAGCGGGGCGCGCGGCGCGGCCCGGACCCTGGCCCGCCGGGCGGTCCGGCGGGTGCTCTCCCCCGACCCGCCCCGCCGGGTGCCGCGGCTGCGGGCCGAGCCGGTCGCCTCGCAGCGCCCGCGCACCGCGTGGGTGCTGGCACCGGACTGGGACCGGCCGAGCGGCGGGGTCCGCAAGCTCTACCGCACCGTCGACGTGCTGACCGCGTCCGGGGTCGGGGCCGCCGTGGTGCACCGTCGCCGGGGGTTCCGCTGCACCTGGTTCCCGAACGACACCCGGGTGGTGGGCGTCCGCGACGTGGTGGTCGAGCCGGGCGACGTCCTCGTGGCGCCGGAGATCTACGGCCCGTCGATCCGCGAGCTGCCCCGCGGCGTCCCCCGGGTGGTCCTCGACCAGAACGTGTTCGTCACCCTGGAGTCGCTGGCCCGCCACGGCCGAGCGGCGGTCGCGCCCTACCTCGACGACCCCGACCTGCTGGCCGTCGCCGTGGTGTCCGAGCACAACCGGGAACTGGCCGAGTATCTCGTCCCCGGGGCGCCCGTCCGCCGGATCCGCTGGGCGGTCGACCCCGAGATCTGGCACCCGCCGCCGGCTCCGCCGCCCCGGCGGGTCGCCTACCTGTCCCGCCGCCGCGCCGAGGAGGCCGCGGAGGTGCTCGCCGTGCTGCGCCTGCGCGGGGCACTCGCCGGCTGGGAGGTCGTCACCGTCGCGGACCGGACCGAGGCCGAGGTCGCGGACCTGCTCCGCGGCTGCGCCGTCCTGCTGAGCTTCAGCCGCCGCGAGGGCCTCGGGCTGCCGCCGCTGGAGGCGCTGGCGAGCGGGTGCCGGGTGGTGGGCTTCGACGGCTTCGCCGGGCGGGAGTTCTTCGACCCCCCGCACGCGGTCCGGGTCGAGGACGGCGACGTGGGGGCGTTCGCCCGGGCCGCGGAGGGGGTGCTCGCCGAGGTCGCCGCCGACCCGGGCGCGGCCTGGCGGGCCGGCCGGGATCACTCCGCGAGCCTCACGGCGCGTTACAGCGCCGATGCCGAGCGGGCGGACCTGCTCGCCCTGCTGCCCCCCGGGCTCGCCCCGTGAGCCGGCCGCCCACCGTCAGCGTCGTCGTCCCCTGCTACCGCTACGGCCGCTTCCTGCCGGAGTCGGTCGGCAGCGCCCTGGATCAGGAGGGCGTCGAGGTCCGCGTCCTCGTCATCGACGACGCCTCGCCGGACGACAGCTTCGAGGTGGCCCAGCAGCTCGCCGCCGCAGATTCCCGGGTCACCGCCCGCCGTCACAAGGTCAACCGCGGTCACATCGCCACCTACAACGAGGGCCTGCTCGACTGGGCCGACGGCGACTACTCGGTCCTGCTGTCCGCGGACGACGTCCTGGCGCCCGGTGCCCTGGCCCGCGCCACCGGTGTGATGGCGGCGCATCCGGAGGTCGGGTTCGTCTACGGCCACGCCGTCAACTGGCGCGACGACCGGCCGCGGCGGCCGGCGCGGACCCGGCCCACGGGGGTCACGGTCTGGCCGGGGCGGGAGTGGCTCGGCATCGTGTGCCGGCTCGGCCACACGGTCGTCACCTCGCCGGAGGTGGTCGTCCGCACTTCCCTGCAGCAGCGGGTCGGCGGCTACCTGCCCGAGCTGCCCCACACCGCCGACGTCGAGATGTGGATGCGGCTGGCCGCCCACGCCGACGTCGCCTACGTCCGGGGCGTCGACCAGGCCTACTACCGCATCCACGCCTCCAACATGACCATCGAGCGGGTGCCCCTGGTCGACCTCGACCAGCGGCGGGCGGCGTTCCGGGCCTTCTTCGAGGCGCACGGGGATGCGGTCGCGGACTCGTCCCGGCTGCGGCGGCGGGCCGAACGGAAGATCGCCCGGGAGGCGCTGTGGCGGGCCTGCCGGGCCTACGAGCGGCGCCGCCTCGACACCACCCCGGTCGCGGAGCTGGAGCGGCTCGCCGTCGAGACCTACCCCGACGCCCGGCGCCTGCCGGAGCACTGGGGGCTGCGGTGGCGGCGGGTGGTGGGTGGCCGGGTGGCGCCGTGGCTGCAGCCGTTCCTGCTCGCGGCCCCATACCACCGGCTCCGGAACTGGTGGTGGTGGCGCCGGTGGGAGCGGCGAGGCTACTGAGCCGGGCTCACGGGCGCAGCCGGTCCGGTCCCGGTGCCTCGCGCAGGCGGGACGGGCTGAGCAGCGCCCGGACCGCGGACCGGCTGGTCGGGTGGCCGAGCAGTGCCCGGCTGCCCTCACGCAGGACCA
Organism: Kineosporiaceae bacterium; assembly: GCA_050329415.1. GTDB lineage: Bacteria > Actinomycetota > Actinomycetes > Actinomycetales > JBBAYJ01 > JANNOG01. The sequence goes on from JBHJOS010000059.1 coordinate 2,663, forward strand.
GGGCCGCCCAGAAGACCGCAGCCCGCCCCGGCCCGTTGCGGCGGCGGAACAGGCGCACCCGGTTCAGTGTGAGCAGCGTCCACAGCGCCCGCGAGCGCCGGGAGTCGCCCTCGAGGTGGACCGCCCGGGCGGTCGGCACGTACCGGGTGAGGAGTCCCGCGTCGCGGGCACGCAGCGCGAAGTCGGTCTCCTCCGAGTAGAGGAAGAACGACTCGTCCCACGGGCCGCACCGGGCCCAGCACTCGGCGCTCAGCAGCACGGTGGACCCCTCCGCCCAGTCCACGACCGCCGGGCGGTCGTAGCGGCGGGCGTCCGTCACGACCTCGCCGAGGGCGTCGTACCGGCCCGCCCGCCGGGCGCCGAGCACGGCGTCGCCGAGGATGCGCAGCACGGTGGGCTCGCGCCGGATGGTCTCGATGAGGCGGCCGGCGCCGTCGGCGAGGCGCGGCACCGCGAGGCCCGTGCCGGGCTCGTCGTCGAGGACCCGCAGCAGCTCCGGCACGCAACCGGGCCCGAGCCGCACATCGGGGTTGAGGACCAGCACGGCGGTGTGCGGCGGCGCCGCGGCGACCGCGGCGTTGATCCCCGCGGCGTACCCGCCGTTGCGGCCGGTCTCGACGACCGTGGCGTCCGGGGCGAGCCGGCGGACCACGTCGACGCTGCGGTCCCGGGAGGCGTTGTCGGCCACCGTGAGGTGCCAGGGCACGTCGCCGAGACCCGCCGGCAGCGACGCCACGAGATCCGGCAGGTGCCGCTCGCTGTCGTAGGAGACGACGACCACCGCGACGGTGTGCCCCACCGCGGTCAGCCCCCGACCGCCGCCGCCAGCACCGCGACGACGCGCTCCTGCTGGTCCGCGGTGAGGTGGGGGTGCATCGGCAGCGAGAGGATGCGGTCGGCGGCCGCCTCGGCCACCGGGCAGGCGCCCCGGCCGAGCCCCAGGTGGTCATAGGCCTCGGTGAGGTGGACCGGCACCGGGTAGTGGATGCCCGCCCCCACCCCGGCGGCGTGCAGCTCGGCGAGGACCCGGTCCCGCTCGGCCACCTGCACGACGTACAGGTGCCAGACGTGGACGTTGCCGGGCGCAACCCCGGGCCGGACGACCCCGGGCACGTCCGCGAGCAGCGCGTCGTACCGGGCGGCGGCGGCCCGCCGACGCTCGTTCCAGGCCTCGAGGCGGGCCAGTTTGGCGTGGAGCACCACCGCCTGGACGGCGTCCAGGCGGGAGTTGACCCCGACGACGGTGTGCTCGTACTTCTTCTCGCTGCCATGGGCGCCGAGCACCCGGACGGTGCGGGCGACGTCGGGGTCGTCGGTGACGACCGCTCCCGCGTCGCCCGCCGCGCCCAGGTTCTTGCCCGGGTAGAAGCTCGTGCCCGCCGCGACGCCGAGGCCCCCGGTGGCCCGGCCGTGCCGGGAGGCGCCCTGCGACTGGGCGGCGTCCTCGACGATCGGGGGCGCCCCGGGGCCGAGCTGCTCCCGGACCGCCTCGACGGGGGCCGCCTGGCCGAACAGGTGCACCGGGACCACGGCGGCGGTGCGGGAGGTGATGGCCGCCGCCGCGGCGCCGGGGTCCATGAGCAGGTGGACCGGGTCCACGTCGACGACGACCGGGAGCGCCCCGATCCGGGACACCGCCTCGGCGGTCGCGATGAAGGTGTTGGCGGGGAGGACGACCTCGGCCCCGGCGTCGACCCCGACGGCCCGCAGCGCGAGCTCCAGGGCGTCGGTGCCGTTGGCGACCCCGACGCAGTGGGCGACGTCGAGGTAGCGGGCATAGGCCTGCTCGAAGCGGTCGACGGCGGGACCACCGATGAACGCCGTGCGTCCGAACACCTCGCGCAGGCCGGCCCAGACCTCGTCGGAGACCTCGGCCTGCTGGGCGCCGAGGTCGACCAGGGGAACAGTCATGGCGGTGCGGTCCTCTCCGGGGGGCGGGGGGGGCGGGGTGGGGGTGGGGGGACGTCTGCGGTCAGCGGGCGACGCGTCGGGGCGAGTCCGCCGGGTCGGCGGCCGGGGCAGCGGCGTGGCGCCCGCGCGGCCGCGGGGCGACAGGCGCCCGCGACCCGGGCCGACCGAGGACCCGGACGTTGTCCAGGGCACCCCGGGCGTCCCCGGGGTCCCGGGCGTCCCCGGAGACGAGGGGCGTGGGCACCGGAGGCCGGGGGGCGGGTGGTGCCAGCAGCAGCGCGGGCGGGATCCGGACCGGCGTGAGCCCGTCCCGGAACACCGGCAGCGCGAGCGGGACGGTGTCGCCGCTGAGATCGCCCGCGACGGCGACCGGCGGCGACGGAGCGCGGTCGTCCGCCACGGCGGAGACGTCGTCGTCCCCGCCGTCCCGCGACAGCCCCCGGACCTCGCGGAAGGTGACGACGAGGGGCCGCCCGGCGACAGCGGCGAAGACCGCCACGCCCGTGACGCCACCGGCCAGCAGGGCGAGCACCGGCTGCTCGACGACGAGGGTGATCCCCCAGGCGGCCGCCCCGCCGAGGGCCGCCGCGGCGGCGGCGGGCAGCAGCGCAGCCAGGAACCGGCCGAGCCGGATCCCGGCCGGGCGGCGCAGGATCACGAGGAACAGCGGGACGACGACCGCCCACGCCACCACCGCGTGGGCGATCCCGGCGCCGGCGATGCCCCAGCGCCCCACGGCCACCCACAGCGCCGGTGCCAGCGCGATCAGCCACACCACCTGAACCCAGAACAGCACCCCGGTGCGCCCCACCGCGAGGCTGAGGTCGGCGAGCAGCTCGGTGAGCGTCCGGGCCGCGGCGAACACCCCGAGACCCACCAGGGCCGCCGCCGCGGCGGACCAGCGGCCGCCGTACAGCACGACGACCAGCGGGCCCGCGAGCGCGGCCAGCAGGGCCCCCATGGGGAAGGTCGTGAGCGCGACGAGCCGGGCGGCCCGCGGGACCACGGCCGCGAGTCTCCCGGCGGCGTGGAGCCGGCCGAACGCGGGCACCGCGATGGTGCGCACCAACTGCGTCACGACGTTGCTCGGCAGGCTCGCGAGGTTGAACGCCAGGAGGTAGAGCCCCAGCTCGGTGGCGCCCAGGCGGCGGCCCACGACGAGGTAGTCGAGGTTGAGGGTGGCGAAGACGACGATGTTCGCCGCGGCCAGCGGGCCGCCCAGACGCAGCAGCCCGCCGACGACGGTGACGTCGAAGCCGGGCCGGTAGAACCGGCCGGCCACGAGCACCAGGACGACCGTGGCCGCCGCGGCTCCGCCCACGCGGGACCAGGCCAGCGCCATCGCCTCCCAGCCGGCGATCGCGAGCGGGACCACGAGGGCCGTCGTCACGACGATGTTGGTGAGGTCCGCAGCCATCCGGCGGTCCTGATGGAAGTTGCGCCAGATCATCGCCGACGGCACCGAGCTGATCCCGGCCAGCAGGACGGTCAGCGACATCACCTGGATGACCGGAACGGCACCGGGATCGCCCATGGCGGCCGCGACCCCCGGGGCCGTGACCCACATCACACCGGTGAGCAGGCCGCTCGTCACCAGCGCGATGGTGTAGACGGTCGGGGCGATCTCGTCGGGGTCCCGGTCACCGCGCGCCAGCGACGCCGTGGCGCCCAGCTCGCTGGCGTTGAGCGCGATCATCTGGACCGCCAGGGCGACGGCGAGGGCACCGAAGTGCTCCGGCGCGACGAGCCGGGCCACGACGATCGTGGTCCCGAACTGGAGCACCCGGGACAACGTGATGTTCAGCGCCCCCCACGCCGCCCCGCGGCGGACCCGGGACCCCAGGGTGCCGGCCGACTCCTCGGACACGGCCGCCACCTCAGGCCACGACGGGGGCGCCCGCGGGCGCCCGGGCCGGCGGCGGCACGGACGGGACCTCGTCGCGCGGGGCGTCGGACGGAGCCGCGAGCCGAGCTGCGGGGACGCCCGCCCAGACCTCGCCGGCGGGGACGTCCCGCAGGACGACGGCGCCCATTCCGACGACCGCGCCGGCACCGATCCGCACCCCCTCGCGGACACTGCACGCCATCCCGAGGTAGGCCGCCTCGCCGACCTGCACGCCCCCGCCGAGCACCGCGCCGGCGGCGACCGTCACGGCGTCGTCGAGCACGTCGTCGTGGGTGAGGACGACCCGGGGCATGAGGACGGCGTGGTCGCCGACCCGGACGTCGGCGGTGAGGGCGACCCCGGAGAGCACGACGGCGCCCCGGCCCACCGAGCACGAGGCGGGGACCTGGACGTCGGGGTGGACCACGGTGGCGAACCGGTCGCCGCCGACGCCGAGTCGGGCGAGGCGGGCCGCCAGGCGGGCGCGGGTCGCGCCCTGTCCCGCGCACAGCACGACCGACGCGCCGGGGTGGTCGCCGACCGCGTCGACGCCACCCGTCACCGGGACCCCGAGCACGCGGGTCCCCCAGGTCGCGGGGTCGTCGTCGAGGGCTGCGACGGGCTCCCAGGCGCCGGACGCCCGGGCCGCCTCGATCGTCTCGCGCGCGAGCCCGCCGGCGGCGACGAGGACCAGGGGAGCCACCCTCACGCGGCCTCCGCCCGGGCCGACAGCACCGCGTCGACGACCCGCTCCTGATCGTGCGACGTCAGGGCGTGGAACACCGGGAGGATGAGCGTGGCGTCGGTCAGGTGCTCGGTCACCGGCAGGCGGACGCTCTCCTGGTCGGGGCCGGGGGAGCGGTCGGCGTACGCGGGCTGGCGGTGCGCGGCCATGATGCCGCGGCGGGCCGAGACGTCCCGTGCGGCGAGCCGGGCGAGCAGCTCGTCCCGGCCGACCGGGAACGCCCCGGTGACCTCGACCCACAGCGACTGGTAGTTCGTCGTCCCGTGGTCGGGGTCGGTGACCACCCGCAGCCCCGGGACCCCGGCGAACGCCTCCTGGTAGCGGGCGGCGATCTCCCGGCGGCGGGCGACGACCTCGTCCAGGCGGCGCAGCTGGACGAGTCCCACCGCCGCCTGGAGGTCGGTCATCCGGTAGTTGAAGCCGACCTCGACGTACCGCTCGGCCGGGGCCAGGACGCTGCGGTGCCGGTCGGCGGCGCTGATGTCCATGGCGTGCTCGCGCAGCCGACGGGCCCGGGCCGCCCAGTCGGCCCGCGGCGTCGTCAGCATGCCGCCCTCACCGGTGGTGAGGATCTTGCGGGGATGGAAGGACCAGGCCGTGACCTCGGCACCGGCACCGACCGGGCGGCCCCGGTACTGCGAGCCCGCCCCGCAGGCGGCGTCCTCGACGACGACGATGCCGCGGGGGTCGCAGACGGCCCGGACCGCCTGGAGGTCCACCGGCACCCCGCCCTGGTCGACCACGACGACGGCACGCGTGGCGGGGGTGAGCGCGGCGGTCACCGTCCCCGGCGTGAGGTTGCCGGTCACGACGTCCACGTCGGCGAAGACCGGCCGGGCGCCGGCGTGGACGACCGCGTTGGCGGTGGCGACGAAGGAGAACGACGGCACCACGACGTCGTCGCCCGGCCCGACGCCGGCCACGAGCAGCGCCAGGTGCAGCGCCGTCGTGCAGCTCGACACGGCCACCGCGTGGTCGGCGGCCATCCGCTGCGCGAAGGCGGCCTCGAACTCGGCGACCCGCGGCCCCTGGGCCACCCACCCGGACTCAAGAACCTCGGTGACGGCCTGCACCTCCTCGGGGCCGAGCCACGGCCGCATGACGTCGACGCGGCTCACGGGACGGGGCTCCCGACCGGGCTCCCGCCCCGGCCCGCCTCGGTCCGGCCGGCCGCGACGGCCTCGCGCTGCGGGCGCCACCAGTCGACGAGCCGGCGCAACCCCTCCGCAAGCGGCACCGCCGCCCGGAAGCCGAGGTCCCGCGCCGCGGCGTCGGTCGCCGCCAGCCGGCGGGTCACCCCGTTGACCGCGCGCGCGGGACCGTGCTCGACGTCGAGGTCGGAACCCATCACCCGCAGCAGCGCCCGGGCCAGGCCGGCCAGGCTGGTCTCGGTGCCGGAGGCCACGTTGTAGACCCGGCCGCTGAGGTCGGAGGCGGCGGCCAGGACGTTCGCCCGGGCGACGTCCTCGGTGAAGACGAAGTCCATGGTCTGGCTGCCGTCCCCGAAGATCAGCGGCGGCAGGCCGTCGGCGATCCGCTCCATCCACCGCACCAGGACCTCGGTGTACACGCCGTGGACGTCCATCCGCGGGCCATAGACGTTGAACGGCCGCAGCGCGAGCCAGCGCAGGCCGGTCATCGCCGCGAAGCTGCGCAGCATCCCCTCGTTGAAGGACTTGGCCGCCCCGTAGAACGTGTCGTTGTGGTGATGGTGATGGTCCTCGGGGGTGGGGAACACCTCGGCCAGCCCGTAGACCGAGGCCGACGACGCGGCGACGAGGCGGTCGACCCGGGCCGCCGCGGCGGCCTCGACCACCGTGAACGTCCCGTCGACCAGGACCTCCAGCGCCAGCCGCGGCTCCTCGGCGCACTGGGTGATCCGGATGGCGGCCTGGTGCATGACCAGGTCCTGACCGCGGGTGACGTCGTGGACCAGGTCCCGGTCGCGGATGTCCCCCTCGACCAGGGCGACCCGGCCCGACGCCAGCGCCCCGGCCAGGTTCGCACGCCGGCCCCGGACGAGGTTGTCGAGCACGGTGACGTGCCCGACCTCGGCGGCGAGGAGCTGGTCGACCAGGGTGGAGCCGATGGTCCCGGCCCCGCCGGTGACCAGGACCCGGGCGCCGGCGAGCGCGGTCACCGGACACCCGCCAGGTGCCGGGACGACCCCGTCGCGTCCGGGCTCGGCGGCAGCGACGGGGTGGGGATGGTCGCGCCGTAGGCGGCGAGGCTGCGCCGGGCGGCGTCCAGCACGGTGAGGACCCGCAGGCCCGAGTCGCCCGGGGTGCGAGGCTGGCGGTGCTCGCCCACGGCGGCGGCGAACTCCTCGACCATGGCGCTCAGCGCCTCCCGCTCGGGCAGGGCCGGGGCGTGCATGTCGCCGAGGCGGTAACTCACCGTCGCCGACGTCCGGTCGAGACCGGCCGCGCTCTGGCTCGCCAGGTCGACGCCGCGGTCGTAGATCGACACCCGCTGCTGCGGGTTGAGGTCGTCCCACACCAGCGTCCGGCGGGTGCCCGCGATCACCATCTGCCGGATCTTCGTCGGGCTCAGCCAGTTGACGTGCACGTGGGCGATGGCCCCCCCGGGCAGCGGCATGGTGAGGTACCCGATGCACGCCCGGCCGGCGCCGAGGGGGTCGGCCCCGTGGGCGGACACCGCGACCGGGTTGAGCCCGCCGGGCAGCACGTAGTCGAAGATGGACAGGTCGTGGGGGGCGAGGTCCCACAGGACGTCGACGTCCGGCTGCACCAGCCCGAGGTTGATGCGGACGGAGTCGACGAAGAGCACCTCGCCCAGGGTGCCCTCGGCGATGATCTCGCCGATCCGCTGGACCGCCGGGGTGTAGCAGTAGGTGTGGTCCGCCATGAGCACGAGGTCGCGCTCGCGGGCGGTGCGCACCATGGCCGCCGCGTCCGCCACGTCGTCGGCCAGCGGCTTCTCGACCAGGACGTGCTTGCCCGCCTCGAGCGCCGCGATCGCCAGGCGGGCGTGGGTGCTCGCCGGGGTCGCGACGGCGACGGCGTCGAGGTCGTCCCGGGCGAGCAGGGACTCCACGGAGGTGTGGACCTCGACCCCGGGCCGGTTCCCGGCGACTCGCCGGGCCCGTTCCTCGTCGCGGTCGCACACGGCCACGAGGTCCCAGTCCTCGCTCGCCTCGAAATTGCGGACGAGCTTGGGGCCCCAGTAGCCCGCCCCGATCACCGCCACCGTCAGTGTCACGAACCGTCCTCCCGATCGTCTCCGGCGCCCGCCGGCCCGTCACCGGACCGGTCGGGCTCCTGTCGCATTGCAGCACCCCGGGCGGTCCGGTTGGCGGGCCGCCCGGCCCGTCGTCAGCCGTTCGGTCGCACGCTGTCGCCCGTCCGCCGCAGCCGTCGCCCGCTCGGCCCGCGCCCGGTCAGGGGGTGCCCCCCGCCGGTTCGAACACGAGGTCCACCCAGTAGTTGCCGCTACGCCAGCTGCTGGTGGGGAAGCCGCCGCCGTACCGGTACACCCCGGCCGAGGCCGGCGCGGTGAGGTACCCGCGGGTGACCGGGGACGTGAAGTAGTCCGAGCTGAGGGCGTACCCGCCGACCGGGGCCAGGTACGACACCGTGTACTCGGTGCCGCCCGTCACCGGGACCGGGACGTCGAAGGTCGCCTGCTGCCAGCCGCTCGCCGACTCGCCCGTGAAGGTCACCGTCGCCAGGGCCTGCCCGGAGGGCGACCACAGCGTCCCCACGTGGGTCCCGGTGTTGCCCGCCCCCTTCCAGAAGCGGACCCCGGTGACCACCCCGTCCACCGTCGGCACCACGCGCATGCCGAGCTCCACCCGGGCGGTGTCCGACGTGGCGGCCGTCGCCGGGGTGTCGGCCGGGCCGAACAGCGTGCAGTTGCACGTGGCGGGGTCGACCTGCGACGACCCGGTGGTGAACGTCCATGTCGTGGTCCCGGCAAGGATCTCGCCGTCGTAGTCGGCCGCGGCGACGGTGACCGTGACCGCGGTCTGGGACGGCAGCGGGTCGGCGGCCTGGAACGACACCGTCCGGGTGGCCTCGTCGTAGGTCGCCGCCCCGGCCACCGGTCCGGCGCCGGCGTCCACCGTGACCGCGACCGAGGTCGGCGACACCGGCTCCGAGAAGGTCGCCCGGACCCGGGCGGCCGGACCGACCCCGGTGGCGCCGGCCGCGGGCGAGCGGTCGACGATCGCGGGCGGGGTGGCGTCCGTCGGCTCGAAGGCCACGTCGACGAAGTAGTTCGACGACCGGAAGGACAACGTGGGGAATCCGCCGCCGTAGGCGTACACGCCGGCCCGGGACCCGTCGGCCGCGAGCGGGCCGCGGGTCCAGCCGCCCTCGAAGAAGCCCGTCGTCGCCGCGTAGCTCCCGCGGGGGGCGAAGTACGACACGACGTAGGACGTCCCCGCCGTCACGTCCACCGGGGTGTCGAGCGCGGCGGTCTGCCACCCGGACTCGGACTCGCCGGTGAACGTGACCTGCGCCAGCGGCGTCCCGGCGGCGCTCCACAGGGTGCCGGTGTGGGTGCCCGTGTTGCCGGGGCCCTTGAGGAAGCGGATCGCCGTGACCCGTCCGTTCACCTGCGGCACGAAGCGGGTGCCGAGCTCGACGGCGTCGGTGTCACCGATCGCGGCCACCGCCGGCTCGACGCCGGCGACCAGGGTGCACGGGCACGCGTCGTCGTCGCTGACCGTGAAGTCCCAGGTGAGCGGGTCCATCGTCTTCGCGCCGTCGACGCTGCGCGCCCCGCTGACGCTCACCCGGTAGGCCCGGCCCTCGACCAGCGGCGCGTCGGGCTGGAACGCCAGCCGCAGCGAGGTCTCCGAGAACGACGCCGTGCCCGCCACGGGCGCGCCGCCGGCCCGCTCGGTCACCGAGATCTCGGCGCTGCCGGGGAGGATCTCGGTGGCGAACTGGGCGTGGATCGCGGTGTCCGGCGCCACCTGGACGGCGCCCGCCTGCGGCAGCGTGGCCACGACGGTGGGCTTGTCGTAGACCGGTGGCACCGGCTGGAAGACGACGTCGACGCCGTAGTCGGTGGTGCTGGTGGCCGCCGGGAAGGCGCCGGCCGAGTAGGCGTACGCCCCGCCGCCGGTCGCCGAGCGCAGCGGCCCCACGGTGAGGGGGGAGGCGAGCCCGCCGGACGTCGCGGAGTAGACGCCGCCCGGCGTGGTGTACGACACGACGTAGTCGCGGTCCGCGTCGACGAGGACCGGCTCGTCGAACAGCACCTGCTGCCAGCCGCTCGTCGACTCGCCGGTGAACGTGGCCCGGGCCAGCTGCTGGCCGGTGCCGCTCCACAGGGTGCCGACGTGCACGCCGTCGTTGCCGGGGGCCTTGAAGAACTGCACGCCCGTGACGTAGCCGGCGCGGTCCGCCGCGAACCGGAGCCCCAGTTCGATCGGGACGTTCTCGTCGACGGTGGCCGCCCCCGGGGGCGCGACGTCCTCGACCAGCCCGCAGGGGCACACTCCCGGGGCACCTGGCGGCGCGGACGTGGTGAACGTCCAGGTCGTCGGCGGCATCGCGTTGCCGGCCAGGTCCTCGGCGGCGGCGCTGACGGTGTAGGTCGTGCCGTGGGCGAGGGGTGCCGACGGGGTGAGGACGGCACGCGTGGCACCGCCGTCGTCGGTGAGGGCGACCGTGCCCGGCACGGATTGCGAACCCTGGGACAGCGTCACCGAGACCGACGGGTGGGCGACGAGCTCGGAGAAGCCGACGGTGACGGGGTCGGTGACGGGGATGCTGCCCGCCCCGGCGCCGGGCACGCGGGACGCCAGTCCCGGAGCCACCGTGTCGCGGTCGGAGAACAGGACATCGACGTAGTAGTTGGTCGCCCGGAAGGTCTCGGTGGGGAACCGGTTGCCGACGGCGAAGACCCCGTTCGCCTGGGTGGTCGTCGCGGGAGCGGTCAGCGGGGAGGCCTGGACGGGCAGCCAGAACGCGTCCGTCTCGGCGTGGTACCCCCCGGCCGGGGCGAAGTACGAGGCGACGTAGGACGTCCCGGCGACCACGGGCACGGGCGCGTCGAAGCGCATTTCCTGCCAGCCGGTCGGCGTCTCGTCGACGAACGTCCCGGTCGCCAGCTGGGTGCCGGACTCCGACCAGAGCGTGCCGGTGTGGGTGCCGGTGTTCTGGGCGCCCTTGTAGAAGCGGATCCCCTCGATCCAGCCGTCCTGCTCGGGGACGACCCGGACGCCCAGCTCGACGGCGGAGGTGTCGGTGGTCGCGGCGACGGCCGGCTCGGCGGCGCCGAACAGCGAGCACGGGCACGACACAGCGACGCCGACGGCGGGCCCCGGCAGCTCCCGGTTGATGCTGTCGTCGACCGCCCGGGCGCGGATCTGGGTCTCGCCCACCCCGGAGACCGTCCCGGTGTACGACCAGCTCTCGCGTCCCTCGGCGGGGTGCCAGGTGGTGCCGCCGTCCAGGGAGACCTCGACCGCGCCGACGACGCCACCCACGTCGGTCGCGGTGCCGGTGACGGTGACGGTCGCCCCGTTGGCGAGCGCGGTCCCGGGCGCGGGCGCGGTGATGGTGGTGGTCGGCGGCGTCGTGTCGGTCGACGCCGTCGGCGTCACCATGCCGGCCATGAGGGTGGACGGCCGGGCACCGAGGTCGGCGAACAGGTTGAGCGTCGCCTGCTGCATCCGGGGGTCCGCCGGCGCGGTGTCCCCGTCGTGACGGGGGTCCAGGCCCCACGCCCACTGGATGGTCCCGGCCGAGAACACCAGGGCCCCGGAGTCCGCCCGGTACATGGTCATGTGGTGCGTGGTCTCACCGGGCTGGACCCGGGTGCCGAAGTCCTGCAGGAGTTCCGGGGTCGGCTTCGTCGTCGTCGACAGGCGGACCAGGCCGGCGGGCCGGAACCCGTTGTCGAGGTCCTCGTTGGACTCGTACCCGAGGGTGTTGGGGGCGAGAACGGCCACCTGACCGGGCGACTGCGACGCCAGCGGGGTGTTCCGCCACAGCCGGAGCCGGCCGTCGTCGGCCGGCACCTCGATGGCCTCGAGGATGTGGTTCGCCATGTACGCGGTGCCGGTCAGGGCGTTCTCCGGCAGCCCGCCGCCCTGGGCGGGGGTGGCGAACCGCGGGTCGCGCCAGGTGCCCGTCCACTCGTTCGCCGGGTCGCTCTTGGCGTTGTCCCAGGTCTCCTTGTAGGTGACGAGGGTGCGGTCCGCGGCGGCCGAGCCGTCGATGCTGGGCTCGTACCGGGTCCGCCAGTACACCTCGTTGCCGGAGAAGAAGGCCAGGTTGACACCGGCGTCCCGGGCCGCCTCGACGTTGGCGCGCTGGGCGCCCGACCAGTACTCGTCGTGGCCGGCCGAGACGAAGACCCGGTGGCTGAGCAGGGAGGCGCCGTCGCGGTGGGTGTCGATGCCGCTGATGTAGCTGACGTCGTGGCCGTTGCGCTCGAGGAACCGCAGCAGCGGGTACTCCCCCGAGAACAGGAAGTCCCGGCCCTGGTTGTTGCCCCGTGTGGTGACCGGGCGGTTGTAGCTCAGCTTCGTCGCGCGCCCGTTGTCCCCGTAGTAGAAGTTCGCCCCGCCGTACAGGTTGTACGCCTGCCAGGTGGTGTCGGACGTCTGGAAGACGACGTCCGAGCCGCCGTCGTCGTCACGGACCACGAACACGATGTGACTCGTCCCGCCGGTGTCGGTGCGGGTCGGCTTCGCCACGTACACCCCGGACGCGGCGTCGGCCGGGACCGCCCACGAGGCGGAGACCCCCCAGTTGCCGCAGTCGACGAGGTTGGTCGTGAGGTCGGAGAGGCAGTCCGGCTGGTTCTGCGGCAGGGGGGCCGACGGCTGGACCGTCCCCACCTTGCGGGCGCCGTCGCCGCCGTACCAACCGAGCCGGTAGATGTCGACGCGGTACGCGGGGGCGTCAGTGTCGATCTTGAAGTCGACCGTCTCGCCGGCGGCGACGCTCATCTCGGTGCTGAAGCCCTGGATGGTCCAGTCGCCGAAGCCCGAAATGTCCCACTCGGACTCCGGGGACCCGGGCCGGGAGTTCTCGCAGACGATCTCGTTCTGGCCGGGCGGGCAGGCCTGGCCGAAGACCGTGACCGCTCCGGCCGGCGGCGTGGCCACGACGACGAACGGCCCCACGGCGAGTGCCGCGACCACGAGCAGCGCGCCGCGCCGGAGGCGACGGGGCAGCGACCTGACGAGCGACGGGACGAAACGACTGGTGCCCATGGTCAGTCCTCACTCGCGATCTCGACGAGCCCGCGCGGGCCCTCGTGGTACTCCCGCCCGCAGGCGGTGCAGGTCAGGGACTTCCCGACCCGCTCGCCACACACGCAGGCCCAGCCCTTGCGCACGGCGGGGTTGCCGGCGACGAAGGCGTGCGCCGGCACGTCACGGGTGACGACCGCGCCGGCGGCGACGAACGCGTGCTCGCCGATCTCCACCCCGCAGACGACGACGGTCCCGGCGCCGAGCGTCGCCCCGCGGCGGACCGTCGTCGGCACCAGGGCATCCCCCGAGCGCCTGACGTGGGCCCGGGGCCGCAGGTCGTTGGTGAAGACGACACCGGGGCCGAGGAACACGTCGTCCTCGACGCTCACCCGGTCCCAGACCAGGACACCGTTCTTCACGGTCACCCGGTCGCCGAGGCGGGCACCCCCCTCGACGAAGGCGCCGTCGCAGACGTTGCAGTCCCGCCCGACCACCGCCCCCTTGAGGACGTGGGCGAACGCCCAGACCCGGGTCCCCTCGCCCACCTCGTCGCTCTCGCACAGGCCCGCCGGGTGGACGAACACCCCGGGCGGCGTGGCGGCCGGGCCCATCAGTACGCCCCCCGGCCGCGCAGCACCGCGTCGACGGTGCGGACCAGGATCGACAGGTCGAAGCCGAGTGACCAGTTCTCCACGTAGCGGACGTCCAGGCGGCGGGTCTCTTCCCAGGACAGGTCCGACCGCCCGTGGATCTGCCAGAGACCGGTGAGCCCCGGACGGACGAGGAGGCGCCGGCGCGTGACCTCGTCGTAGGCCGCGACCTCGCGCGGCAGTGCGGGCCGCGGGCCGACCAGGGACATGTCGCCGAGCGCGACGTTGACCAGCTGCGGCAGTTCGTCCAGGGACGTGCGGCGCAGCCAGTGCCCGACCCGGGTGATGCGAGGGTCGCGCCGCAGCTTGAACAGCGGGCCGGCGCCCTCGTTGAGGGTGTCGACCGCCGCCTGCCGGGCGTCGGCGTCGGCGTGCATGCTGCGGAACTTGAGGACGGTGAACAGCCGGCCGTCCCGGCCCACCCGGCGCTGCCGGTACAGCGCAGGCCCCGGGCTGCTCAGCCGGACCGCGAGCGCGACCCCGAGGAGGGCCGGCAGCAGCACGAGGACCGCGACACCGGCGGCGACCCGGTCCGCCACATCCTTGATCACCCGTCGCGGGCCGGCCAGCTCGGGCGCCGACAGCCGGACCACCGGCAGGCCGCAGACCGAGGTCACCGACACCCGCGGGCCGATCGCCTCGACCATGGGCGGGGCGAGGGCGAGTTCGCGCCCGCCCGCATGCAACGCCCGCTGCAGTTCGGTGACCGACCCCAGCGATGCCGCCGCGGCCGGCGCGAGGAGCACCAGCGACGCACCGGCACGGTCCGCGGCCCGCACCACCGACTCGACCACCTGCTCCGGGGAACCCGGCCCGGAGACGTCGCACGTGGCCGTCACCCGCCAGCCGTGGTAACGGTTGCGCTCGACTCTGGCCGTGAGGACGGCCGTGTCCTCGTGTCCCCCGACGACGAGCACCGGGGTGCGGACGGCCCCGGCCCGGTTCGCCCGCTGCACCCGCATCCGGATCACCCAGCGGCCGGCCACGGTCAACCCGACCCCCACGGCGAGAGCCGCCAGGACGACCGGCGCCTCGCGCCGCTCCAGCACCAGCCACCCCAGAGCCGTGACGACCAGGGCCGCACCGGACCCCGCCGTCGCCACCCGCTGGACCTCGGCCGAGCCGGCGAACAGGTGGCGCGGCTCGTATGCCCGGGCCAGGCGCAGCCCGGTCAGCCAGGCGGGCACCGTGACGATCACCGCCAGCAGGCCCAGGAGGACATCGACGCCGAGGGAGTGACCGCGCAGGCTGCCGGCGACCAGCCCCGCGCCGCCCGCCGCGAGCGCGAACGCCGCGGCGTCGCTCGCCCGCATCGTGGCGAGGACGCGGGACACCGACGCGGCCGCCGCGGCGGCCGCCCGGCCGCCCGGTTCCACCCGGGGGGCCGTGACCGGCGCCGACGCGGTGAGGAACGGGTCCCGGAGGTCGACCGCGGTGAGGTCGGCGGCGCCGAGGACGGTGGCACCGAAGGCGAGGCGGGGCTCGGTCATCGGCATCCCTTCTCTCGCTGCTCCCTGCGGCCGGGAGACCGGCGAGGGTCGTGGGTGGCTCCGGTCGCAGTGCCGGCGCCTGGGACCAGACGGTAGGCACCGGCCGGAGGGGGCATCCGCCGTTTCCGGGCCTTGTCACACGAGACGGTCACGCGCCCGGGTGAGCCGGTCAGCGATCGCGACACAGGGTGACGAATCACCGGACCCGAGCAGGTGACGGCTCCTACGATCCCCGGGTGCCGTACGTCCTGCGCCGGACCGCCGCAGACCTCACCACCGTGGAGATCGACGGCGAGATCAGCACGTACCACCCGGGCACCGATCGGGTCGTCATGCTCAACGTCACCGCGAGCGACGTCTTCGCCCTCTGCGACGGCACCCTGGACGAGGACGGCATCGCGGAGCTCCTGGCCGGGGCGTACCGGGCGGACCTCGACGAGGTGACCGCCGGGGTCCGCTCCGCGGTGGCCCTTCTCACCGCCGAGGACCTGGTCCGCCGGGTGGCGGCGGAGGCCGACGGCGACGGGCCGGAGCCGACGGGGTCGGGGGGATGACGTCCCTGCGGTTCTTCGGGACCTTGACGATCGTCCTGACCGGTCGGCCCCGGGCAGTCCGAGAACTGGCGGAGCTGTGGGCTCCGTTCGTGACCGGGGGCGAGGGTCCTGAGGTGGCGACAGCGGAAACCCAGGCCGTCCGGGCGGACGACCCGGCCGCGGCCTCGGCGGAGCTGAACCGTGCGGTCGTCGAGGCGTGCCCGTTCCCGGCCGTGCACGCCGGGGTCGTCCTGCTGGGCGAGGGTGCGGTTGCCCTGCCGGCGACGTCAGGGGCGGGGAAGTCGACACTCGTCACCGCCCTCTGTCGCGCGGGAGCCGGCTACCTGTCGGACGAGGCGCTGGTGCTGACCCCTGACGGGGCGGCGCTGCCCTACCCCAAGCCGGTGGCCCTGTCCCCGGAGAGCCTCGCGGCCGTGTGTCTGGCGCCTCCCGGCGGGGGCGTGACGGACGGGACCGGGGCACCCGGACACGGCGCGGGCGAGCGGGAGTACCTGCTCCCGGCGGCGGCCCTGGGACGGGCCGCGGAGGGGCCGGTGCCGGTCCGGCACGTGGTCCTCGCCTGCCGCGACCCCAGGTCGACCGGGGTGGCGCTGGATCCGGTCCCCCGCCGCCACGGGCTGGCGGCGCTGCTGACGCTGGGTTTCAACCATCACCGGGCGCCCGCCCGGTTCCTCACGGCGGCCGCTGCTGCCGTCGCCGGCGCCACGGTGTGGCGGCTCCGGTACGGCGATGCGCGCCGGGCGGCGACGACCATGACCGACGTCCTCCCGTGACTGTGCGTCCGACGTGCGCCCCGACACCGGGGAGCGCGATGGACGCTAGCCAGGAAGGCGGAGGAACCGCCCGGACTTGTCCAAGAATTTACGGTTCGGGTGAAACCTCCGATGCTTCACGGATGGAACGGATGTCCGGAGCACAGGGACACAAGTCCCCCGAGGTGAGGAGACTTGTCCGTTTTGTCACGACTCGGGACAGGACATCGGGCCGGACCCCTGGGGGGATCCGGCCCGATGCGGTTGTCTCACTGAGTGGACAGTGACGCTCAGCCCTGGTGGGTCGCGCCGAGGCGGCGACGGTGAGTGAGGACGAGCGCGACGGCACCGCCCACAACGAGGAGGAGAGCCACGCCGACGAGGGCGCTGGTGCCGGACGAGCCGGTGAAGGCGAGTTCGGGGCCCTGGCTGGTGCTTGCCACGGTCGTGGTCCCGGCGACCTGGGTCGTGGTGGCCGAGGTGGGGGTGGTGGTCGCCGGAGTCGTCTCGGTCGGCTCCGTCGGCTCGGTCTCGCTGGGCTCCGTGGGCTCGGTGGTGGCCGGCTCCGTCGGGGTCGTCGGCTCCGTCGACGACTCCGTGGACGGCTCGGTCGACGGGGACTCGGTCGGCTCGTCGCATTCGGGGGCGTCGAGGTCACCCTTCACGAGGCCGCCCGTGATGAACGCTCCACCGTGTCCGCCAGGGCCGACCTCGTCCAGCTTCGCCCCGGTGTAGAGGTCCACCTGGTAGTTCGCGCACTCCGGCAGGAAGGCGGTGACGTCCGCGGTCAACTCGGTGCCCACGGCAGTCCCGGTGGGGAAGACCAGGTCGGGGGCATGACCCTCCGGTACCAGAGTCTGCGGCACGGCGGTCTCGTTGAACCCGCCTCCGTCCCAGGTGTCGGGGACGAGGTACACGCTGGCGTTGAGGGCCACGTCGTCACACAGCTCGGAGTCCGCGGCCCCCCGCAGGGTGGCGCTGAGGAGTCCGGGGCCGGCGACGTTCCACCGCCCGTCGAAGCGGGCTTCGTCGGCCGGGATGCACTCGGCGGACGGCGAATCCTCAGGTGTCGAGTCGGCGGCGGCGGGGGCGATGGCGCCGGCGAAGCCGGCGGCGAGCGCAGTCGCGCTCAACAGGACGGTGGCGAGTGCCTTGCGCACGGTGACGGACCTCTCGGCTGCTCTCGAACTGCGGTGACCGAGGGACCGGTGCGACAGCCCCTCGTGGTCGGGAATCGGCCGTGAGGCTAGCGGGCGGATCGGACGAAACGCCCGATCGGCGCACAGTCTTTACAGATCGGTGATGTACGGCTCATTCGGGCAGGTGGGACATCCCGGAAGGGCGCGGAGGCGACCCGGGCGCGCTCTGGCGTGTCAGGCTCGCGAGTGGTAACGGTGCTGCGCCGCGGCGACGCCGTCGCGGATCACCGTGAGCACCGCGTCGGCGCCGTCGGCGACGAGGAACTCGACGTCCGTGCGGGCTGCGGCCGGGAAGGGCCGCAGCACGTAGTCGGCCGGGTCCATCCGCCCCGGCGGGCGGCCGATGCCGACCCGCACCCGCACGTAGTCGGGGCTGCCGAGGGACGCGGTCACCGACCGCAGCCCATTGTGGCCGCCGTCGCCGCCGCCGCGCTTGACCTTGATCGCGCCCAGGTCGATGTCGAGCTCGTCGTGCGCGACGACGACCCGGTCGAGCTCGACCCCGAAGTACCGGGCGACACCCGAGACCGGCCCGCCGGAGAGGTTCATGTACGTCGTCGGCGTCATCAGCACGACGCGCGGACCCGGCTCCCCGCCCGTGGGCGGCAACCGGGTCTCGAGGACGAGCGACTGCCCGCGGTGCGACTTGAACGCGGTCCCTCCGGTCAGCTCGCGGGCCAGGTGGTCGACCACCATCCGGCCGGCGTTGTGACGGGTGCCCGCGTACCGGTCGCCGGGATTGCCGAGCCCGGCGACCAGCCACACCTCGGACATCGTCACGACCCGGTCACACGCCGGTGTCGCCCGCTGCCGCCTCGTCCTCCTCCGCCGACGCCGACCGCAGCAGGACGGCGTGGACGACGACGGTCTCGGGGTCGACGGCCAGCGCCACCCCCTCGGGCAGGGCAAGGTCGCGGGCGAGCACCTGGGTGCCGGGTGTGAAGCCGGTGACGTCGACCTCGACGCTCTCCGGCAGCTGGGTCGCCGGTGCCTCGACGGAGATCGTCGGTTGCTCGATGGTGACGACGGCGTCGGAGGTGCCCGCCCCGGTCGTCGTCACAGGGATGTCCACCCGCACCTTCTCGTCCCGGGTGACCACGATGAGATCGACGTGCTCGACGGAGCCCCGGATGGGGTCGCGCTGGACGTGCCTCGCCAGCGTCACGTGGGTGGTCCCGTCGAGCGCGACCTGGATGACCGCGTTGCGGTACTTCAGGGCCATCATGGTGTCGTGCCCCGGGAGGGTGACATGAAGGGGGTCCATGCCATGGCCGTAGATGACGGCCGGGACCCGGGACGACCGCCGGACACGGCGGGCGGCTCCCTTGCCGAACTCGGTGCGAGGCTCGGCTGCCAGGCGGGACTCGGTACTGCTCACGGACACTCCTCGGGGCGGTGCGGGCTCGGTGCCACGACGGGCGCGGCGCCCCGAGGGCACCCCGTCGATCACGGCCCGGACCGCAGCAGCGGCGCCGGACCCTCGCCGTGGCTTCGCCCGAGGGTACCCCGTTCGCGGGGCCGCCCCGGGGACCGTCAGGCGTTGCCGTCGAACAGGCTGGTGACCGAGCCGTCCTCGAACACCTCGCGGATCGCCCGGGACAGCAGATCGGCGATCGGCAGGACGGTCAGGGCAGGGAAGCGCTTCTCCTCATCGATCGGCAGGGTGTCCGTCACCACCACCTCGTCGACCGGGGCGTTCTTCAGCCGGTCCACCGCCGGCCCCGACAGCACCGGGTGGGTGGCGGCCACGAGGATGCGCCCGGCACCGTGCGCCTTGAGGGCCTCGGCGGCGGCCGCGATGGTCCCCGCGG
This sequence comes from Kineosporiaceae bacterium, assembly GCA_050329415.1. Taxonomy (GTDB): domain Bacteria; phylum Actinomycetota; class Actinomycetes; order Actinomycetales; family JBBAYJ01; genus JANNOG01. The sequence goes on from JBHJOS010000059.1 coordinate 21,842, forward strand.
TGTCGATGATGTCGTCGACCAGCACGCACGTGCGGCCCTTGACATCCCCGACGAGCTCGTGGACCTGGACCTCGTTCGGCACCTGCGGGTCACGACGCTTGTGGATGATCGCGAGCGGGGCGCCGAGGCGGTCCGCCCACAGGTCCGCCACCCGCACCCGGCCCATGTCAGGACTGACGACGGTGAGCTCGGCCCGGTCCCCGACCTGCTTGGCCACGTGGTCGGCGAGCAGCGGCATCGCCCACAGGTGGTCGACGGGCCCGTCGAAGAAGCCCTGGATCTGGGCGGCGTGGAGGTCGACGCTCATGAGCCGGTGGGCGCCGGCGGTCTTGAAGAGGTCGGCGATGAGGCGGGCCGAGATGGGCTCGCGGCCGCGGTGCTTCTTGTCCTGCCGGGAGTAGCCGTAGAACGGGGCGACGACCGTGATCCGCTTGGCCGAGGCGCGCTTGAGCGCGTCGACCATGAGCAGGTGCTCCATGAGCCAGTCGTTGATCGGCCGGCAGTGGCTCTGGAGGACGAACGCGTCGGCACCGCGCACGCTCTCGCCGAACCGGACGTAGATCTCGCCGTTGGCGAAGTCGTACGACCGGCTCGGGAGCACCTCGACACCGAGATGCCGGCCCACCTCGTGCGCCAGCTGTTCGTGCGCCCGTCCGCTGACCAGGACCAGCCTCCGCTCAGCCCCCGCAGTGATGCCCGTACTCATGCGCCCTCGCCCTCGATGCTGTCGTCCGGATGCCGTGTCGTCCGTGCTGTCGGTGGCCGGTCGGTGGAGCCGTGAGGTGCCCGATTCGCCCCATTCTGCCCCCCCTGCCCGCGTTCCGGTGCCCCGCGGGCCGCCGTTCTCGCCGCCTCGTCGGCCGGGGTCCCGGCCCGGCGCCGGGCGACCCAGTCCTCGCTGACGTGCAGCCGCCCACGGGCGACGGCCAACGCACCGGCCGGGACCTCACCGTGGACGACGGATCCCGCCGCGGTGTAGGCACCCGGGCCCACGGCAACGGGCGCGACGAGGACCGTGTTGCTGCCGATCCGGGCGTGGTCGCCGACCTCGGTCGCGTGCTTCGCCACGCCGTCGTAGTTCGCCACGATCGTGCCGGCGCCGATGTTCGCCCCCCGGCCCACGGTGGCGTCGCCGACGTACGACAGGTGGGGCACCTTGGCCCCCTCCCCCACCGTGGCGTTCTTGGTCTCGACGTAGGCGCCGACCTTGGCCCCCGCAGCGAGCACCGTGCCCGGACGGAGGTGCGAGAAGGGACCCACCCTCGCCCCGGGGCCGATGTCGGCCCCGACGACATGGCTGCGGAGCACGTGCGCGCCCGCCCGCACGCGCGAGTCCACGAGGGTGGTGGCCGGTCCCACGACGGCCCCGGACTCGACGACCGTGTCACCCTCCAGGTGGCTCCCGGGGCGCAGGACGGCGTCGGCGGCCACGGCCACCCGGGCGTCGATCCAGGTGGTCGCCGGGTCCTCGACGTCGACCCCGGCGGACATGAGGTCGGCCAGCAGGCGGTCGTTGAGGCGGCGGCGCGCGGCCGCGAGCTGGCCGCGGTCGTTGACGCCCTCGAGCTCGTGGGGGTCGTCGGCCACGACGGCGGCCACCCGGCGCCCGTCCGCCCGGGCCAGCGCGACGACGTCGGTGAGATACAGCTCACCCTGGGCGTTGGACGGTTCCAGCCGGCCGACGGCGTCGCGGGCGAAGGCCAGGTCGAGGGCGTAGACGCCGGAGTTGACCTCGCGCACCCGGCGGGTCGCCGGGTCGGCGTCCCGGTGCTCGACGATGCCGGCCACGTCGCCCGCGTCGTCGCGCACCACCCGGCCGTAGCCGGTCGGGTCGTCGACGACCGCGGTCAGCACGGTGACGGCAGCCTGCGGGTCGGCCGCGAGCAGCGCGGCCAGGGTCTGCGGGCGCAGCAGCGGGACGTCGCCGTAGGTCACGACCACCCGGCCGCCGAGCGGCGGGCCGCCCGCGGCGTCGAGCACCGCGAGGGCACACGCGAACGCCCGCCCGGTGCCCGGCACCTCGTCCTGATCGGCGACGACGGCTTCCGGCGCGATCTCGCGGACGTGTTCCGCCACGCGGTCGCGGTCGTGGCGGACGACGACGCAGACCCGGGCGGCACCGATGGCCGAGGCTGTCGCGAGGGCGTGGGCGACCATGCTGCGCCCGGCCAGGCGGTGGAGGACCTTGGGGGTCCGCGACCGCATGCGGGTGCCCTGTCCGGCTGCGAGGACGACGGCGGCGGCGCAGGAGGCGTCGGGCACGGTCGGGTGTCCTCCGGGGACGAGGGCGATGGGACTCTCGCCTCGGCGCGACGGCCGGTGGCGTGAACGCCACTCTAACGGCGCCGGGGCGGTCGGCGTGCCGACGCGCGGCGGCCGGTCGCGCGGCTCCGCCCCCCCGATTCGAACAGGGACCTCAAGGCTCCAAAGGCCTGCGTGCTGCCGTTACACCAGGGCGGATCGGCCGGGCGTGCCGCGACCGGGCGACCAGTGTCCCCGACGCCGCCCGTGGTGCGGGCACGATGGGCGCGTGACGACGTCGGAGGATCCGGCGGACACCGCCCCGGCGGTCGTGACCGGTTCGCGGGGGCGGCGGATGACGGCGGGCGAACGCCGCCGCCAGCTCATCGAGGTGGGGCGGCGGGTGTTCGCCGAGCGCGGCTTCGACGGCACCACCGTCGAGGACCTCGCCGCCAAGGCCAAGGTGTCGAAGCCGGTGGTGTACGAGCACTTCGGCGGCAAGGAGGGCCTCTACGCCGTCGTCGTGGACCGCGAGGTGCACGCGCTGCTCGCCGCCATCACCGGGGCCCTCTCCCGGCCGGCACCGGCGCGGGTCCTGGTCGAGCGGGCGGCACTGGCCCTGCTGGACTACGTCGAGTCCTCCGCCGACGGGTTCCGGATCCTCGTCCGCGACTCCCCCGTCACGGCGACCACAGGCACCTTCTCGAGCCTGCTCGGCGACGTCGCCGGCCAGGTCGAGCACCTGCTGGCGGACGCGTTCGCGGAGCACGGGCTGTCGCGCAAGGCCGCGCCGATGTACGCCCAGATGCTCGTCGGGATGGTGGCGATGACCGGGCAGTGGTGGCTGGACACCCGGCGCCCGAGGAAGGCCGAGGTGGCGGCGCACATCGTCAACCTGGCGTGGAACGGGCTGTCCAGCCTGGAGCAGGAGCCCCGGCTGCACGGACGGCCCCGGCGCTGACCCGCCGGTCCGGCGCGTCAGTCGACGAGTTCCGACAGCTCCAGCCACCGCTCCTCCAGCTGCCCGACGTCGGTCTGGAGCTGCCGCAGCTCGTCGGTGCACCGTTGCAGTCCCACGTAGTCGCTCTGGTCGTGCTCGGCCAGACGCCGGTGCACCGCGTCGATGCTGCCCGACACCCTCTCCAGTCGGCGCTCGATCGCGGCGATCTCCTTCTGGGTCGCCCTGCGCTGCGCACCCGACACCGGTGAGCCTGGCGCGGGCCCGGCCGTCGCCGGGGGATCGGGCCTGCCCGTCGGCGCCGCCGCCTGCTCCCGCCGCAGCCGCAGATACTCGTCGACCCCGCCCGGCACGTGCCGCAGCCGCCCGTCGAGGATCGCGTACTGCTGATCGGTGACCCGTTCCAGCAGGTACCGGTCGTGCGAGACCACGACCAGGGTGCCCGGCCACGAGTCGAGCAGGTCCTCCAACGCCGCGAGCAGGTCCGCGTCGACGTCGTTCGTCGGCTCGTCGAGGGCGAGCAGGTTGGGCTCGCCGAGCAGCACCAGCAGCAGCTGCAACCGCCGCTTCTGACCGCCCGAGAGGTCGTCGACGCGAGCGGACAGGTGCTCGCGGGCGAAACCCAGCCGTTCCAGCAGTTGGGCCGGCGTGTGGTCCTTGCCGTCGATGGTGAACGTGGTCCTGGTCCGCGCCAGCACCTCCCGCACCCGGTCGCCGCCGATCTCGACCAGCTGGGAGAACTGCTGGTCCAGCACCCCGACCCGCACCGTCTTCCCCCGCTTGACCCGGCCGCCGGTCGGCTCGACGGTCCCGCAGACCAACCCGAGCAGGGTGGACTTGCCCGCACCGTTGGTACCGAGGATCCCCGTGCGCTCGCCCGGCGCGAGTCGCCACGTCACGTCCCGCAGCACCTCCCGGTCGCCGAAGCGGACACTCACGTTCTCGAGGTCGACGACGTCCTTGCCGAGCCGGGCCACCGCGAGGCGCTGCAACTCGACCGGATCACGCACCGGCGGCACGTCCTGGATCAGCTGGTTGGCCGCATCGATCCGGAACTTCGGCTTCGACGTCCGGGCCGGCGGCCCGCGGCGCAGCCAGGCCAGTTCCTTGCGCAGGAGGTTCTGCCGCCGGCTCGCGGCGGCCGCCGCCATCCGGTCCCGCTCCACCCGCTGGAGCACGTAGGACGCGTACCCGCCCTCGAAGGGCTCGACCACCCGGTCATGGACCTCCCAGGTCTCCGTGCACACCTCGTCGAGGAACCACCGGTCATGGGTGACGACCAGCAGACCGCCGGCGTGGCGCGCCCACCGGCGAGTGAGGTGGTCGGCCAGCCAGGCGATGCCCTCGACGTCGAGATGGTTCGTCGGCTCGTCCAGCGCGACGACGTCCCAGTCGCCCACGAGCAGCGCCGCCAGCGCCACCCGGCGCCGCTGCCCGCCGCTGAGGGTCCCGACGCTGGTCTGCCACCCGACGTCCGGGACCAGCCCGCCGATCACGGCGCGAACGGCCGCATCACCCGCCCACTCGTGCTCGGGGCGGTCACCGACGATGACGTGCCCGACGGTGGCCCCGGGGTCGAGGTCGTCGCCCTGGCCGAGGAAGCCGAACCGGACCCCGTTGCGGCGCGTCACCCGGCCCGCCTGCGGCTCGATCCGCCCGGCGAGCATCCCCAGCAGGCTCGACTTGCCGTCGCCGTTGCGGCCCACGACCCCGATCCGGTCGCCCTCCTCGACACCCACGGTCAGGGAGTCGAAGACCACCCGCGTCGGGTACTCCAGACGCAGGCCCTCGGCCCCCAGCAGATGCGCTGCCATCAGCGCCCCTCCCCCGGCAGCACACGGGACCAACGGGCCCCGGCCCGCCCGCCCTCAGTCGGCGACATCGACGATGCGGCATCCGGGCACCGGGCCGTCGGCGCGCAGCACGGTCCGCACGCCCGCCAGCCCGTCGAGGGCGACGACGAGCTCGTCCGCCTGGTCGGGGTCCTCCGCGAGGACGGCGACGGTCGGCCCGGACCCCGAGACCACAGCCCCGGGGACCTGCAGGTCGAGCGCGTGGTCGAGCACCCGCCCCAGGGCCGGACGCAGCGAGACGGCGGCGACCTGCAGGTCGTTGCGCAGCCCAGTGCCGAGGGCCGACGGGTCCCCGGCCCGCAGCGCCGCCATGACCCGGTCGGACACCCGCGGCCGGGGGACGTCGCGGCCCTCGCGCAGGCGGTCCAGCTCGGCGTAGACGGCGGGCGTGGGCAGTTCCCCGTCGGCGACCAGGAGGACCCAGTGCCACTGGCCGTGCGCCAGGGCAGGCGTCAGTCGGTCACCCCGGCCGGTCCCGACGGCGGTGCCCCCCATGAGGGCGAACGGGACGTCGCTGCCGAGCCGGGCAGCGGCGGCGTGGACCTCGGCGCGCGACAACCGCAGCCCCCACAGCGCGTCGCAGGCGACGAGGGAGGCGGCCGCGTCGGCCGAACCGCCCGCCATGCCGCCCGCGACGGGGATCCGCTTGTCGATGTGCAGGCGCACGCCGAGGCGCTCGGCGTCGGCGTCGTCGGCGTGGTCGATGAGCAGGCGAGCCGCCCGAGCCGCGAGGTTGGACTCGTCCCGGGGGACGGAGGTGACGTCGACCCCGCCCGCGCCGGTGACGAGGACCTCGACGACCCCGGGAGCGGCCGGGGTCGCCGTGACCTCGTCGTACAGGGAGACGGCGAGGAACACGGTGGCGAGCGGGTGGTACCCGTCCGGTCCCGGGCGGCCGACCGCCAGCTGGAGATTGATCTTCGCGGGCGCCCGCACGGTGACGGACGTCGGCGACCTCATGGCGACCGAGGCTAGCCGGGGGGTGACACCTCCAGCGCGGCGGCGAGGCGGACGAAGGCTGCGACGTCCAACTGCTCGCCCCGGGTCAGCGGGTCGACGCCCGCCGCGGCGAGTGCGGCGGCGGCGGCCGCCGGCGACCCCGCGAGCGGCGCCAGGGCCCCCCGCAGGCCCTTGCGTCGCTGGGCGAAGGCGGCGTCCACGCAGGCGAAGGTCGCCTCCCGCAGTCCCGCGGAGCCGGGGGTCTCCCGGCGGGTCAGGGCCACGAGCCCGCTGTCGACGCGCGGTGCGGGCCAGAACACCGACGGGGGGACCGAGCCTGCGCGGCGCGCCCGCGCGTACCAGGCGAGCTTGACCGTGGGAGCGCCGTACACCCGGGAGCCGGGGGCAGCGGTGAGCCGGTCGGCGACCTCGGCCTGGACCATGACGACGCCTGACGCGACGGACGGCACCCGCTCCAGCACCGTGAGCAGCACCGGTACCGCGACGTTGTAGGGCAGGTTGGCGGCGAGCACGGTGGGCGGGCCGTGCGGTCCGGTCACGAGGCGGGCGTCGAGGCGCACTGCGTCGGCCACGACGACGTGGAGGCGGTCCCCGGCGTCCGGCAGGTGGGCCTCGACCGTCCGCGGCAGCCTGGCCGCGAGCCGCTCGTCGATCTCGACCGCGACCACGGCCGCCCCCGCCGCCAGCAGGGGCAGGGTGAGCGAGCCCAGTCCGGGGCCCACCTCGAGGACGACGTCGCCGTCGCGGACGCCGGCGAGGCGGACGATGCGTTCCACCGTGGCCGGGTCGACGACGAAGTTCTGGCCGCGTGCCTTGGCCGGGCGCAGGCCGAGGTCCGCCGCCAGCCGGCGGACCTCGGTCGCCCCGAGCCGACCCGGGTGCGGGGTCCGGCTCAGTCGCGCGTCACGTGTAGAGGCGCGAGCCGCAGCTCGGCCACGGGGAGTCGCCCCGCTGCTGGTACAGCAGTTTCGCCCGGTACGTCTGCTCGTCGGCGGGGGCGTCGCTGGCCACCCCGCTGCCGCCGACCGACTGCCAGGTGCGGGCGTCGAACTGGTACAGCCCGTGGTAGAGGCCGTTGGACGACACGATCGAGGGGTTGCCGCCGGACTCGCACTGGGCCAGCGCCGCCCAGTTCAGGCTGTCGACGTCGCCGCCGACGTTCGGCGAGGTGCCGCCGGCGGGGCGCGGCTTGGTGCCACTGAGGACGACCCGCTCGACCGGCTCGGAGGACACCACACGGGAGACCTCGGCCCTCGACTCCTCGACCCCGTCGACGGTGGTCACCGTCCACGTCACGGCCTCGGTCCCGGGCCGGCCCGCCTCCTGGACCTCGGTCTCGCCCTCGAACAGGTCGGCGGTCTCGACCGTGCGGGTCGGGGCCGGGACCTCGACGGCCTCCTCGACGGTGGCGACGTCGACCTTCCGGTGGGTGATCCGCAGGCCCGCCGTCACCAGGGTGTCGGCGGCCGGCTCGACGCGGTCGTCACCGTCGGCGGCGACCCCGGCCTCCGCGAGGACGTCGGCGACGGTGCGCCCGGTGGAGGTGAAGGCCTGCTCGCCGCCGGCCGTCACGAGGACGACGTCCTTGGGGGTCGTCACCGCGACGGCCAGTCCCTGGCGGCCGATCGGCGCCGACCGTGACACCGAGAGGGCGGCGCCCTCGAAGCGCAGGTCGAGCGCGGCGATGGCCTCCTCGACCGTGAGCCCGGTCGTCCAGTACGTGCGCTCCTCGCCGTCGACGTCCACCGTCAGGGGCCGGCCATAGCGCACGGTCACGGTGCCGCCGTCGGCGACGCTCTCGCCCACGGCGGGCGACACGTAGTCCCGCTCGCCCACCTCGACGCCGGCCTCGGCCAGCGCGTCGGACACCCCGCTGCCGAGGAAGCTCACCTGCTGGGTCTGCCCGTCGACGTCGACCGTCACGGTGCGCTCGAGAACCGCGACTGCGATCACGGTGGTGAGGAGGACGGCCAGGGCGGACGCCGCGGCCGCGGCCCGCACCACCAGCCCGCGCCGGGAGCGGCCGAGGAGCACCGCCGTGAAGCGGTCCCTTCCGTCGTCGGCCACGCCGGTGCCCGGGACGTCGGCGCGGTCGCGGGGGGCGCCGCTGGGCAGCTCGGAGGGTCGGGCCGACAGGCCGACGGGCGACCCGGGCGCCCACGGGGATGCGGGCTCTGCGGTGGCGAGCGTGACGGGTGTGGCTGGGGACGCCAGCGGCGCCGTGGGGGCGGGGACGACGGGGACGGGACTCGTGTCGTCCGCCGCGCCGAGGACCGCAGCGGATGCGGGGACGACGGGCACGGGACTCGTGTCGTCAGGCGCAGGGCCGAGGACCGGAGTGGCCTCGGGGACGACGGGCGGGACACCGACCGCACGGCGGCCGGTCGGGCGGGTGAAGAGGCTCTCGGGTTGCGGCACGCACACCACCAGGACGTCGGGCCGGGCGCCGACGAGGGCCGCGGGGCGGCCGGGTTCACACAGGAGTCGTCGGACCCCGGAGGTCCGCCGCAAGGTAGACGAGAGCGGCGCCGCCCCGCCAATCCGGCACGCCGAACGCCGTGACCGCGCCGCGATTCTCCCGTTATGTTCCCGTGACCTTCGGGCCCCACGGGCCGTACACGCGCTCGCTGGTGGCCGCGAGCGCCGCGCACAACTCGGCGAGGTCCTCCCCCCGCACCTCCGCCATGGCACGCACGGTCAAGGGGACCAGGTACGAGGCGTTGACCCGCCCCCGGTGGGGGTGCGGGGTGAGGAACGGCGCATCCGTCTCCACCAGCAGGTTCTCCTGGGGCACGACCCGCAGCGCCGCCCGCAGCGACTCGGCGTTGCGAAAGGTCACGACCCCGGCGAAGGACAGGTACCACCCGCGGTCGGCGCACCGCCGCGCCATCGCCGCGTCACCGGAGAAGCAGTGGAACACGGTGCGCTCCGGCGCCCCCTCGCTCTCGAGGACCCGCATCACGTCGCCATGGGCGTCCCGGTCGTGGATCTGCAGCGCCAGGCCGTGCCGCTTCGCGAGGTCGATGTGCGCCCGGAACGACCGCTCCTGGGCGTCGCGGCCCTCGGGTCCGGTCCGGAAGTGGTCGAGTCCGGTCTCGCCCACCACGCGCATCCGCGGGTGGTCGAGCAGGCCCTCGACCTCGGCCAGGGCCCGGTCCACGGCCGCGGCGCCGCCCGCCGCGGCCAGCCGCGCCGCCTCGTTGGGATGCAGCGCCACGCCGCCCACCAGCTCCGGCCGCTGGTCCAGCAGGTCTCGCGTCCACCGGGCCGAGGCCAGGTCGCAGCCGATCTGGACGGCGCGTGGCACGTTGACGCGGCGGGCCGCGGCGAGCAGGGACTCGACGACCTCGGGCCCGGGAGGACCGTCGCCCGGCCGGGACGACCGGTCCGCGAGATCCAGGTGGACGTGGTTGTCGACGACCGGCAGCGGCAACGGGTCCGGCTCCGGCGGACGCTCGGCGTCTGGGGACGTCACGGGCACCGAGTGTGCCGCGCCCCCGGGCCGGGTCCGGCTCGGGGGCACGCCGCGCCGGACGTCCGGCACCGGCCGGCTCCCACGCGGCGTTCTCCGGGGCATGGCGACCCTGACGTGCCCCAGGTGTCGTGGCGAGATGCACTCCTACGAGCGCAACGGCGTCACCGTCGAGCAGTGCACGGACTGCCGCGGGCTCTTCCTCGACCGCGGCGAGCTCGAACGCCTCGCGGCCGCGGAAGGCCAGTGGCATGACCGGCAACCTGCCGCCGCTCCCGCGCCGAGCCGCACCTCCCCGCCGGGGCAGGCTTACCCCCGCCGGTACGACGACGATGACGACGACCGCTGCCGCAGCCACCGGCACGGCGGCTACCCCTCCCACTATCAGGGCAAGCGGAAGAAGTCGTTCCTCGACGACCTCGTCGGCTGACCGGCCCCCGCCCGCGAACTCCACGAAACCCCGGGGTCCCCGCCGCAGGACCCCGGGTTTCGTGGAGTTCGCGGGCGGGTCAGGGGTCCAGCAGGTGCAGCCGGGCGAGGAGCCTCCGGGCCAGTTCGAGCTGGCGGCGCGGGGGGTAGCGGTCGGGCTCGGACAGTGCGGAGGCTGCGATGCCGTCGGCGGCGCAGACGATCTCGTCGACGACGAGGCCCAGCTCCTCGTCGTCGACCTCCCGGCCGTCCTGGCGCAGTCGTTCGCCCAGCGCCTCGGCGACGAGGTCGTTCGTGGCCGCGGACCGCCGCGCCAGGCTCGCGGCCATCCGAGGGTCGCGGGCCGCCTCGGCGATCCCCACCACCCAGACCACGGCCTCGAGGCGGCGCGCCTCGTCGACGGGCAGGTACTCGGCGAGGGCGTCGAGCAGGGACCCCGAGCGGGCGGTCGCGACGAGGCGCGCCGTCGACTCCTCGCACACCACCCCCACCGCGTAGTCCAGCAGCTCCCGCCGCCCGGAGAAGTGGTGGGTGAGTGAGCCGGTGGTGCACCCCGCCTCGCGGGCGATCTCGCGCATGGACGCCCCGTCGATGCCGGCCCGGTCGATGACGCGATGGGCCGCGGCAGCGATCTCGCGCCGCCGGTCCGGTTGCCGGGGTGTCCGGCGCTCGCCTTGCGCGGTCGAGGACACGACACCTAGCATAACGACCGTTGTGCATAACGTCCGTTATGGAGGGGTCATGAGTGCGGCAGTCCGCCGTCGCAGCCTGCTCGCCGTGCTGTCGTCGACGGGCGGCCTCGGGCTGGCGTACGGGATCGGCTACACGCTGACGTCGCTGCGCTTCGAGGCGTGGGGCCAGCCCGGCTGGCTGGTCGGCCTGGCCGGCGCCGCCCCGGCCCTGGCGGTGCTGCTGCTCGTGCCGTTCGGCCCGGCGGTCGCCGCCCGGCTCGGTGCGGCCCCGGCGATGCTCGCCGGTGCGGCTCTCCTGGCCGCCACCTTCGCCCTGATGCCCGTGCTGGACAGCCCGCAGTGGTGGCTGGTGCTGCGGGTGCTCTCGGGCGCCGGGCTGGCCCTGCCCTGGCTGGTCGGCGAGACGTGGATCAACACGGTGTCGGACGACCGCTGGCGCGGCCGGGTGCTCGCGGCCTACACCGTCCTGCTGTTCGGCGGCTGGGCGCTCGGCGCGCAGCTCGTCGGCCGACTCGGGGTCGACGGGTGGTCCGCCTACGCCGCGGGGGTCGCCGCCATGGCGCTGTGCGCGCTGCCGCTCGTGCTCGGCAGGCGGCTGGCGCCCGCGCTGCACCGCGGTGGCCGGTTCCGGCTGAGGTCCGCGATCGGGCTGGCGCCGGTGGCGATGGCCGCGGCACTGATCGGCGGGGTGGCCGAGTTCGGCTACATCTCGCTCGTCCCCAGCTACGCCCTGGCGACCGGGCTGGCCGAGGCGCGGGCCGTCCACGTGCTGACGGCGTTGATCCTCGGAGGCGTCGTGCTGCAGGCCGTCGTCGGCCTGCTGGCCGACCGCCTGGACCGGGTGCGCCTCCTGGCCGGTCTCGGCGTGGCCCTGTCGATGGGCGTGCTGGGACTGGCGGTGACCGCCGGCTCCTTCCCCGCGAGCCTCGTGGCCGCGTTCCTCCTGGGCGGGGTGGCCACCGGGTTCTACTCAGTCGGCCTCGCCGTGCTGGGCAGCGGGGTGCCCGTCGCCTCGCTGGCGGCCGCCAACGCCGCCTACCTCATGTCCTACGAGGCCGGCGCCGTCGTGGGACCGCTCGTCGGGGGTGCGGCGCTGGACGCCTGGCGGCCCCACGGCCTCGCGGTGGTCATGGCCGCGGCGGGGCTGGCGTTCGCCGCAGTGATGGTGGGTGCACGGCGCCGCGACGTATCCTCGACGTCGGCCGCCGGACCCAGCGCCTCGGATGATCTCATCGGGTCGGCCGCGGACAGCCGTCCCGGAGACGCTGAGGCGGAGCTCGTCGAGGCTGCCGTCAGGCCGGGCGGGCGCGTCGTGGGGCCGCCGCGGTAGGACGGGACCATGACGACTCCCCCACCGGCGGACGGCCTGAACAGCTGGGACACCGTGGACTCGTACCTGTCCGGGCGGCTGCTCGCGCCGGACCCTGCGCGGGAGGAGGCGGTGCGTGCCGCCGAGGCGGCGGGGCTGCCGGACATCCAGGTGTCGCCGCTGCAGGGCGCCCTGCTGCACATCCTCGCGCGCTCGAGCCGCGCCCGGCGGGTCCTGGAGATCGGCACGCTCGGCGGCTACAGCACCCTGTGGCTGGCACGCGCCCTGCCGCCGGACGGGCTCGTGGTGACCCTGGAGGTGAACCCCCACCACGCCGACACCGCCAGGGCCACGCTGGAGGCGGCCGGACTCGGCGATGTCGTCGAGGTCCGCGTCGGCGCCGCGCTCGCAGGGCTCGCCACGCTGGAGGCGGAGCGAGCCGACCCGTTCGACCTCGTGTTCGTCGATGCGGACAAGCAGGAGAACCCGCGATACCTCGAGCACGCCCTGCGCCTCACGCGGCCCGGCAGCCTCATCGTCGTCGACAACGTCGTCCGTGACGGCGCCGTCGCGGACGGCTCGAGCACGGACCCCGCCGTGATCGGGACGCGAGCCATGATCGACGCGGTGGCTGCGGAGCCACGGCTGACGGCGACCGCGGTGCAGACCGTCGGAGTCAAGGGCTACGACGGTCTGCTGATCGCCCTGGTCACCGGCTGATCACACCTCCGCGCGCATCCGCTCGAGCTCGACGGCGACGACCGAGTCGTCGAGCTTGGTGAACACGGGCGTCGGCTTCGCGACAGGCGTCCCCGGCACGACCGGCACCCGCTGCCAGGTCGCCCGTGCCCCCGAGTAGTCGCCCATCAGCACCGGGTACCCGTGCCCGCCGTCCAGGTCGTCGACCTCCCGGATCTCCGGCAGCGGCGCCGACGCCCCCTCAGCCCCGGCCCCGAAGCCGCCGAAGGCCGCGTCGACGGCCGCCGTCGAGTGTGGCAGGAAGGGGGCGAGCAGCGTCCGGCAGTCGCTCACCGCCTGGGTGGCGACGTGGAGGATCGCCCGCATCCGGTCCGGGTCGGACCGGGTGAGCTTGAACGGCGCCTGCTCGGAGATGTAGGCGTTGACCGCGGACACCGCGCGCATGGCCTCGCCGACCGCCTGCTTCTGCCGGTGGGTGCGCAGCAGCTCGCCCACCGTGCCGAACGCCTTCCCGGTGGCGGCCAGCAAGGCGAGGTCGACGTCGAGCATCTCCCCCGCCGCGGGGATCGACCCGACGTTGCGGTGGACCAGCGTCGCGGTCCGGTTGACGAGGTTGCCCCAGCCCGCGACGAGCTCGGTGTTGGTTCGGCGGACGAACTCCGCCCACGTGAAGTCGGCGTCCGCGGTCTCGGGCCCGGCGACCGCGATGTAGTACCGCAGGGCGTCCGGCTGGTAGCGCGCGAGCATGTCGCGGACGTAGATGACGACACCCCGCGACGACGAGAACTGCCGGCCCTCCATCGTGAGGAACTCGCTCGACACCACCTCGGTCGGCAGGTTCAGGTCGCCGTACGCCCCCGGTTCACCGCCGCGGGACCCGCGCCCGGCGTAACCCAGCAGCTCCGCGGGCCAGATCTGGGCGTGGAACGTGATGTTGTCCTTGCCCATGAAGTAGTACGACAGCGCCTCGGGGTCGTTCCACCACGCCCGCCAGGCGTCAGGGTCCCCGGTGCGCCGGGCCCACTCGACAGAGGCCGACAGGTAGCCGATGACGGCGTCGAACCAGACGTAGAGCCGCTTCGCGGGGTTCTCCTGCCAGCCGGGCAGCGGGACCGGGATGCCCCAGTCGATGTCGCGCGTCATGGCCCGCGGGCGGACGTCGTCGAGCAGGTTGAGCGCGAACTTCAGGACGTTGGGCCGCCAGTCCGTCCGCGCCTGCAACCAGGTTCCCAGCGTGTCTGCCAACGCCGGCAGGTCGAGGAAGAAGTGCTCGGTCTCGACGAACTGCGGCGTCTCGCCGTTGATGCGCGAGCGCGGCCCGATGAGCTCGGTCGGGTCGAGCTGGTTGCCGCAGTTGTCGCACTGGTCGCCCCGCGCGGCTCCGTACCCGCAGATCGGGCAGGTCCCCTCGATGTAGCGGTCCGGCAGGGTCCGACCGGTCGACGGTGAGATGGCACCCTTGGTCGTCCGCTCGACCAGGTACCCGTTGCGGTGCAGGACCCGGAACAGCTCCTGGGCCACGGCGTAGTGGTTGCGGGTCGTGGTCCGGGTGAACAGGTCGTACGACAGGCCGAGCCGGTGCAGGTCCTCGACGATGACGCGGTTGTACCGGTCGGCGAGGACCCGGGGACTCACGCCCTCCCGCTCGGCCTGGACGAGGATCGGGGTCCCGTGCTCGTCCGTGCCGCTGACCATGAGCACGTCGTGGCCCGCCATCCGCATGTACCGGCTGAACACGTCCGAGGGCACCCCGAACCCGGCGACGTGGCCGATGTGGCGGGGGCCGTTGGCGTAGGGCCAGGCAACGGCGGACAGCACGTGGGCCATGGGAGGTCACCCTACGGATCGCGGGCACCGCCACGGCGTCCGACTGGGCGCGGGACGGTCAGGACGCCGGATCCTCGCCGAGCTCGGCGAGAGTGAGGGCCGCCCGCACCGCACCCGCACCCGCCCCCTCGACGAGGCGACGGGCGGTCGTGTCGAGCGACTCGGGGCTGGCCGCCGGGAAGCGTGCCGCGAGGACGTCCACGACGTCGGCCAGTCGGGCCTCCGACGAGCCCTCGGCCCGCCCCTCGACACGTCCTTGAGTACGGCCCTCGGCACGTCCTTCGGCACGGCCCTCGGCGAGGAGCCCACGTCCCCAGTCAGTGCGACGCAGCTCGTCCAGGACATCGGTCATGTGATCCCTCCTCAGCTGCTCCATGATGGCATCGCTGCTCGCCGGGTCCAGGCTCACGGCAAGCGCCATCATCGCCACCCTGAGGCCGCGTTCCTTGACGTCCCCCACGAGGCGGACCAGCGGCTACACCGCGTCCACCCCGCCGTTGATCATCGCGAACGGAGCCAGGCCCGGGCTGGCCAGCAGATCGCCGACGGGAATCGACGGGATGTGCACGAGCGCGGCGGAGTTCGAGAGCTCGCCCATCCGGAACCGGGTGTCCATCGGCTGCTGGCCCGTCACCTGGACGACGACCTGGACCAGATCGCGCATGCGCACGCGGTGGTCAGGGACCTCGACGATGCGGGCCGCGTAGGCCAGCATCCGCCTGCCCATCTCAGGGTCGGGCTGCTGCTGGATCTCGACGTGGACGACTCGGGACCCGTCGGCCGTGGCGAAGACCAGATCAGCCTGTCGGGCGGTTGCCGGCAGGTCGACCGGCCCGGCAACGAGAGTGCGGGCGTCCACCCGCACCCCCGCCTGGCGCAGGGTCTCCGCGAGGCCGGCCGTGATGACCAGCTTCGAGTAGAGGTCCCATCTCGTCTGGGTTGCCACTGCCCCTCCCGTCTCGCGTTGCCCGCAGGGTGCGGACCGGGACGGAACGGTACGAGAGGGGACGGACCGGCGGCGGCGCCCCGCGTCGCCCCTGTGGACAGACGACCGTCGGCCGGTCAGGGAGCGGTGGACACCGCCTCCGGAGCCCCCACCGGATCACCGGCACCGGCACCGGCACCGGCACCGGCACCGGTCGAGGTCCGCGGGTCGACCCGCGCCGGCCACCAGAACCGCTCCCGGAGCAGGAAGGCCAGGGACGGCACGACGAGCGTGCGGACCACGAGGGTGTCGAGCAGCACCCCGACACACACGATGACGCCGATCTGGGTGAGCGTGATCAGCGGCAGCACGCCGAGCACCGCGAACACCGCCGCCAGCAGCACCCCTGCGCTCGTGATGACGCCGCCCGTCACCCGCAGGGCGGTCAGCATGCCGGGGCCGGTGCCCGCCGTCGCGGCCTCCTCCCGGGCCCGCGTGGTGAGGAAGATCGAGTAGTCGACGCCGAGGGCCACGAGGAACACGAAGGACAGCAGCAGCACCGGGGCGTCGAGGGCCGGGTAGTCGAAGACCCCCTGGAACAGCAGCCAGCTCGCGCCCAGGCTCGCGAAATAGGACGCGACCACGGTGACGAGGAGCAGCGCCGACGCGACGAGCGCCCGCAGCAGGACGACGAGAACGGCACCGACCAGGACGAGGATGAGCGGCACGACCACGACCCGGTCCCGGGCCTGGGCATCGGCGAGGTCGAGGCGTTCGCCGAGCGGCCCGCCGACCACGGTGGCGTCGCCGCCGACGGCAGCGGCCGTCTCGCGCACCTCGCGCAGGACGTCGAACGACTCCTCCGAGCCCGGCTCAGCGGCGACCACCACGTCGACCCGGGCCACCGCGTCCCCGGCCTCGCCGACCTCGGCGCTCACGACGCCCTCGACGTCCGCGAGCGCAACGGCCACCTCCGGCGCCGCCGCCGGCGTCGTGAGGACCTCGGCCGGCTCGGTGGCGCCCGCCGGGAAGGCCGAGGCCAGGGTCTCGGCGGCCGACACTGCCTCGGGCGTCTCCCGGAACTGCTCGTTCTGCGACAGCCCGGTCTGGATGCCGAGCGCCGGGGCCGCGAGGGCGACCAGTGCCAGCAGCCCGCCCCCCGCCACCAGGGCCGGCCGGCGGGCGGCGACCGAGCCGACCCGGCCCCACAGCGCGCCCTCCCGGCCGGTGCTGCCGTACCGCGGCACGAACGGCCAGAACGCCACCCGGCCGAACAGCACCAGCGCACACGGCAGCACGACCAGCCCCGTGATCATGGCGACGATGATGCCGATCATGCTGCCGAGCCCCAGGGCCTGGAAGCCTTCGGTCTGCGCCAGCAGGAGCGCCGCCACCGCCAGGACCACCGTGCCGCCGCTGGCGAGGATCGCGGCGCCGGCCCGGCGGACCGCCTCGCGCATGGCGTCGGCGGGGCGCTCGGTCACCCGTAGCTGCTCGCGGTAGCGGGCGATCAGCAGCAGGGCATAGTTCGTGGCCGCGCCGAACACGAGGATGCTGACGATGCCCGGGGTCGAGCCGTCGTCGGCCAGACCCGCACCGGGCAGGACGATGTCGAGCAGGCGCAGCACCGTCTGCTCGGCCGCCGCCACGACGACGAGCGGGACCACCACGAGGATCGGGCTGCGGTAGGTGACGAGCAGCAGCACCGCCACGACGGCCGCGGTGACGAGCAGCAGGGTGACGTCGGCGCCGTCGAACACCGCCGACAGGTCGGCGGCGAAGGCCGGGCCGCCCGTCACCTCGGCCCGCAGGCCGGAGGGCAGGTCGTCCAATCCCGCCCGCACCTCGGCGACGAGCTCGGTGGTGGCCTCCGGGTCGTTCCCGTCGTCCGTCAGCGGCAGCGGGAGCAGGGCCACGGTGCCGTCGGGCGCCGGCTGCGGCGGCGGGACCGTGCCGCCGACCGCGAGGTCGGCCAGGACGGCGGTGGCGTCCGCAGCGGCGGCGAGGTCGGCCTCGGTCAGCGCGGCGCCGTCCTCGCGGCTGATCACGACCAGGGCGGTGTCGACGTCGACCGACGGCAGCTGCGCTTCCAGACGCTCAGCGCGGACGGACTCGTAGGAGTCGGACAGGCCGGTGCCGCTGCGCGGCTCGGCGGGATCGGGGGTGGGCAGGAGCAGGACGACGACGACCGCGGCGAGGGCGGCGACGACGACGACCGCGGCGAGCCGGAGGCTGCCGGCCAGGGAGCTGAGTGCCGTCAACGGAGATCTCCTCGGGATGGGGCCCGCCCGGGCGGCCGGCCTCACCCGTTCCTTCGGGCGGAGACCACCGTGCGGATGCAATGTCCCTAGATAATCTAGCGAACTGAGCCGCTCGGCGGCCAGCCGGCGGAACAGCGTCCCCGGCCCTCAGCGGCTCCGGTGCGGCGTGCGTCACCATGAGGTCATGGCACGCGGCGTGGGCGCCGGAGGGGAGCGGGACGACCCCACCGCGCCCGGCGACGGCGTGCACGCGCCGGCCGCCCGCCTGCAGGCCGTCCTCCGGCTGGCGGCGCTGGCCCGCCCGGCGCTGGCGGACCGCCTCGGCATCTCGCTCAACGAGGTCTGGGCCGTCGAGCACCTGATGGCCGAACCGATGGGTCCCGTCGAGCTGTCACGGCGCCTCGACATCACGTCGGCTTCCGCGACGTGCTGGCCAGGCGCCTGGAAGCGACCGGGCACGTGACGCGGGAACCCCACCCGGACGACCGGCGGCGGACGGTGCTCCGGCCGACCCCAGGGGCGGCGGCCTCGGTGCTGGCGGAGCTCGGCCCGTTCCTCGGCGAGGTGGAGGCGGCGACGGCCGGGCTGGACGACGCGCAGCGGGCGGTGGTCACGCAGTACCTGGGCCGGATCGAGGCCGCGCTGGAGCGGCTGCTTGACCGCAATCACCCGGAGTGACCTGGCCTGCGGGGTGGTGCGGGGCGAGTTGGGCCGCGGGTGAATCCTGCGGGGCCGCCCGGGCGTGCAGTTGAGGAGGAGCGCTCGTGCCCGGCGTCCCCCCATGCCGCCGGTCGCCCCTTTCCCGTTCCGCGCCAGAGGAGGAACCGGCCCGTGCAGTCCCCGAACGCCGCCGCGGCCCGCGACCGCGCGCTGCGCGCCGCCCGGCTGGTGTCCGGCTCCGTGGTGGCCGCCTCGGTCGCAGCCACCGGCGGCCTCACGGCCGTCGTCGCCGCCAGCCACACCACCGAAGACGGCACGGACGGCCTCTCGCGGCTGCTGGGCGGCGATCAGGTGGCCGCCGCCGGATCGGCGGCCGCCGAGGTCGCGCTCGCCGACCCCGACGCCGAGGTGGGCGAGCCGTCGGACGGCGGGGCGGCCACGCTCTCGGGCACGTCCGCGGCCGCCGCGTCGGCCGCCTCCGCGCAGAGCGCCCCGGTGGCGCCGATGGGGGCAGACGGCAGTCCGTCGACGGCCCCCGGTGCCGCGGTTCCCGACGCCCCGGCCTCGCCGGAGGAGCCCGCTCCGCTCCAACCCGCCCCGGCCCCCGTGGTCGCGGAGCCTGCCCCGGCGCCGGCCGACCCCCAGCCCGCACCCGCACCCGCACCCGCACCCG
>JBHJOS010000033.1:0-9306 GCA_050329415.1 Kineosporiaceae bacterium
CGCAGCTCACCGAGCAGCAGATCGGAGCGGCGTTGGTGCGCAGTCACGAACGGAGGAACCCCGGGACCTTCGTCGACTTCGACGGCGTCCTGTACGCCCGCACGCCGGCGCGGAAGGAGATCGATTTCGTCGGTCCCGCTCTCGGAACCGTCGCGGTGGAGGGCAAGTACACCGACGGTGATCGCTGGCGTGCCGAGGCCGCCACCGTGAACTCGAGTCCTCACGAGGGCGTCCTGGCGACCCGGACCGTTCTGGACACCAGCGGCGACTCTCCCGACCAGGCGTGGGCGGTGCCGGCTGCTCTCCTCGCGTACCTCGTCGACGTGTGAGGCGGCGCCGCTCTGCGGAGATGCGACGATTCGATACCCGATCGGGAGGTGTCCGATGGCGGACCGCACAGCAAGGCGCACGACGGAGCAGGTGCCGCGCAAGGTCTACGAGTCCGAGCTGCGGCGGTTGCAGGCCGAGCTGGTGATCCTGCAGGAGTGGGTGAAGACCGCCGGCGCCCGGCTGGTTGTGATCTTCGAGGGCCGCGATGCCGCCGGGAAGGGCAGTGCCATCAAGCGGGTGGCCGAGTACCTCAACCCCCGGGTGGCCCGGATCGCCGCGCTGCCCGCGCCCAGCAGTCGCGAACGCGGCCAGTGGTACTTCCAGCGCTACGTCGAGCAGTTGCCGACGGCCGGCGAGATCGTGCTGTTCGACCGCAGTTGGTACAACCGGGCCGGGGTCGAGCGGGTCATGGGCTTCTGCACCAAGGAGGAGCACCGCCGGTTCCTCCACCAGTGCCCGGTGTTCGAGCGGCTGCTGGTCGAGGACGGGATCATGCTGCGGAAGTACTGGTTCTCGGTGAGCGACGAGGAGCAGGAGCGGCGGTTCCGGTCCCGCATGGGCGACCCGATGCGCCGGTGGAAGCTGTCGCCGATGGACCTGCAGTCCATCACCCGGTGGGAGGACTACTCCCGGGCGAAGGACGACATGTTCATCCACACCGACATCCCCGAGGCGCCCTGGCACGTGGTCGAGGCCGACGACAAGCGCCGGGCCCGGCTCAACATGATCGCCCATCTGCTGTCGACCGTGCCGTACGCCGACGTGACCCCGGTGCCCCTGGACCTTCCGGAGCGCCCGCCGTCCAAGGGGTACGAGCGCCCGCCCCGTGACACCCAGACCTATGTCCCTGACCACGCCGCAACCCTGCGGGGGTAGTGCGGTCGACGGCCCGCGCCGAGTGACCCCTCGGGGGCCTTCCCATCCGGGACGTGTCCCGGGAGGATGCCCGAGGTGCGGCGGGGCGCGCCGGCCCCTGGGGGGCACGAAGCCGGTGATCAGGCAGATTCACTGACGTGGCGAGGTGCTTCAGCGCGAGACCCCCGCCTCGCGATGACTGTTCCGCCCAGCCGCCGTCCATGTCCACGAGGGGTTGACCGTCGGCCCGGGAGAGGAGTTCGAGTGGGATCCGTTGTCGCGGTCGAGTACGTCTCGCTGGACGGGGTCATGCAGTCGCCGGGGCGCCCGGACGAGGACACCCGGGGTGGATTCGATCGCGGTGGGTGGGCATCCGAGCTGCTCGCCGACGACCCGGTCGCCGCGGAGGCGGCGATGGCCGGGCAGGGCAGGACGGTGGCCATGCTCTTCGGGCGCCGCACGTACCTCGACCTGGTGGGCCACTGGCTGACCACGACCGAGCCGAACCCCTTCACCCAGATCCTCCGGGACATCCCGAAGTACGTCGTGTCCTCGACCCTCACCGAGCCCCTGCCGTACCCGGCGAGCGAGCTGCTGTCGGGGGACCCGGCGGTCACGGTGCGGCGGGTGCGCGAGGCGGTCGACGGCGACGTCGTGGTGCTCGGCAGCGGGCAGCTGGTGCGGGCGCTGGCTGCCGCCGACCTCGTGGACCGCTACGTCCTGGCGATCCTGCCCGTGCTGCTGGGGTCCGGCGCCCGGCTGTTCGACGGCGCTCAGGCCCGGCTCACCGTCGAGCAGAGTGTGACCTCGCCGAGGGGGACCGTGGTGGCCACCTACGTGGTGGACCGGCGCTGACGGTGCCGACCGGCGAGCGGCACGTCAGGGGCTGCTGCTGACCCGCTCGATGACCTCGAACTCGAGGATCTCGGAGCCGGTCGCGACGGGGCCGGCTCCCTCGTCGGTCCCGCCCGCGGCGCCGGTCCGCTCCCGGCTGTGCGCCTCGGCGAAGTCGCGGCTCGACATCCAGGCCCGGAACGCAGCCTCGGACTCCCAGCGCGTGACGACGAAGTACCGGCCGCCGCTCGATGCGGGGCGCAGCAGCATGAACTCCTCGAAGCCGGGGGAGCCTTCGACCTGACCGGCCCGCCGGGCGAAGCGCTCCTCGAAGGCGGCTTCGCGCCCGGCAGGCACCTCGATACTGTTGATCTTGACGACGCTCACGCCCCATCGTCTCGCGCGGGACCGGTTCGACTCCACCCTGACTCCACTCACGCCGTGGCCGGTCCCGGCGAACACGTCCGACGACGAGCCGGCCTCGATCGCGGAGGGCGCGAGTCGGGGCATTCGACGTCCGCCGCAGGCGCCGTCGGGGGACCATGCGGCCATGGCGGGGGATTCCCGGCTCCGGGTGATCATCACGACCTTCCGGCGGCCCGACGGGCTGGCATGGCTGCTGGACGACCTGGAGCGCGAGGGCACCGACCGGCTCGACGTGCACGTCTACGACGACGGCTCCCCGGTCACCGACCTGGCGCTGCGCCGCCGGCTCGATCGCCACGGCTGGACCCTGCACGAGGCCGACCGCACTCACGGCAAGGCCGGGTTCTGGCGGTGGTGGAACGTCATCCTCGACGACCTGCGCGCTGACCCGGGCGCCGAACCCGTCCTCGCGCTGCAGGACGACGTGAGGCTGTGCGAGAGCTTCCTCGACCGGGCGCTGGGCCTCTGGCACGACATCGACGACCCGGCCAAGGGCGCCCTCCACCTGCTCCTGACGACCGAACGGGAGTCCGGCCGCAGCGGCTGGGCCGCGCAGCCACCCACCCCCGCCGGGGAGGTCACTCGCACCGGCTGGGTCGACCTCGCCGCCTTCCTCGCGAGCCGGCGGCTCTTCGACGCCGTCGGCTGGCGGCTGGACCCCGTCCCCGCCGGCCGGTGGTCGCGTTCCCCCGAAGCCAGCTCCGGTGTCGGGCGGCAGCTCAGCATCCGTGCCGGGGCCGCCGGTGCCGGGATGTACCAGGTGAGGCATTCCCTCGTCGTCCACGACGACTCGCCGTCGCTCATGAACCCCGAGGCCCGCCGCCGCTGGCCGATGACCGTGGCCCGGTTCGTCGACGGGGACGCCGCCGCGGCCGGCCTCACCGCCACCCGCCCCAAGGTCGTGGCCGCCCTCGCCTCCCAGCCGCGCCGCGCCGCCGCCCTGGCCGAGGTCGTCCGGCGGCTCTACCCGCAGGTGGACCGGCTCCAGGTGTACCTCAACGGGTACCGCGACGTACCGGGCTTCCTGGAGCGGCCCGGGATCGAGGTCGCTACCAGCACCGACACCGGTGACCGAGGCGACGCCGGGAAGTTCTGGTGGGCGGGCACCATCACTGGCGTCCAGCTGGCCTGCGACGATGACATCGCCTATCCCGAGGACTACGTCAGCGAGATCCTGGCCGGCCTCGCACGCACCGGGTTCGCGGCTGCTGTCGGGTTCCACGCGAGTCTGTTCCGCACCCCCTTCACCGACTGGTCGGCCTCCCGCCGCATCCTCCACCTGGCCGCCGCCCTGCCCGCCGACCGCTGGGTGCACGTCCTCGGCACCGGAACCGCCGCCTACCACAGCTCCGCGATGACGGTGGAACCGGCCGACTTCCCCGTGCCGAACATCGCCGACGCCTGGTTCGGGTTGCTCGGCGCCCGCCAGGGGGTCCCGTTCCTCGCGCTGGCCCGGCAGCGGGACTGGCTGCGCGAGCTGCCCGCGGCCAGGGATCCCGGGTCCCTGTCCGCCCGCGCGCGGGCCCGGGCGCGGGCGTGGCCCGGGGCGCTCGACCCCGCCACCGCCGTGGTGATCGGTGCCGGGGGACCCTGGGAGTTGCGGACCCAGCCGGGCACCCACGGGCCGGTCACAACCGGAACCGACCATGGCGGGAGTGGCGCCCCGGATCCTCGGGGGCGGGTCGGCGGAGCGCCTCGCCGGGGTGGGGGCGGCGCCCCTGCCACCGGGGCGCCGTCCCCGGCGAGGCGCACCGTCCGGGTCAGGGTGCTGGGGCCCCACCACGCAGGCGTGCTGGTTCTCGATGCCGAGGACTCCTGCGTGCAGGTGCTGCGATCGACCGGGACGTACCCCGACGCCGCCGTGCTGGCCCGGGTGCGGGCACTGGGGTTGCGGGGCACGTACGCGGACCTGGGGGCGGGGTGCGGGGCGCGCACCGTCTACTTCGCCCTGGAGTGCCGTGCCCGGCGGGTCGTCGCCGTCGAACCGGACCCGGCCGCGCATGACCGGCTGCGGCAGACGCTGGAGGAGAACGGGCTCGGACACGCGACCGCCATCCCCGGCGCGGTGGGCGACCCGTCCGCCCCGACCCTCGACGCGGTACTGGCGCCCCACGCTCCGGTCGCCCTCGTGCACGCGGAGCGGCCTGGCATCGCACGCGTCCTGTCCACGGGCCGGACGGTGCTGCGACGTGATCGACCCGTCGTGGTGGCCCGCCCGGCCACCCGCGCGGACGAGGTGGCGACGGGGTCGTTCCTGGCCGGGCTCGGCTACCGGCTGGAGTGGGAGCACCTTCCGCCGCCGGGGCAGGCCGCAGCCGGGGTCCACCTCTGGTGTCACCCCGACACCGCTCGCCCACACACCGTGCCGCGGCGGTGACCGTGCGGTTACCCTCGAGCGTGGCCACGGGGTCGGGCGGCACCGAACCGGTCCCCAGGACTGCTCGCCCCCCCCGGGCTCGTGAGCGCCCCGCCCCCTCGCCCGCAGCCGGGGAACGCGACCGGCGTTCCCCGTCGCCTGATCCGCGACGGCGCACCACCGCCCAGCGGCTCACTGCCGCTCTGGCATCGCCCGCGGTCGCGACCCGTGCTCAGGACGAGCGGGCGTCACCCCGCACCACTCGGGAGCGCCTGGTCGCCGGCCTGGAACCGAGCGCCGGGGGCCAGCGGGGCACCGCCGGCCCCGGCCGGGGTCAGGGCCTGACTGTTGGGCAGCCTGCGGCGCCCGCTGGTTCGGCGCCGGTCCGGCCGGATCCCGGCGTCGGGCTCGCCGCGGGCGAGCCGAAGGCCTCCGCCACAGGACCCGGGACGATCACGGTGACGGGCGCCGCGGCGGCCGCGGGGGAGGCCGTTCCGCCTGGCGCGGCGAAGGCGGCCCCGCCGGACGCGGTGGTGGCGGCCCCGCCCGGCTCTGCGGAGCCGATCCCGCCCGGCACTGCCGAGTCGGTCCCGCCCGGCGCCGCGGCGGCCCCACCGGCCGACGCCGCCCCCGCCCCGGCCACGGTCGAGGTGGTCGCGGTCGAGGGAGCCGCCCTGGCTGCGGATCAGGTCGTGGTGACCGTGGCCGGGCAGGTCGCCACCCCGGAGGCAGAGCCCGCCACCGCGGTCGAGCCGACCGGACCGGACCCGGCTCGTGCCGCAGGAGCCGACGGGCCGGCCGGGGACGCCACTGCGCCACCGCTCCCCGGCGCCGGGCCGCGCGCTGCGGTGTCCGTCACCGAGTCCGTGGCCATGGCGTCGCAGCGCCCGCGGCTGCGGCTGCTCGCCACCCCGGCCGGCCCCGACGCCCGGCTCACCGAGCGCACCGGGACATCAGACCTGCTCACCCTGGCGCGCCGCGCGAGGGGCCGGGAGCTCGCGGGAGCGGCCCGCCCGGGACCTCTGGCTGGGCTCGACGCCCTGGTGAACGCCCTGGTCGCCCTCCGGAGCCGGCCCCGCGCCGCCGTCACCGATCGGTCGGAGGCCGACGTTCAGGCCGAGCTGCGGGCCGCCGTGCCGACCATCACGCGGCTGCTGCGCCAGCTGGGGGAGGAGTTCCGGCTCACCGGGCTGACCGACCTCGGGCACCGGTCCCGGCACGTCCTCGGTTCCGGGCTCGCGCCGGACGTCCGCCACCGCGCCACCGGGGTGCTGTACCCCACGGAGTACGACGCCGCGACCGTCCGGTGGTTCCACCGCAGGGTCGAGGCGCTGCACGTGTTCGGCGACCCCACCCGTTTCCGCGACGAGGTCACCGGCCGGGAGCACCCGCGTGCCGACGCGGCGCTGCGCCCGCGGCCGTCCCTGGCGGAGCACTGGGACGCGGTCGGCCGCTTCACGACGCAGCGCGACCGGGACGCGTTCGTCAACGACGCCACGGGCAGCGCCCGGGGCTCGGCGGGCCTCGTCGTCGTCGCCGACCGCGCCGACCCCGGGCCGACGGTCCCGACCGGCGCCGCCCCCGTCCTCGCGCCCGAGGTGGGACCGGACTTCCGGGGGCCGCTCGATGAATCGTGAGACTGCGCACCGGGCCCCTGCCGGCGCCTCCCGGCGGGCGCCCGGCTCGCCCGGCGACCGGGTGGCACGGACCCGTGCCGAGGACCGGCGGGGGGGAGCGGCCACCCGTGACCGCCCGGATCGCCCGACGACACGCGACCTGCTGGTCACCAGCCTCGCGCCGCCCCGACCCGCGCAGGTGGCGCACGACGGCGACCGGCCGGAGGTGGCGGCAGGGCGCGACCCCGATCCGGCCCGGCCCGGCACGACCCGCGACCGGCTCGCGACCGCGCTGACCCCCTCGCGTCGCAAGACCCGGCCGACGGGCGAGGTGGCTCGCCGGCCCCCGACCCCCGGCCCCGGCCGGGCCTCGTCGCGACCGAGCCCCGTCCACCCCGGCGCGGCCCGGCGCACCGGCCCGACCCCGCACCACGAGCCCTTCCGGCCCGGGGGCACCACCGACGAGCACCGGGCACGGGGCCCGCCCGTCGTCATGACGAAGCTCGCCTCCACCGTCCTGGACGACCCGTGGGAACTCCAGGCCGAAGCGGTCGCCGCGCAGGTCCTGCGCGGGTCACTCGTCCCCGGCGCATCCGCCTGGCGGCCTCACTCCGCCCCGTCCGCCGGTCACGGGCACCTGCCTACCGAGGTCGAGAGCGTCTGCGCCACCAAGGGCGCCGGGGAGTCCCTTCCGGCGACCGTCCGCGCTCGCGTCGAGCCGTACCTGGGTGTCGACCTGTCCGGGGTGCGGGTGCGCCGCGACCCGGCCGCCGCCCACGCCGCGCACGCCCTGCGGGCGCGCGCCTTCACCGTCGGCTCCACCATCTACCTGGCTGCGAGTTCCTCCCCGGCAGACCTCGGTCTCATGGCGCACGAGGCCACGCACGTCGCCCAGCAGGCCCGCGCCCCGCCCCTGCGCCGCACCGTCATGCCGGCGTTGTCGGACTGGATCGGTTCCGCGGCCGACTGGGTGCCCGACTGGGTGCTCGACGGGATGATGGCCATCCTCCGTGCGATCCCGGGCTACACGGCGATCTCGTACGTGCTCGGGCGCGACCCGATCACCGGCGACCCGGTCACCGTGGACGTCCAGGCGCTGCTGGAAACCGTCCTCACCCGGGGCCCGTTCGGGCCGGCCGTGGGCGCGGTCCTGCAGACTCTCGACGTCCTCAGCGGCGTCGTCGAGGCCGTGCGCGCGGAACTCGCCGCCTACAACCTCACGACCTCGCGGATCCTCAGTGACGTCCGGGCCGCCTGGCAGGAGATGGGGCTCACCCTCGGGATCGCGGGCAACGCCGCGATCGTGCGGCGCTACCTCCTGGCGTTCATCGCCGACATCGGCCGGCTCGTCTCGGCCCTCGTCGCCCGGGTCCTGGAGATGGTCCGCGCCGCCGTCGTGGCCCTGGTCGAGCCGTTGCTGCAGACCCCCGAGATCGCCCCGGTCTGGAACCTCACGAAGAAGGTCATCCGCTGGGACCCGTTGCGCGGCCAGCCCGTCAACGCGCCCACCGTCGAGATCCTCGGCGACTTCCTCACCCTCATCGGCGAGAACGAGCGCCTGGCGCAGATGCGCGAGCGCGGCACCCTGCAGGAGACCGCCGACTGGCTCGACACGCAGTTCGAGATCTTCGTCGGTCTCGTGGTCGACCTGGGGACGCTGTTCTCCGACGCGTGGGCCGCGATCTCACCGGAGAACCTGCCGCAGCTGCCGACCACGCTGCCGGAACTCGCCGGCCGGGCGTTCTCCCTGGTCGGCCGGGTCGGCGCGTTCGTGACGACGATCATCGCCAAGATCCTGGAGCTGGTGAAGAACGCCTTGCTCGGCATGCTGTCCGAGCACGCCCACCGGATCCCGGGCTTCCATCTGCTCACGGTCGTCCTGCGCCGCAACCCGTTCACCGGGGAGGCCGTGCCGCGAACCGCCGAGAACCTCATCAAGGGCTTCGTCACCCTCCTGCCCGGCGGTCAGGCGATGTACGACGAGCTGTCCCAGTCGGGAGTCATCGGCGACGCGGCGGGGCGGATCGAGTCGGCGATGGCCGAACTGGGCATCTCGTGGGCGATGGTGACCGAGCTGTTCCTCGGAATCTGGAACTCGCTGTCGCTGGACGACCTGCTGGAGCCCGTCACGGCGTTCCGGCGGATCATCGACCAGTTCGGGGAGCCGCTGGGGCGGCTCATCCGCTTCGTCACCGTCGTCATCCGGGTGGTCGTCGAGCTGATCCTGCGCCTGATGAACTTCCCGGTCGACCTGCTCGGCAACGTCATCACGAACGCGATGCAGGCGATCGACGACATCAAGCGGGACCCGGTCGGCTTCCTGCGCAACCTCATGGCAGCGATGAAGCAGGGGTTCCTCGGATTCTTCGACCGGTTCGGCCAGTACCTGCTCGACGGGCTCGTGGCGTGGCTGTTCCGGGGGCTGGGGCCGCTGGGCATCGAGCGGCCGCCGGACCTGTCGCTGCAGTCGGTCCTCACCCTCGTCCTGCAGGTTCTCGGGCTCACGGTCGACCACCTGTGGGAGAAGCTGGGCGAGCACATCGGCCAGGAGCGGGTCCAGCAGATCCGCGGCGCCCTCGACACGCTCACCGGCATCTGGACGTTCATCACCGACGTCCAGCGCGAGGGGGTGGCGGCGATCTGGCGGCACGTCAGCGACCAGCTGAGCAACCTGTGGCAGACGATCCTTGACGCCGCCACGCAATGGATCATGCGGACCGTCGTGGCGCGGGCGACGACGCGCCTGCTCAGCATGCTCGACCCGACCGGCATCATGGCAGTGATCAACAGTGCCGTCGCGATCTTCAACGCGATCCAGTCGGTCATCGAGTACATCAACGACATCCTCCAGGTCGTCGACCGCTACGTGAGCACGATCGCGGCCGTCGC
>JBHJOS010000111.1:0-34221 GCA_050329415.1 Kineosporiaceae bacterium
CGCGTGCACGTCATCGTCGACCTGGACGTCTGCCAGAACCACGGCCAGTGCGCCTTCGCCGCCCCCGAGGTGTTCGAGATCAACGTCGACGGCGACCTCGAGTACGTCGAGCACCCGCCGGACGACCAGCGGGCGGCGGTCGAGGACGCGGTCGACGTGTGCCCGGTCCAGGCCATCCGCATCGCCGACTGAGCGGGCGCACGATGGCGGGCGTCCCGCTGCCCGGCGGCGGCCGGGTGGTCGTCGTCGGCGGCTCCCTCGGCGGGCTGCGCGCGGCGGAGTCGCTGCGGTCGGCGGGGTTCGCCGGCCGGTTGACGGTGGTGAGCGAGGAGGCGTGGTTCCCCTACAACCGGCCCCCGCTGTCCAAGGAGGCGCTACGGTCCGGGGTCGAGCACGCGACGCTGGAGTTCCGGCGCCGGGAGTCGGTGGCCGACGTCGAGTGGCGGCTGGGTTCCCGGGCCGTGGCGTCCGACCTGGTGGCGCGGACGGTCACGCTCGACGACGGCGAGGTGCTGTCGTGGGACGGCCTGGTGGCGGCGACCGGGCTGCGCCCGCGCCGGCTCCCGGTGCCCGGCCCGCCCCCCCAGATCGCCGCCGGGCGGTACGTGCTGCGCACCCTCGACGACGCGGTCGCCCTGCGCGAGCGGATCCGGCCCGGGACGCGGGTCGTGGTCGCCGGGGCCGGGTTCATCGGCTGCGAGGTCGCGGCGACCGCGCGGGCACTGTCGTGCGATGTCGTCAACGTCGCGGTCGACTCCCGACCCATGATCCGCCCGCTCGGGGAGCTGCTCGCGGCCGAGCTCCAGCGCCGGCTGGCGGAGCGCGGCCTGACGTTCCGGCTCGGAGTCGGGATCGAGTGCTTCCTGGGGGAGGACCGGGTCCAGGGGGTCCGGCTGTCCGACGGGACGGAGTTGCCCGCCGACGTGGTGGTGGAGGCGGTGGGCTCCCGCTGCAACACGGAGTGGCTGGCCGGCAACGGGCTCGACCTCGCCGACGGCGTGCTCGCCGACGGCGCGCTGCGGATGCTGCGTGCCGACGGCACCCCGGTCGACGGGGCCCACGTGGTCGGCGACCTCGCCCGGTTCCCCTACCCGGTCGTCGACGACGTGCCCCGGCGGATCGAACACTGGAGCCTGCCCACCGACACCGGCCGCCGGGCCGGACCGGTGCTCGCGGCCTGGCTGGCCGGGGAGCCCGCGGCCTACGCCGAGGTGGTCGCGCGGCCGTTCTCGCCCGTCCCGTCGTTCTGGTCGGACCTGTTCGAGCTGCGCCTGCAGTCGTTCGGGATCCCCGGCGCGGGTGAGGAGGCTCTGGTCCTCGAGGGCGAGCTGAGCGGCCCGGTGGTCGTCGGCTACCTGCGCGGCGGCGTCCTCGTCGGGGTGGTGGCCCTCGACGCCACCAAGCAGGCCATGCCCTACCGCGCGCGCCTGGGCGAGGTGATGCGGGGCTCGGGTCAGCCGGGCGGAGGGCACCTCACGGACACCCGACCGTCACGCGGACCATGATTCCGCCATGCTCGTTGCGCCCGGCAACCGGGTCGCTCTCACGCAGCAGCGAGCCACCGCTTGAACAGCCCGACTCACCTCCGCCAGCGACGGGGAACGCCGATCGGCTTTCGAGCGCACGCCACGTCGACGGGTGTCCCGCTGCAGGCGCACGACACCTCTGTCCAGGTTCTCGATCACCTGAGGGATGTCCGTGTCACCAGGCCAGACGGAGCCCCGGCAACTGCGAGAACGCGGCATCCTGGGTCACGAGAGTCAACGACTCGACCATGCACTGAGTCGCGATCATGCGATCGAACGGGTCCCGGTGATCCCAGGCCAGCATCCCGGCCGTCAGTGCATGCCGGGACGTCACCGCCACCTCGTCGGCGCGCAGCCGGCGCAGGTGCTGCTCGTAACCGTGGACCACGGCCTGGGCCTCGGGCAGCTTCCCGAGTCGATGCTTGGTCCCGATCTCCCAGGCGCTGGCGGCCGACACCCACACCTCGGTCTCCGCGGCCCTGATCAGGTCGAGGGTCGGCGTCGGCACACGATCGGGCGACAGCAGGACCCAGAGAAGGGCATGGGTGTCGAGCAGGAGTCGCATGCTCACTCCCACGCCGCCAGTTCGTCCCCCGGCAGCGGCTCGAAGAAGGCGTCGGACAGGTGACCGGCGACGAAGCCCACTTCGCGAAGTGGCGGGGCTCCGACCGGCACAAGGCGGGCGACCGGTCGGCCACCGCGAGCGATGGTGACGTCCTCGCCCGCCTGGACGCGGGCGAGGATGCGCGAGAGATGGGTTTTTGCCTGCTGAACATTCATCACCAGACTCACCTGACCAAGTCTAGCTGGTCCGACTCGCGTGCGTCGTCGAGCGCCTGGGCGAGGTGATGACCGGGCAGAGGTGAGCACCGCAGGGGCGGACATCCCTGCCCTCGCGAGGCTGGTCCTCGTGATGTGTATCGGACACACTTGCCGGGGCGGGCGATGGGGCCGGCCAACGACGACGAGGGAGTCTCGCCATGACCGGACGCATCCGAGCAGTTCTCGCCGGGGGGGTGGCGGTCGTCGCGGCCGTCGCCGGGTTCGCCGCCCCGGCGGCCGCAGCCGCCGAGCCCGTCGACTACGTCGCGCTCGGCGACTCGTACTCCGCCGGCCTCGGCGCCCGCTCCTACGACCCGGCGTCGGGGGACTGCTCGCGCAGCTCGAACGCCTACCCGGCGATGTGGGCGGCGGCGAACGCACCCGCCACGTTCGCCTTCGTCGCCTGCAGCGGCGCCACCACCTCGGACGTGCGGTCCGAGCAGCTGTCGGCGCTGACCGACGCCACCGACCTCGTGACCCTCACGGTCGGCGGAAACGACGTCGGGTTCGCGCCGATCCTCGCCACGTGCGTCATCGGCACCGACGCGGCCTGTGACGGCGGCCTCGACACGGCGGCGTTCCTCATCGACACCTGGCTGCCCGGCGCTCTGGCCGGCCTGTACGCGGACATCTCCGCGGCGGCGCCGGGGGCGAGCGTGGTCGTCGTCGGCTACCCCCGGCTGTTCGACCCTGCGGCGCGCAGCATCGGCAAGCTCGAGCCGGACGAGCAGCGCCGGATGAACGAGCTCGCCGAGCGGCTCAACGACCGGACCGAGGCGGCGGCGACCCAGGCCGGGTTCCGCTTCGTGAGCGTCGAGGACTCCTTCGCCACCCACGGGGTCGGTGCCCCGGAGCCCTGGGTGATCGGTCTCACGCTGCGGCTGAACGAGTCCTTCCACCCGAACGCAGCCGGCCAGTCCCAGGGCTATCTGCCGGTCCTGCAGACGGTCACCGACGGATCCCTCGCAGGCTGAGCCGGCTGCCGCGGGCTCCGCGTCACCAGGTCGGACGGAGCCCCGGCAACTGCGAGCACGCAGCGTCCCGGGTGACGCGAGTCAGCGACGCCACCACGGACGTCGACCCAGGGACTCCCCGGCATCGATGCGGCGTCAGGCTCTCCGGGGCTCCGAGCGCTGCCGGAGGTGCCGAGCCGCCTGGAGCCCGGCGCCGTACTCCGCCAGTCGGCCCCGCACCGCGTCCGGGTCCCGGGACGCGCCCGGGTCGGACTCGGGGTCCGCCGTCCCGGGCAGCAGCGCCGTCATGGGTTGCCGCCGGGGCAGCCCGGCCGCCGTCAGCTCGGTGTGCTGCTGGGTGCTCACCGCAGCCGCCGCCGACCACCCCCGGTCGGCGGCGGAGGCGTAGGCCCCGGCGCCCGGCGCGGTCGACGCCCGGGCACTGCCCGGGTCGGACCGGAACCACGCCGACACGCTCGCGAAGATCGGGGCGTTCTCCTCGCTGCCCTCCGTCGTCTCGGCCGGGCTCGTCAGCGGGTCGGCCCCGGCCGAGAAGATCGATGCGGGAGGTCGCGCCGATGCGGTCGACGGCTGCCGAGCGGGGTGACCGGGTGAGGGTCGAGGGCCCGCCGGGGGCTCGGGCACCGGCCGGTCGTCGCGGGGCGGGGCCGCCCGTTCCGTCCGGGAGGGCCGCTCCCCGGTCCCCGCCCGTCCCAGGGCTGGCACCGCCCCCGCGACGAAGGCCGCCTCCGGCACCTCGACCGTGGCCGCCGTCCCCCCGCCGGCCGCGGGCGCGAGGGACACCCGGATGCCGTGGCGGTGCGCGAGCTGGGAGACCACGAACAGACCCATGTGGCGGGGCGTCTCCGCGCTGATCCCCGCCGGCCGGGCGAGTGTCGCGTTGTGCTCGGCCAGTGCGTCCGGTGCCAGCCCGATCCCGCGGTCGGTGACGGTGACCTGGGCGCCGTCGCCCGGGTTCCGGGCGGCTGCCACCAGGACCCGGCTCTCCGGCGGGCTGAACACCGTGGCGTTGTCGAGCAGCTCGGCGAGCAGGTGCACGATGTCCCGCGCCACGCCCCCCGCGATCATCCCGTCGGAGCGGACGGCGACGTCGATCCGCTCGTACTGCTCGGTCTCCGACACGGCGGCCCGGACCGTGTCGACGACCCGGAGGTCGGAGGCCGGGCCACGGCCACCGAGATCCGCCCCGGCGAGAACCATGAGGTTGTCGTTGTTGCGTCGCATCCGGGCTGCGAGGTGGTCCAGCCGGAACAGCTGCGCCAGCTGGTCGGGGTCGTTCTCGTCGGTCTCGAGCCGGTCCAGCAGGGTCACCTGGCGTTCCACCAGGCCCTGGGTGCGGCGGACGATGTTCGCCAGCAGCCGGTGGGAGTCGTCGTTCGCCCGCCGGCCCCGCTCGTGGTCCCGGGCGACTGAGACGGCCTGCTGGTTGAGCTCGTCGATGGCTCGGGCCACCTGCCCGACTTCGTCCCTGGTCATCGCCCCCACCGTCGTGACCTCGGTGACGGAGTCGGGTCCGTGCGTGCGGATCCGTCGCAGGGCCTCCGGCAGGTCGGTCTCGGCGATGGTGCCGGCGTTGCGCGCCAGGCGGCGCAGGCTGCGGGCGATCGTCTCGCCCACGAGGACGGTGAGAGCCAGACCGCCCGCGAGGAGGAACGCCACGAGCACGCCCTCGACCACCGCGCGCTCCCGGGCCTCCTCCCCGGCCCGGGTGGCGCCGACGATCTGCCGACCGGTGAACCCCCGGGCCAGCGAGCTGAGCGCCCCGGCGGTCGAGTTCACCGTCTCCGCCCACTCCGCGGCCGAGACCGCCAGCGGCCCCGTGGCGGCGGCCGGGTCGTCGAGCTGTGCGAGGACCTGCTCGAGCAGGACCTCGCGATCGGTGTTGAGGAGGAGGTCGTCGGCGCGGTCCACGTAGGCGGCGAAGGTCTCGTACGCCGCGGCCTGCCGGTCCGCCGCGGCCCGGACCTCTCCCGGACGCAGGGCCTGGGCGCCCTCGGATGCGGCGGCGAGGACGAGGGCGTCGACGAGCGTGCTGTACCGGTTCGCCTCGGTGAGCGCCTGAGATCCGAAGGCCTGCCGCTGCAGGCCGTTGTCGTCGATGGCGCCCGTGATCGCCGACATCACTCGCATCGCCTGCGCTGCTGCGGCGTCGTACTGGCGGGTGACCTCGACCAGCGGGACCGGGGCCGTGCTCGGCGGGCGGACCGTGCCGAGCGCGAGGAGAGTGTTGTTCAGTGCCCGGGTCTCCTCCGCGATCTCCGCCCGGGCGACCGGGTCGTCCTCGACGGCGAGCGCGTCCCGAATGTCGGCGACGGCGACGCTGGTCCGGTACTGGGTGCGTGCGGTCCTCACCTCGGCCGGCACCAGGCCGGCCGTCGTGAGGTCGACCCCGGCCCGGCCGGCCGTGACGGTGAACTGCTCCCGGTCGAGGGCGTCGACGAGGTCGGCGACGGTGCGCTGCGCCTGGGAGAGGACGGCGTCGTGCCGGTACCGCTCGGCGTCGTCCAGCAGGGAGTCGACACGCGCCGCACCGACGACTCCGGCCACCGTCGCCGGGACGACGAGGATGGCGAGGAGCTTCCACCGGACGGGCCAGTCACGGAACCGCAGTCGGCGAGGACGGCTCGTCGGTCGAGACGGGGGCATGCCTCGCTTCCCATCGGGGCAGAACTGTGAGGAGCGTGGGTTCTCGGTGTCCCGGAGGGCCGGGGTCGTGACGGTCAGTGGCGTCGGCCCAGCATGGCGCCACCGACCGCGCCCAGTCCAGCCCCGAATGCCTCTGACCAGCAAACTTGCACACCGTGACCGCTTGGCTACGCGACCCTGTCGAGGAAGGCATCGACCAGGTCGTGGGCCCGCCGCCGGGCGTCCTCGGCCACGACCCGGGTGTGCCGGAGCAGCACGTCCGGGTCCAGCCCGGCCCGTCGCAGGTCCTCCGTGCCGCCGTTGGCCAGCCATCCTTCGAGCATCGCGGCCGTGAGTTCGGGGTGGAACTGGACCGCGAGGGCCCGGCCGGCGATGAAGGCCTGGGACGCGGCGGCGTTCCGGGCCACGTCGGGGACACCTTCGGGCAACGCCCACCGGTCGTAGTGGTATTGGAACCACGCGCCCGGCGGGACCAGCCCCGGGTCGTCGCTGTGGACGAGGTGCCAGCCCAGCTCCGGCGCCGGGGAGCGGGCGACGGACCCGCCGACGGCCTCCGCCAGCAACTGCCCGCCGAAGCACAGCCCGAGGACCGGGACGCCCGCGTCCAGCGCCTCGCGCAGCCGCCGCTTCTCGGGCACCAGCCAGTTGCCGACGACGTCCTCGTCGTACACCCCCCAGACCGCGCCCATGACGACGACGACGTCGTAGGCGCGGAAGTCCGGGACGTCCACCACGACATTCGGATCCCCGTGGAAGGCCGCCTCGTCCACGACGAGGAACTCCTCGACGTCGTGGCCGCGGTCCACGAACCGCTCACCGATCGGCCCCGGGGGGGACACGTGATCGTGCTGGACGACGAGGACCCGCCGGTGCGCCATGGCCGTCAGGGTACGAACGATCTTGCGGTGCGCGCCAGGCGGGCGGTTCCCAGCGGGGGCGCCGCCGTCAGCCGGCGCCGCCCGGCCCGGCCCCCGGCGCCGGTGGCGGCTGCGGGCGCGACGGTTGCTGGGGCGGCGTGCGGGTCCCGAAGGACGCCGTCCACGGCATGCCGACGGCCCCGTCGACGGTGACCCGCCACTGGAATCGGTGCCCGGGCGGCAGCGGGAGGCCGGGCAGCTGGACCGCCTGCGTCCACCGGATCGGCACCCCCTCCGGGTGGCCGGGCGGGCGCGCCACCCGGACCGTGAAAGTGATCTCGACGGTCCGCGGGGCCTGACCCGGGATCTGGACGGTGACCGGCCCGCCGTCCTCGTCGACGAGGTCGATCCGGACCGGGATGTCGCGGTCGGTCTCGCTCCAGTCGACGTCCATCAGGACGACCAGCCCCATCGGTGCCGTCGGCGAGCTGGTGAACGTCCAGCCCAGCCCGAGGGCGTGGGCCTTGCCGTCGGGGCCGGACTGGGCGGCGTCGGCGAGGAACAGGGCCACCCTCACGGGCGGTGCTCCTGATGGTCTCGGACATCGCTGATTGGCGGTCGTGGGGCAACGGGAGGCAGGGCCACGTCCCGCATGCTGGCCTGCCCGGTCTCACACGGCAAAGCGGGTGGGCGTTGTCCACCCAGCGTGAAGAGGGTCTTTGCGCCCGAAGCCGGAGGTGCCCGTGACGGACGCGACCGTCGACCGCCACTCCCCCCTGCGAGCCGCCTACCTGGCGACCGCCCTGGTCTGGGGGTCGAGCTTCCTGTTCATCGCGGTCGGGCTCGAGGGGCTGGCCCCCCTCCAGGTCGCCCTGGCCCGGCTCGTGCTCGGCGCGGCCGTCCTGGGCGGGTACGTGGCGCTGCGGCGGCTCTCGCTGCCCAGGTCCCCACGGGTGTGGGGTCACTTCGCCGTCATGGGGCTGCTGTTCTGCGCGGTGCCCTTCGCGCTCTTCTCGTGGGCGCAGACCTCGTTGTCCTCCGGGCTCGCCAGCGTCTACAACGCCACCACCCCGTTGTGGACCCTCGTCCTCGTCCTGGCGTTCCTGCGGATCGAGCGGGTGACCGCCGCCCGGGCCGTCGGCATCGCCGTCGGCTTCGTGGGCGTGTGCCTGGTGTTCGCCCCGGCCCTGGCGGCGCCGGGGGCCGCCCCGCCGCTCGCCCACCTCGCGTGCCTCGGTGCCACCCTCTGCTACGGCCTCGCCCTGGTGTGGCTGCGCCGGTTCCTGCTGCCGCTGGGGCTGCACGCCGAGGTCATCGCGTTCGGCCAGGTGCTGTGCGGCACCGCCTGGGCGGCGCTGTTCGTTGCGGTGGGCGGCCGGGAACCGGTCGAGTTGTCGGCGCCGGTCGTCGTGGCGCTGGTGCTCCTCGGCGCCCTGGGGACCGGGCTGGCCTACGTGTGGAACACCGCGGTCGCCCGGGGGCTCGGAGTGACGACGGCGTCCACCGTCACGTACCTCACCCCGCTCGTCGGCGTCGCGCTGGGCGTTGCCGTCCTCGGGGAGCGGGTCGCCTGGTACGAGGTCGTCGGCGGGGTCGTCATCGTGCTCGGCGTCGCCCTCGGCCAGGGCGTGCTCCGGCTGCGGGTGCGGTTGCGGGGGGCCTCCGGCGTGGTGCCGACGACACCGTCGCCCCGACCTTCGCCGTGACGCTCCTGGGTGGGGTGGGTGGGGCGGGGCGTGGCGGCGCCGCGACCGGTCAGTCGGGCCGCGCCCGGCTGGGCTGCACCCGCTTCGGCTCGCCCGGCATCTTCGGGTAGTTGGGTGGGTAGGGCAGGTCGCCCAGCCCGGCCGCGGCGTCCCGCTCGGCGAGGGCGAGGAACGGCTCCAGCGAATGCGCCACGTCGTCCAGGGCCGCCATGGGGTCGCCGCGGCGGTCCAGCAACCCCGGCACGGTGGCGATCGTGCAGTCGTCGGGTTCGACGTCGATGAGTTCCTCCCACGTCACCGGGGTCGAGACCGTCGCCCGGGGAGTCCGCCGGGCGGAGTAGGCGCTCGCGACCGTCCGGTCCCGCGCGTTCTGGTTGTAGTCGATGAAGATCCGCTCGCCGCGCTCCTCCTTCCACCACGACGTGGTGACGAGCGTCGGCAGGCGACGCTCGACCTCCCGTGCCAGGGCGATGGCCGCCCGGCGGACCTCGACGAAGTCCCAGCGGGGCTCGATCCGGACGTAGACGTGCACGCCCCGGCCGCCGCTGGTCTTGACGAAGCCGGCCACGCCGAGGTCGGCCAGGACCGGCCGCACGGCGTCCAGAGCCACCCGGCGCGCCTCGTCGAACCCGGTCCCGGGCTGCGGGTCGAGATCGAGCCGCAGCTCGTCCGGGTGGTCCGGGTCCGCACAGCGGGAGTGCCACGGGTGGAACGTCACCGTGCTCATCTGGGCGGCCCAGGCCACGTCGGCCGGGTGGGTCACCCGCAGGACGTCGGCCGGGCGGCCCGAGGGGAACGTCACCCGGCAGGTCCGGACGTGGTCCGGCACACCACGGGCCGGGACCCGCTTCTGGTAGACCTCCTCGCCCTGCGTGCCGTCCGGGAAGCGCTGGAGGTGACAGGGCCGGTCCCGCAGCGCCGCGAGGAGGGCGGAGCTCGGGTGGGTCGCGACGGCGACGTAGTACTCGAACAGGTCTCGTTTGCGACCGCTGCCGGCCAGCTCCGGGTACATCGCACGGTCCGGGCTGCTGAGGCGGACCTCGATCCCACCCACGTCGACGCTTGTCGGCTCAATTCGGGACGCCACGCGCCTAGTGTCCCTAGTGTCATCGCCCAGACCGTCACGCGACGCCCGGCGATCGCGGAATGATGGGATACCGGCCGGTACGGTCGCCACCGGACGGGCCAGGACGAGGGAGCACCAAGTGACGACGCAGACCGTGGACCGTGAGCTCAAGCAGCGCATGATGCGGGCCTACTACGGCTTGCGGACCCGCATGCACGACGCCGAGCCCACGAGCGGCCGGGCCGCCGCCCTGCCCCGGACGTGGCGGCACTCGCTGCTCCTCATCGACGACCGGCCCGGGGTGACGCCGTCGGCGCTGGCGGCCCTGCTGGGGGTGACGCCGGCCGCCGTCTCGCCCGCGACCCGCGAACTCAGTGACCGCGGTCTCATCGAGCGGACCACGGACCCGCGGGACGGGCGGTCGGTGCAGCTGACGATCGCTCCCGCGGGGGCGGAGGTGGTCGCGGAGCTGCGGCGCCACCTCGAAGCCGTCGTCGACGACCTCTTCGAGCCGCTGGCCGCCGACGAGCGAGGGCAGCTCGTCGACCTGCTCGAGCGCAGCCTGCGCGTCGACACCGCCTGATCGACCGCCGGACCGGACCGCCGGACCGGACCGCCGGACCGGACCGCCGGACCGGACCGCCGGACCGACCGCCGGACCGACCGCCTGACCGGACCGCCTGACCGGACCGCCGGACCGGACCGCCGGACCGGGACATCGCCGCCGGGCCGCCCGCGGTGGGACCACTATGGGCGGGTGCGCCTGCCCGTCCTGCCGCCCGTCCGTCCCATGCTCGCCAAGCCCCTGCCGGGCATCCCGGAGGGCCAGCTCTACGAGCCGAAGTGGGACGGGTTCCGCTCCGTGGTCTTCCGGGACGGCGACGAGGTGGAGATCGGCAGCCGCAACGAGCGGCCGATGACCCGCTACTTCCCCGAGGTCGTCGCGGCGGTGCGGGAGTGGTTCCCGCCCCGGGCCGTGGTGGACGGCGAGATCGTCGTCGCCGACACGACCCGCAACCGGCTGGACTTCGAGGCGCTCCAGCAGCGGATCCACCCGGCCGCCAGCCGGGTCGAGCTGCTGTCCCGCGAGACCCCCGCCGCCTTCGTCGCCTTCGACCTGCTGGCGCTGGACGACGACGACCTCACGGGCCGGCCCTTCCTCGAGCGGCGCGCCGCCCTGGAGGCGGCGTTCGCCGGCGCCCGCCCGCCGGTCCACGTCACGCCGTTGACCGACGACCCGGCCGTCGCCCGGCAGTGGTTCGAGCGGTTCGAGGGCGCGGGCCTGGACGGGCTCATCGCCAAGCGGCCGGACCTGCTCTACCAGCCGGACAAGCGGGTCATGGGAAAGGTCAAGCACGAGCGGACCGCCGACTGCGTCGTCGCCGGGTACCGCGTCCACACGTCCGGGCCGGACGCCGTCGGGTCGCTGCTGCTGGGGCTGCACGACGACCGGGGGACGCTGGCCTCGGTCGGCGTCGTCGGCGCGTTCCCGATGGCCACCCGGCGGGCGCTCATGACGGAGCTCCAGCCGTGGGTGACGACCTTCGAGGACCACCCCTGGAACTGGGCGGCCCACCTGGAGGGGGAACGAACCCCGCGGAAGAACGAGACCAGCCGCTGGAACGCCGGCAAGGATCTGTCCTTCGTCCCGTTGCGCCCGGAGCGGGTCGTCGAGGTCCGCTACGACTACCTGGAGGGCGTGCGGTTCCGGCACACCGCGCAGTTCGTCCGCTGGCGACCGGACCGGGACCCGGCGAGCTGCACCTACGACCAGCTCGACCAGCCGGTGCGGTTCGACCTCGCCGAGGTGCTCGCCGGCCGGGTCTGAGGCGCGTCCGGCACGGGGCACGGGGCACGGGGCACTGTCCGGCCCGGGTCCCGCGGGTCCGGGCCCGTGACCGCCGCCCGCCCCCCGCCCAGGGCACCGGTGTCGTCCCCAGCCCGCTGAGCGTTCGCTCGTCCACAGCGGGCGCCGCCACCTGGCCTCGCGACCGCTCGGGGCTGTTGGCCTCGCCGGATGGCTGACGACGTCCCGCCGGAGCTCCTCCGCTGTCCCTTCCCCACGCGACGCGCCCTGGCCCGGGTCGCTCGGCACGAGCTGGAGAGCAGCGGCCGCTACCGGCGGGTCGGCTACGGCGCGTGGATGGTCGCCGACGAGGGCGACTCCTACGGCCGCCGCATCCAGGGCGTGCTGTCCCGCCAGCGGCAGCAGCCCGTCCTGCTCGGCCCGTCGGCGGCGTGGGCACACGGCTGCCGCCACGCCGACCCGCACGAGCACGTCCACGTGGCCGGACGAGCGCGGACGGGACGAGACCTGGTCCGTCACCCCACGGCACTCGACCCCGGGGATGTCGTCGCGACGCCGATGGGTCCGGCCACGAGCCTGGAGCGGACGGCGGTGGACCTGGCGCGTGGCATCGGCACCGCACACCTCGATCATCTGGGTCGGGTGACGTGGGTCGACGCGCTGTTGCGAGCCACTGGCCTGGTCGCAGTCCGGGCGCGGAGCGGTCTGATCCCGGCGGCGGGTCTGCGAGG
This sequence comes from Kineosporiaceae bacterium, assembly GCA_050329415.1. Lineage (GTDB taxonomy): Bacteria > Actinomycetota > Actinomycetes > Actinomycetales > JBBAYJ01 > JANNOG01. Next base: position 12,136 of record JBHJOS010000111.1, read on the forward strand.
TCTCGATCAGGCCCGGCTGGTGTTGCGGGCGGCCCGGGACGGGGTGGACTCGCCGAAGGAGACCGAGCTGCGGCTGCTCGTGGTCGGGGCGGGGTTCCCCGAGCCGCAGACGCAGTGCCCGGTCGTCCTGGGCGGCCGCATCGTGGCGAGGCTGGATCTCGGGTGGCCGGACCACCGTGCCGGGCTGGAGTACGACGGGGCCGTTCACCTGGAGCGCCGTCAGCACAGTTGGGACCTGGATCGACACAACGCCATCCGCGCGGCCTGCTGGCGGGTCCTCCAAGCGGATCAGCGGCTCCTCGACCGGCCGGCCGACCTGCTGGCACGGCTGGCCCTGGTCGTCCCGCGCTCATGATCGTGACTACGCACCCGACTCGATGATCCAAGCGGCCAGTGGATCACCGACTCGGGTGCGTACTCCCGATCATGCCGATGCGGCGACGGCAGAACGGCGACGGGCCGCGGTGAGGGACTCGACGCTGAGGATCAGCAGGGCCACCCAGACCAGGCCGAAGCCGAACCACCGCCCGGCCGACATCTCCTCGCCGAGCACGAGCAGCCCGACCGCCAGGTGCATGACCGGGGTGACGTACTGGATGAGCCCCAGGGTCGACAGCCGGATCCGCCGCGCGGCCGCCGCGAAGACGACCAGTGTGACGGCGGTGAGCGGACCGCTGCCCACGAGCAGCAGCGAGACGGCCACGGCGCCGGGTCCGCCGGGCACGCCGGACCCGAACGCCCCGCCGGACCCGGGCACCGCGCCGGCGTGGACCAGGCCGAGCACGACCAGGGCCGGGACCAGCAGGGCCGCGGCCTCGACCGTCATCCCCGGCAGCGCCCCCACCGAGCGTCCCACCCGGTTCTTCAGCAGGCCGTAGACGCCGAACGACGCCGCGAGCACGAGCGCGATCCAGGGCGGCCGGCCCGCCTCGACCGTCAGCACCACCACGGCCAGCGCCGCGACCCCGACAGCCACCCACTGCCACCGCCGCAGCCGCTCCCCGAGCACGAGCACCCCGAGCACCACGGACACCAGCGGGTTCGTGAAGTACCCGAGCGAGGACTGGACCACCTGCCCGCTCTCGACGGCGTACACGAACACGCCCCCGTTCACGCTCAGCACCAGCGCCGCGAGCACGAGGATCCCGACCTCGCGCGCGGTGAGCCGGCGCAGCACCCCCGCCCCCAGGCGTCCCCCCGCGACCACCAGCAGGAGCGCGCAGAAGGCCAGTGCCCACACGATCCGGTGGGCGACCACCTCGACCGGGCCGACCCCGGCGAGCAGGGCGAAGTACAGCGGGAACAGCCCCCACACGCCGTAGGCGGCCAGGGCGAGGCCGACCCCGGTGGGGGAGTCGGCCCGCTCACCCGGCTCCCGCGCCACGCCCGACGCCGCCGCCGCGTCCGGGTCCCGACCCGGCGCGACGGCCGTCACGAGGGCAGGACTCGCACGCTGACGGTCTCCGACATCGCCCGCAGCTCGGCGGCGAGCTCGCGGGAGGTCTCGCTGCCCGGGTCGCACCCGAGGTCGGTGATGGCGTACCCGAGGTGGCCGCGGGTGCTGAGGTGCTGGGCGTCGATGTTGACCTTGTGGTCGGCCATGATCCGGTTCGCGGCGGCCATGACGCCGGGCGTGTTGTGGTGGATGTGGGTGATCCGGCAGGTGCTGGGGCGCGGCTCCGCGGTGAGCGCCGGCAGGTTCACCGCCAGGCCGGTCTGGCCGGTCGCCACGTAGTCGCGCAGCTTGCCCGCGACGAAGCGGCCGATGTCCGCCTGCGCCTCCTCGGTCGACCCGCCGACGTGCGGGGTGAGGATGACGTTGGGCAGGCCCTGGAGGACGGACGAGAACGGCTCGCCGCGGCCGCGCGGCTCGTCGGGGAAGACGTCCACCGCGGCGCCGGCGACGTGGCCGTCGCGGACCTGCTCGGCGAGGGCGGCGTAGTCGACCAGGAACCCCCTCGAGAGGTTGAGGAACAGGCTGCCGGGGCGCATCGCGGCGAACTGGCGGGCGCCGAACATCCCGGCGTTGCCCGGGCGGCCATCGACGTGGAGCGTGACGACGTCGGCCTCGTCCAGCAGCTCGTCGAGGGTGCGGCAGGGGCGGGCGTTGCCCAGCGCGAGCTTCTCGGCGGTGTCGTGGAAGATCACCCGCATTCCGATCGCCTCGGCGATCACCGACAGCTGGCTGCCGATGTTGCCGTAGCCCACGATGCCGAGGGTGCGGCCGCGCACCTCGTGCGCCCCGGCCGAGGACTTGTCCCACACGCCGGCGTGAAGTGCCGCGTTGCGCTCGGTGAGCCGCCGGTACAGGGCGATGATCTCGGCGACGACGATCTCGACGACGCTGCGGGTGTTGGAGTAGGGCGCATTGAAGACCGCCACCCCCCGCTCGCCCGCGGCGGCCAGGTCGATCTGGTTCGTCCCGATGCAGAAGGCGCCGATCCCCAGCAGGTCCTGGGCCGCCTCGAACGCCTCCGCGGGCACGTGGGTCGTCGACCGGATGCCGAGCAGGTGGACTCCCGGCAGGGCCTCGACCAGCTCGGCCGGGGACAGTGCGCCGGGACGGGTCGTCACCTCGAAGCCGCCGTCGGTGAGGATGTGCACGGCGAGCGGATGGACGTTCTCCACCAGGAGGGCCTTCACGACAGACCATTGTGACCGACTGGCCGGCGGCCCACTCGTCGGCCCGTCCCGGGCGGCGTCCGCCCGTGCGACCCTGCGGTCAGGGAGGCGGCATGGAACTGGTGACGGCGCTCGGCCTGTCGGTGTCGAGCGGGCTCAACGCCTACATCCCGCTGCTGCTCGTCGGGTTGCTGGGCCGCGTCACCGACGCCGTCCCGCTGCCGGCGGCGTGGGCGTGGCTGTCCGACCCGTGGGTGCTCGGCGTGCTCACGGTGCTGCTGATCGTCGAGGTGGTCGCCGACAAGGTGCCGGCCGTCGACACCGTGAACGACGTCCTGCAGACGGTCGTGCGGCCGACATCCGGCGGCATCGTCGTCGGCGCGGCCGGCTGGGGCGGCGAGGCGACCGTCACCGCCCCGGAGTCGTTCCTGCGCGACGGCGGCTGGGTGCCCCTGGTCGCGGGGGCGCTCGTGGCCCTCGTCGTCCACCTGGCCAAGGCGAGCGTCCGGGCCGTCGCCAACACCGCCACGGCCGGTCTCGCCGCGCCCGTGCTCAGCACGGCCGAGGACGTCGTCGCCGTGGCGCTGACGCTCGCGGCGATCCTGGTTCCGATCCTCGCGGTGGTCCTGCTGATCATGATCGTCTGGTGGTTCGTGCGGCTGCGGCGACGTCGGCGCGCGGCCATCGCGTCGGCGTCGCAGAATGGCCCTCGATGACTGCGATTCCCTCCCTGACGCTCAACGACGGCACCGCCATCCCCCAGATCGGCTTCGGGGTGTGGCAGGTCGACCCCTCCGACACGGTCCGGGTGGTTACCGCCGCCCTCGAGGCCGGCTACCGGCACATCGACACCGCGCAGATGTACGGCAACGAGAAGGAGGTCGGCGAGGCCGTCCGCGCCTCCGGCCTGCCGCGGGAGGAGGTGTTCGTCACCTCCAAGCTCAACAACGGCTTCCATCGCCCGGACGACGCCCGGCGCGCGTTCGACGGCACGCTGGCGGACCTCGGGTTCGACCACGTCGACCTGTTCCTCGTCCACTGGCCGCTGCCCACCCGCTACGACGGCGACTACGTGTCGACCTGGCGGACCTTGGCGGAATTCCGTGCCGACGGCCGGGCGCGGTCCATCGGGGTGTCGAACTTCCAGATCGCGCACCTGGAGCGGCTCGCCGCCGAGACCTCGGTGACGCCGTCGGTCAACCAGATCGAGCTTCACCCGTACTTCCAGAATCGGGCCGTCACCGACTTCGGCACCAGCCGCGGCATCGTCACCGAGTCCTGGTCGCCGCTCGCCCAGGGCGCGGCGCCCGGCGATCCGGTGATCATCGGCATCGCCGAGCGGCTGGGCCGGACCCCCGCCCAGGTCGCGTTGCGGTGGCACCTGGACAAGGGCTACGTCGTCTTCCCGAAGTCGGTCACCCCCGAACGCATCCGCGAGAACCTCGCGAGTGTCGACGTCGAGCTGACCGCCGCGGACCTCGCGGCGATCGACGCCCTCGACCGCGGGGGGGCGGGCCGGATCGGGCCGCATCCGGACAGGTTCGACTACGTCCCGCGCTGACACGCCCGGCGGTGCTGGACGCGGTGGCCGGACAGGCGTGTGATCCCGTCATGAGTACACGAGACACCGCCTGGCCGGCCGGCACGCCGTGCTGGACCGACCTGGCCGCCCCCGACGTCGGTGCCGCCCGCGCCTTCTACGGTGCGGTCCTCGGCTGGACCTTCACCGAGACCGGCGAGGAGCACGGCGGCTACGTCATGGCGGAGGTGGACGGGTCGTCGGTCGCCGGGATCGGCCCGCAGCAGGACGGCTCGCCGACCGCCTGGACCCTGTACCTGGCCAGTGACGACCTCGACGCGACGGCCGAGGCGGTGACGGCCGCCGGCGGGGCCGTCGTCGCGCCCGCCTTCGACGTCGGCGACATGGGCCGGATGATCGTCGCGACGGACCCGAGCGGGGCCGCCTTCGGGGTCTGGCAGGCCGTGCGGCACGTCGGCGCCGAGCGGGTCAACGAACCGGGCGCTCTGACCTGGGAGGATCTGCGATCCACTGACCCCGAGGCGGCGCGTGCCTTCTACGCCCGGGTCTTCGGTTTCCGTGCGGAGGACGTCGAGGGGGCGCCCGACGACTACCGGATGTTCGCCCTGCCCGGCGGGGAGGGACTCGGTGGCATCGGCGGGATGATGGGCCAGGACGGCCTGCCGTCCCACTGGCTGGTGTACTTCGGCGTCTCCGACGTCGACTCGGCCGTCACCGTCGCCGAGTCGCACGGCGGGAGGACGCTCGCGCCGGCGATGGACCACCCGTACGGCCGGATGGCCGCCCTCAGCGACCCGGCCGGCGCCGTCTTCTGGCTCGTCGGGGTGCCAGCGGCCGCCTGAGGATCCACCGACCTCAGTCCACCGTCCAGGTGTCGGGCCCGGCGACCAGGGCGGCGAGGTCGTCGTCCGTGGCGGGACCGCCGGCCCCGGCCACCGCGGCCTCGACCTGGTCGCGGACCAGGTCGTCGTACGTCGGCCGGGCGACGCTGCGGAAGATCCCGACAGGGACGTGGCTCAGCGTGACGTCGTCCAGGCGGCTCAGCGCGAACGCCGCCGCCGGGTCGTCGGCGCCCGGGTCGTGGACCACGGGAACGCGTCCCTCCGCCTCGGCCCGGGCGGCGGCCAGCACCTCGACCCCGCCGCCGTCCGGGCGGGCGACGACGACCCGGTCCCGGCCCTGCGGCCCGCCGAAGGTCACCGGCTCCCCGGCCCGCAGCCGGACCAGGCGGCCCCGGGACTCGTCGCGGTCCTTGAGGACGTCGAAGGCGCCGTCGTTGAAGATCGGGCAGTTCTGGTAGATCTCCACCAGCGCCGTGCCCCGGTGCTCGGCCGCCGCCCGCAAGACCTCGGTGAGGTGGGCGCGGTCGGAGTCCAGGGTCCGGGCGACGAACGTCGCCTCGGCGCCCAGTGCCAGCGACACCGGGTTGAAGGGGGCGTCGGCCGAGCCGACCGGCGTGGACTTGGTGACCTTGCCGGACTCCGACGTGGGGGAGTACTGGCCCTTCGTCAGCCCGTAGATGCGGTTGTTGAACAGCAGGATCGTGAGGTTGACGTTGCGGCGCAGGGTGTGGAGCAGGTGTCCCGCCCCGATGCTCAGGGCGTCGCCGTCCCCGGTGACGACCCACACGTCGAGGTCCGGGCGCGCCACCGCCAGGCCGGTCGCGAAAGCCGGCGCCCGGCCGTGGATGGAGTGCACCCCGTAGGTGTCGAGGTAGTACGGGAACCGCGACGAGCACCCGATCCCGGAGACGAAGACGATGTTCTCCCGCCGCAGCCCGAGGTCCGGCAGGAACCCCTGGACCGCGGCGAGCACGGCGTAGTCACCGCAGCCGGGGCACCACCGGACCTCGGCGCCGGCCGTGAAGTCCTTGCGGGTGAGGGTCTCGCCGGGGGCGAGGGTCGGGACGCCGGCGAGGCCCGAGATCGCGCCCGTCGGGCCGACGGTGGGGGTGCCAAGGCTGACGGTGCTCATCGCCTCCAGGGTAGGTCAGCCTCACCCGGCCTCCGCGCGGGCGTCCCGTCCCGCGGTCCGGCGCCGGACGGACCCGGACCTGCGAGCCCGCTCAGGCGGTCGACGGGACCGGGGCCAGGGCGCCGATGACCTCGACCAGCTCGCCGGAGGTGAACGGCAGCCCCCGCACCGACGTGTGGCTGGTGACATCGACGAGGTACCGGCCGCGCAGCAGCAGGGCCAGCTGGCCGAGGTTCATCTCGGGAACCAGCACCTGCGGGTAGGCACGCAGCACCTCGCCGAGGTTCGCCGGGAACGGGTTGAGGTGGCGCAGGTGGGCCCGGGCCACCCGCAGCCCGGAGCGCCGCGCCTCCCGCACCGCCGCGGCGATCGGGCCGTAGGTCGAGCCCCACCCGACGACCAGCACGTCGGCGCGCTCGGCCGCCGCCGCGCCGGGGTCGTCCACCGTGAGGTCCGGCACCTCGACGCCGTCGACCTTGGCCTGGCGCAGCCGCACCATCCGGTCGTGGTTGTCCGGATCGTAGGAGATCTCGCCGGTGCCGTCCGCCTTCTCCAGCCCGCCGATCCGGTGCGCGAGGCCCGGCGTGCCGGGCAGGGCCCAGGGCCGGGCGAGTGTCTCGGGGTCGCGGGCGTAGGGCAGGAACGGCCCGCCCGCGTCCCCTTCCGGTGCCGGCGCGACACCGGGGTCGAGCCGCGGCAGCGCGACGACGTCCGGCAGCCGCCACGGCTCCGAGCCGTTCGCCAGGTACCCGTCGCTCAGCAGGATCACCGGGGTCCGGTACCGCACGGCGATCCGCACGGCCTCGATCGCGGCGTCGAAGCAGTCCGCCGGGGTCGCCGCGGCCACCACTGGCAGCGGCGCCTCGCCGTGGCGGCCGTACAGCGCCTGGAGCAGGTCCGCCTGCTCGGTCTTCGTCGGCAGACCGGTGCTCGGCCCGCCGCGCTGGACGTCGCACACCACCAGGGGCAGCTCCAGCGCCACCGCCAGGCCCATCGTCTCGCTCTTGAGCGACATCCCGGGCCCCGATGTCGTGGTGACGCCGAGCGCCCCGCCGTAGGAGGCGCCGAGCGCAGCTCCGATGCCGGCGATCTCGTCCTCCGCCTGCAGCGTCGTCACCCCGAACCGCTTGAGGCCGCTGAGGGTGTGCAGGATGTCGGACGCCGGGGTGATCGGGTACGACCCGAGGACGAGCCGCAGCCCGGCCTTGTGGGTGGCCGCCACCAGACCGTAGGCGAGGGCGACGTTGCCGGTGACGTTGCGGTACCGCCCGGTCGGCGCCGGGGCTGGGGCCACCTCGTAGCGGATGGCGAACGTCTCGGTGGTCTCGCCGAAGGCCCAGCCGGCCTCGAGCGCCCGCAGGTTGGCGGCGAGGATCTCCGGCCGCTTGGCGAACCGCCGCTGGAGGAACGCTCGGGTGGTCGCCGTGGGCCGGGAGTACAGCCACGACAGCAGCCCGAGGGCGAACATGTTCTTGGCCCGCTCAGCGTCCTTGCGGCCGAGTCCCGACCCGGCCAGCGCCTCGACGGTCAGCGACGTCAGGGGGACCGCGTGCACCTGGTAGGACTCCAGCGAGCCGTCGTCCAGGGGCGACTCCGGGTAGCCGACCTTCGCGAGGTTGCGCCTGGTGAAGGCGTCGCGGTCGACGACGACCGTCCCGCCCCGCCTCAGGTCGCCCAGGTTGGCCTTGAGCGCGGCCGGGTTCATCGCGACGAGGACGTCAGGGGCGTCGCCGGGGGTGAGCACGTCGTGGTCGGCGAAGTGGAGCTGGAAGCTGGAGACACCGGGCAGTGTGCCCGCAGGAGCACGGATCTCGGCCGGGAAGTTCGGCAGGGTCGCGAGATCGTTCCCCAGCGCCGCCGTCTCGGCGGTGAACCGGTCGCCGGTCAGCTGCATGCCGTCGCCGGAGTCGCCGGCGAACCGGATGACGACACGGTCAACGGCCTTGACGGGAACGCCGGCCAGGCCGTCGGTGGCGGGTGGGTCGAGCGGGGGAGTCGCCATGGATCTGCCGTGGCCCCTTCCGAGGAGGACACCCGAATGGTAGGCGGCCACACCCGGTGCCACACCCGCGGGGGCGGACCGGTCGGCGGCACGTCCACGTCCCCGGCCGCCCGCCCCGCCCGGAGGCCGTCGAGGGGCGCTGGACATGGTGCGCGCGAGAGCGCCATAATCATGTCCATGTCGATGACGGTTCCTCTCGCCGATGCGCGGAACCGCCTGTCGCCTCTCGTGGCGTCGGTCGAGTCGACGCACGAGCGGGTCGTCATCACCAGGAACGGCCGCCCGGCCGCCGTCCTCGTCGCCGTCGACGACCTGGAGGGCCTGGAGGACACGTTGGAGATCCTCTCGGAGCCGCACGAGGTGGCCGCGATCCGGGAGGCCCTGGCGGACCCGGCCCGCTACACGCTCGATGACATCCGTCGGGATCTCGAGGCGAGGGAGTCCCGGCAGGTCCCGTGACGTATCGCCTGGAGTTCACCGGGTCCGCCCGTCGCCAGCTGAACACCATGCCCGAGCGCGTCGTCCACGCGGTCATCGAGTTCTGTGCGGGCCCGCTCGTCGAGGAGCCGCGCCGGGTCGGCAAGCCGCTCACGAACGAACTGACCGGGCTGTGGTCGGCTCGCCGGGGCGAGTACCGCATTGTGTACCGGATCGACGACGACCGCGTGGTCGTCGAGGTCGCACGGGTCCGCCACCGTGCCGACGCCTACCGTTGACGGCGTGGCGCCCGGCCCTGCCCACGCCGGCGCCCGGCGGCCGGCGGCCGGGATCACCGGAACCCTTGCCACTCAGCCCGCGTTGACCGGGCGACGAAGCACTCTCGAGGGAGGGAACCGGTCGTGACCGGCCGCCAGCACTTCAACGGACTCAAGACCGCCGCCCTGTTCGGCGGGATCTTCGCCGTGCTCGTCCTCGTGGGGGCACTGCTGGGGCAGGTCCTGCCGGGCGGCAGCACGCTGTGGATCGTCGGAGCGTTCCTGCTGGGCCTGGCCGTCACCGGCTACGGATACTGGAACTCCGACAAGATCGCGATCCGGGCGATGCGGGCGCGGCCGGTCACCGAGCGGGAGCAGCCCGCCATGCACCGCATGGTCCGCGAGCTGGCCGCGACGGCCGGGCAGCCGATGCCCCGGCTGTACGTCTCGCCGACCATGGCGCCCAACGCCTTCGCCACCGGCCGCAACCCGGAGAACGCGGCCGTCTGCTGCACCGAGGGGATCCTGCGGATCCTCGACGAGCGCGAGCTGCGAGGCGTGCTGGGGCACGAGCTCATGCATGTCTACAACCGCGACATCCTCACGTCGTCGGTGGCGGCTGCGATCGCCGGTGCCATCACCTCGCTGGTCAACATCGCCTACTTCGCGTCGATCTTCGGCGGCGGGAACAACGAGAACCGCGCCAACCCGCTCGTGCTGCTGTTCACGGCGATCGCGGCGCCGTTCGCCGCGACACTGATCCAGCTCGCCATCAGCCGGACCCGCGAGTACGACGCCGACGAGGACGGGGCGCGCCTCACCGGCGATCCGCTCGCCCTCGCCTCGGCGCTGCGGAAGATCCACGCCGGTACGCAGGCCCTGCCGCTGCCGCCGGAGCGCCAGATCGAGAACTCCGCCCACATGTTCATCGCCAACCCCTTCCGGGGCGGTGGCGTCGCCGCACTGTTCGCCACCCACCCACCGATGGAGCAGCGGGTGGCACGGCTGCAGGCCATGGCGGGTCGGCGCGGCTGAGCGCCGGGCTGCGAGCTGCTTCGACCGGGACGGCCCGCCCGGGTCGCCGTCGCCCGCCCGGGTCGCCGTCGCCGGGCCCGCCCGCCCCGCCCGCCCCGCCCGCCCGGGTCGCCCGGGTCGCCGTCGCAGGCCGGATCTCCTCACCGAGGTCGTTGCAGAGTGCAACCTGCACTGTGCAAGGACCTCGGAGCGATGAGTGTCGCGCTGCGCTGCGCTGCGCTGCGCCGTGGCGTCGCCGTGGCCGGTGGCCGGCGGCCGGTGGCTGGCGGCCGGTGGCCGGTGGCCGGGAGGGAGACGGGCCGGGACAGGGCGGGGACGGAGACGGGCGGGACGGGGCCGCGACGGAGACGGGACGGGGCCGCGACGGAGACGGGACGGGGCCGCGACGGAGACGGGACGGGGCCGCGACGGAGACGGGGGCCGGTCGCCGGGCCGGTGGCCTCGACGGGTGGTCCCCGGGCAGTCTCGCGGCGAGCGGTGGGGTGGGCCACACCGGCGGGGCGGCAGGCAGACTGACGGTCGTGCGCGACCCGAGCCGACGTTCCCGTGGCCGGATCCGTCGTCCGCCGGTGGGGATCCTGCTCGCGCTCGGCGGGTTCGTCCTCCTTGCCGTCGTGGCCGTCCAGTGGGCGGGTCTGGAGGCGCGGGAGGAGGCCGTCGAGGGAGCGCTGGAGGACATCCCCGGCCCGGACGCCGACACGGTGACCGTGTCAGGCGTCGCGCCCGCGCCGGATGCCCAGGAGGTGAGGGTGGTCCGGGTCGTCGACGGCGACACCCTCGTGGTGGCCGGTGACGGCGGTCCGGTCGTCGACGGCGGCGAGGTACGGGTCCGCCTGCTGCTCCTCGACACCCCCGAGGTCGACGGCCCGGACGCCACCGAGGAGTGCCTGGGACCCGAGGCGAGCGACTTCGCCGCGGAACTGATGCCCGAGGGCTCGACCCTGCGCCTCGCCCTCGACGAGGCGTCCCAGGACGAGTTCGGCCGGACCCTGGCCTACGCCTGGACCGAGGACGGCACCTTCGTGAACGAGGCGATCGTGCGCAACGGGTACGGCTACGCCGCGCTGGTCGCGCCGAACGACGAGCACGTCAGCGTGATGCTGGCGGCTGAGGACGCGGCCCGGGAGGAGCGTCGGGGGGTCTGGGGCGCCTGCTGAGGGGGCGACGTCCGGGCACGGGATCACTACCGTGGCGCCGTGGACCGGGCGATCGTCGTCGTGGGGCTGATGGGGGCGGGCAAGACGACGCTGGGCCGGGCGCTCGCCGACCGGCTCGGCCGCCGGTTCCGCGACAGCGACCTCGACATCGAGGCGGCGACCGGCCGGTCGGCACGTGAGATCGCGGCCGCCGACGGCACGGCCGCCCTGCACGCCCTCGAGCGCCGGGTCCTGCTGGACGTCCTGGCGGAGCCGGACGTCGTCGTCGCTGCAGCAGCGTCGACGCTGGACGCCCCGGACACCGTGGTCGCTCTGGACGCGGCGTTCGTCGTGTGGCCGGACGCCGCGCCCGAGGTGCTGGCCACCCGGTTCACCAGTCGCCCCGGCCGGCCGGTCTTCGGCGACACCCTCGCCGTGCTGAGCGGCCAGGACGCGGCACGGCGGCCCGCCCTGGCCCGGGTGGCCGACGTCGTCGTGGATGCCACCGAGCCGACGGAGCGCCAGGTCGCCGCGGTGCTCGCGGCGGTGCCCGCCGCCCGCCCGGCGGCCGGCTGAGCGGCGCGGCGATGGGCCCTCGCGCTGCCGGGACGGTGCCGTCGGACCAGGCCGGCCTGCGGCGAGCGAACCTCAGTCTCGTGCTGCGGCACCTTCTGGCGGCGGGCCCTCGGTCCCGGGCCGCCGTGGCCGACGAGGTCGGCCTCACCAAGGCGACGGTCAGCAGCCTGGTCGCCGATCTCCTCGACCGCCGGCTGCTGGTAGAGGGCAGCGCCGACCGCCGTGCCCCGGTCGGTCGGCCCGGGCGCCTGCTCCACGTCGCCTCCGGTTCCGTGGTGGGAGTCGGGGCGACGGTGACGGCCGACGCCGTCGACGTCCTGGCCCGCGACCTGTCGTACCGGGACGTCGCCCGAGCGCGGGTGGTGGCCGACGTCCGCGCGGCGGGAGCCGAGCGTGCGGTCGCCATGCTGGCCGGGACCGTGTCCGACGTCCTCGAGACCGCCGACTCGGCCGGCTGGCACGTGGCGGGCGTGACGGTGGCGATCCCCGGGCTCGTCGACGTCCGCCACGGGTCCGTCGTCGTGGCACCGAACCTCGGCTGGCGGGACCAGCCTCTGGTGAAGCTGCTGTCCGAGAGGGTGGACCGCCCGGACGTCCCGCTCGCCGTCGACAACGACGCCACCCTGGCGGCTGTTGCCGAGCACGCCTGCGGCGGGGCCGCCGGGACCGTCGACCTCGTCACCCTCACCGGGGACGTCGGGGTCGGCGTGGGCGTGGTCCTCGACGGACGGTTGGTGCGGGGGGCGGCAGGCTTCGGTGGCGAACTCGGGCACGCCCCGCTGGCCTCGACCGACCGGGTCTGCGGCTGCGGCCGGCGGGGCTGCTGGGAGACCGAGGTCGGGCTGGGCGCGTTGTTCCGGGCGGCGGCGCGCGGCCCGGACGACCCGTTGCTCGACCTCGGGGGAGGACTCGACGTGCCCGCGCGGCTGCGCGTGGTGCGGGAACGGGTCCATGCCGGGGAGGAGCCGGCGGTGGCCGCGGTGGCGTCGGTGGCGACCGCGCTCGGCCGCGGTGCGGCGGTCCTCGTCAACCTGGTCAACCCGTCGGCCCTGGTCCTCGGCGGGTACTTCGGGGTGCTGGCCGACCTGCTGGTCCCGGCCGTGGTCCGCGTCCTCGAGCGGGACGCCCTCGCCCCGCGCGCCGGTGGCTGCGTCGTCCACGGCTCGACCCTCGGCCTGACCGCACCGAGCGTCGGCGGGGCGATCGAGGCGCTGCACCGGGTGGTCGACGATCCGACCCGGGTCCCCCTTACATAACAAAAAGATAACGAAGGTTGTCTCGACCTACTATTGAGCGGCACCCTCCACGTGTGGCGACGGCGCCACCACGGGAGGTGACGATGGAACTGCTCGAGATCAGGTCCCTCGTCAAGATCTTCCCCGGGGTCCGGGCGCTCGACGGCGTCGACCTCGACGTGCGAGCCGGCGAGGTGCACTGTCTCCTCGGTCAGAACGGCGCCGGCAAGTCGACCCTCATCAAGGTCCTGTCCGGGGCCCACCACCCCGACGCCGGCACCATCGCCTGGCAGGGCACCGAGGTCCGGCTGCCGTCCCCGCTCAGTGCGACCCGCCTCGGTATCGCGACCATGTACCAGGAGCTCGACCTCGTGCCCGGGCTGTCGGTCGCCGAGAACGTCTTCCTCGGCCACGAGCCGTCCGTCGCGGGTCTCGTCCGACGCGGCGCCCAGGCTCGCCGCGCCGCCGACCTGCTGCGCCGCCTCGGCCACCCGGAGATCCCGCCGCACCGAGAGGTCGGCCGCCTCTCGGCCGCGGCGCAGCAGGTCGTCTCGATGGCGCGGGCGCTGTCCCGGGAGGCCCGGCTCATCGTCATGGACGAGCCCTCGGCCGTGCTCGACGGCGACGAGGTCGACAACCTGTTCCGGGTCGTCCGCGACCTCACTGCCGACGGGGTCGCCGTCCTTTACATCTCCCACCGGCTGGACGAGATCCGCGCCATCGGAGACCGGGTGACCGTCCTCAAGGACGGCCGCACGGTCGCCCGGGACCTGCCCGCGCGGACCACCCCCACCGAGGACCTCATCCGCCTCATCACCGGGCGGGAGGTCCTCGAGGCCACCGGCCGCGCGGAGGGCCGCCCGCCGGCCCCGCCCGCCGAGCCCGTCCTCGAGGTGCGTCGCCTGTCGCGGCCTGGTGAGTTCCGCGACGTGAGCTTCGACGTGCGCCCCGGCGAGATCGTGGGCCTGGCCGGCCTCGTCGGCTCGGGCCGCTCGGAGATCCTCGAGACCGTCTTCGGCGCCCGCCGCGCGGCGGCCGGCGAGGTGCGGGTCGACGGTCGGCGGTTGCGGCCCGGCTCGGTGCCGTCAGCGGTGCGGGCCGGGATGGGCCTGTGTCCGGAGGAGCGCAAGAGCCAGGCCCTCGTCCTGCCGCAGCCGGTGGCCTCCAACATCACCCTGGCCTCGCTGCGGGAGTTCGGCCGGGCGGGCTTCCTGCGCCGCGGCGCCGAGGCGGCGGCGGGCGCCCGGCTCGTCGAGGAGCTCGACGTCCGGCCCCGCGACGCCTCCCGCCCGGTGGCGACGCTGTCGGGCGGGAACCAGCAGAAGGCGGTGCTCGCCCGGTGGCTGCTGCGCCGGTGCCGGGTGCTGCTGCTGGACGAGCCGACCCGGGGCGTCGACGTCGGCGCCCGGGCCGACCTGTACGACCTGGTGCGCCGGCTGGCCGACTCCGGCGTGGCCGTCGTCGTCGTGTCGAGCGAGGTGCCCGAGGTCCTGGCGCTGGCCGACCGAGTCCTCGTGGTGTCGGACGGGCGGGTGCTCCACCGCGCCGCCGCCGGCGACCTCACCGAGTCCGACGTCCTCGACCTCGTCATGAGCGACCACCGGAAGGACGGCGCCGCATGAGCAGCACGCCCACCACCGATGTCCCGCCGGCCCCCGCCGACGCCGGCCCCGCGCCGGCCGACGGTCGGGGCGGGGCGCGGCTGTCCCGGTTCTGGACCGAAGGGCCGGGCCGGAGCATCGGGCTGGTCGCGGTGCTCGCGATCCTCGTGGTGGTCGGCACCGTGACGGCGGGGGACCGATTCCTGTCCACCGACAACCTCGTCAACGTCCTCACCCTCGGGTCGATCATCGCCGTGGTGAGCGTCGGGATGACCTTCGTCATCATCGGCGGCGGCATCGACCTGTCGGTCGGTGCGCTCGTCGCCCTCGCCAGCGTGTGGTGCACGACCGTGGCCACCCAGGAGATGGCCGAGCAGTACGGGTTCTGGGTGATGGCGGGCTGTGCCCTGCTGGTGGGCGCGGGGGCGGGCGCGGTCAACGGCCTGGCGATCGCCTACGGGCGGGTGGTGCCGTTCATCGCCACCCTCGCCATGCTGGCGTCGGCGCGCGGGCTGGCGGAGCTGATCTCGGACCGCCGGTCCCAGCTGGTCACCGTGGACTCCTTCACCGACGTGTTCCGCGCCGACGTCCTGGGCGTCCCGGTCGCGGTCGTCATCACCGCTCTGGTCGCCCTCGCCGGCTGGGTGCTGCTCAACCGCACCACCTTCGGACGTCGCACCTTCGCGGTCGGCGGCAACGCCGAGGCGGCCCGGCTCGCCGGGATCGACGTCAAGCGCCACACGTTCTGGCTCTACGTGCTCGTCGGCGTCTGCTGCGGGATCGCCGCGATCATGATCACGGCCCGGACGACCACGGGCACGTCGACCCACGGCCTCTTCTACGAGCTCGACGCCATCGCCGCGGTCGTCATCGGCGGCGCCCTGCTGACGGGGGGCCGCGGCACGATCACCGGCACCCTGCTCGGCGTCCTCGTGTTCACCGTGCTCACCAACGTCTTCACGCTCAACAACCTCGACACCGCGACCCAGAACGTGGCCAAGGGGGCGATCATCGTCGCCGCCGTCCTGGTCCAGCAGCGGCTCAGTACGCCGCTGCGGCTGCGAGGTCCCGGCTGACCCGGCCGACCGGCCCGTCCGGCCGCGTCCCGCCGGCCCGCGTCGCGACCCGGCGTCCCCGCCCACACCCGGCTTCCGCCCCTCCCTCGCCGTCGCCTCCCGCCCCACCCTCACGCAAGGAGCACTCAATGTCGGACAGCAGGACATCGTTCGGTCGCCGCGGCTTCATCGTCGGTGCCGGCGCCGTGGGGGCGACCGTCGCCCTCGGCGCCTGCACCAGCAACGAGCCCAGCTCCGCCTCCGGCGGGGGGGCTGCCGCGGCCCCGGCCGCCTCGGGCGACAACGCCGAGACGGGCGAGGCGGTCACCCTCGGCTTCTCGGCGCCCGCGGCGGACCACGGCTGGATCGCCGCCATCACCAACAACGCCCGCGCCTCGGCCGAGGCGTACTCCGACGTCACCCTCGAGGCCACCGAGGGCACGAACGACGTCAACCTCCAGATCAGCCAGGTGCAGAGCCTCATCGACGCCGGCGTCGACAGCCTCGTCATCCTCCCGTTCGACGGCAACGCCCTCACCGAGATCGGCCGGACCGCGATGGACCAGGGCATCCCGGTGGTCAACCTCGACCGCCGGTTCTCCGACGAGCTGGCCTACCGGCTGTTCATCGCGGGCGACAACTACGGGATGGGGGTCGCGGCCGGCAACTACGTCGCCCAGCGGCTGCGTGACGACGGCGTCTCGGACCCGGTCATCGGGGAGATCGCCGGCATCGACGCCCTCGAGCTCACCCAGCAGCGCAGCCAGGGCTTCGCCGACGCCCTCGCGGCGGCCGGCTTCGAGATCTCCGCCCGGCAGGCGGCGGAGTTCACCGTGGAGTCCGGCGACGAGGTGACCCGCCAGCTGCTGCAGGCCACCCCCCGCTTCGACGCCATCTGGAACCACGACGACGACCAGGGCATCGGCGTCCTCGCCGCGATCGAGGACCTGGGCCGCGACGAGTTCTTCATGGTCGGTGGGGCCGGCTCGCTCAATGCCATGGAGGCGATCGAGGCGGGCGACACCCCGCTGGTCGCCACGGTGACGTACTCGCCGTCCATGGCCTCCTCGGCGATCAACCTGGCCCGGCTCATCGCCCAGAACCGCAAGATGACCGACCTGGTCGAGAACCAGGTCCCCAAGACCATCATCCTGGCGTCCGAGACCATCACCGCCGACAACGTCGCCGAGTACAAGTCGCTGGGCTTCGAGTCGTGACCTCCCCCGGCTCGCGACTCGGCGTGGCCATGGTCGGCCACGCGTTCATGGGAGCGGCGCACTCGCAGGCGTGGCGCAACGCCGGCCGCTACTTCGAGCTGCCGGTCGACGTGGACATGACCGTGGTCGCGGGCCGGGACCCGGTACGGGCGGCGGCGGCCGCTGCCCGCCTCGGGTGGCGGGAGTCGACCGCCGACTGGCGGGAGGTGCTGGTGCGGGACGACGTCGACGTCGTCGATGTCGTCACGCCCGGCGACAGTCACGCCGAGATCGCGATCGCCGCGCTCGCCGCGGGCAAGCACGTGCTCTGTGAGAAGCCGCTCGCCAACACCCTCGCCGAGGCGGACGCCATGGCCGCCGCCGCGGCGAGCGCGGCGTCGCGGGGCGTGCACGCCATGGTGGGGTTCAACTACCGGCGGGTGCCGGCGATCGCCCTGGCCCGCCAGCTGGTCGCCACCGGGCGGCTCGGCACGATCCGCCACGTCCGGGCCCGCTACCTGCAGGACTGGATCGTCGACCCGGAGTTCCCGCTGGTGTGGCGGTTGCAGGCGGACAAGGCGGGCTCCGGGGCACTCGGGGACCTCGGCGCCCACATCGTCGACCTCGCCCAACACGTCACCGGGGCGGCGGTCACCGGGGTCGCGGCGCTCACCGAGACCTTCGTCCGGGAGCGGCCGCTGGCACAGGCTTCGGCCGGGCTCGCGGCCGGCGCCGACACGACGGCCGCCCGGGGCTCGGTCACGGTGGACGACGCCGCGCTGTTCCTGGCCCGCCTCAGCGGGGGCGCGGTCGCCACGTTCGAGGCCACCCGCTTCGCCACCGGCCGCAAGAACGGGATGAGCTTCGAGGTCAACGGCAGCGACGGCAGCCTGGCGTTCGACTTCGAGACCATGAACGAGCTGTGGTTCCACGACCACACGCTGCCGGCGGCCGAGGCGGGCTTCCGGCGGATCCTCGTCACCGAACCCGACCACCCCTGGGTCGGGGCCTGGTGGCCGCCCGGTCATGTCCTCGGCTATGAACACACCTTCACCCATGAGGTCGTCGACCTCGTCCGCGACCTGGCCGCGGGCAAGGCGCCGACCCCGTCCTTCGCCGACGGCCTCGCCGTCCAGCGGGTCCTCGACGCCGTCCAGCGGTCGGCGGCCGAGGGCACCCGCTGGGTGGCCGTCTGACGCGCCCGCGAGCACCGGCCCGCCCCGCGGCGGCATCCGCGGGGCGGGCCGGGCCCAGTCCCTCCCGCCCCCGTCGACGACTTGGACGACCGACAGAGATCGGAAGGCACGCACATGGTCCCAGCAGCCGTCCCCACCAGGCCCCCAGACCCGCCCCGACACCGCCGCCGCACCCTCGCGGCGCTCCTGACCGCCCTCCTCACGGCCGCGGTCGTGGTCCCGCTGGCTGCGGCGCCCGCGGCCGCCGCGCCCCCCGCCGTCGGCGAGGGGCGCTTCGACGTCCTCGTCTTCAGCAAGACCGCCGGTTTCCGGCACGCCTCGATCCCGTTCGGGATCGCGGCCATCGAGGACCTCGGCGAGCAGCACGACTTCAGCGTCACCGCCACCGAGGACGCCTCGGTGTTCACCGCCGCCGGGCTCGCGCAGTACGAGGCCGTCGTGTGGCTGTCGACGACCGGCGACGTGCTGAACGCCGAGCAGGAGGCGGCCTTCGAGGCCTACGTCCGGGGCGGGGGCGGCTACACCGGCGTGCATGCGGCCGCCGACACCGAGTACGACTGGGAGTTCTACGGTGACCTCGTCGGCGCCTACTTCCAGTCGCACCCGCAGAACCAGACCGCGACAGTGGTCGTCGAGGACGCCGCCCACCCGTCGACCGCCGGCCTGCCGCAGGAGTGGTCCCGCTTCGACGAGTGGTACAACTACCAGGCCAACCCCCGCGGTGACGTGCACGTCCTCGCCTCGCTGGACGAGCGGACGTACTCCCCGGGTGCGGGTGCGATGGGTGCCGACCACCCGATCTCGTGGTGCCACGACGTCGACGCCGGGCGCAGCTGGTACACCGGCATGGGCCACACCAACGAGTCCTTCGCCGAGCCCGCATTCCTCGACCACCTCCTCGGCGGCATCGAGACGGCCGCCGGCGCCGCGCCGGCGGACTGCGGGGCCACCGTGCCGGGCAGCTTCGACAAGGTCGCCCTCGACGAGAACACCGCCAACCCCATGGAGCTGGACGTCGCCGACGACGGCCGGGTCTTCTATCTGGAGCGCAACGGCCCGATCCGGGTCGTCGAGACCACCGGCGTCGTTCGCACCCTGCTCACCCTGGCCCCTTACACCGGCCAGGAGTCGGGGATGCTCGGCATCGCCCTCGACCCGGACTTCGCGACCAACCGCCACGTCTTCGTCATGTGGTCGCCGAACCCGGCGGCGGCGAACGTCGACCGCCTCTCCCGGTTCACGGTGAGCGCCGACGGCACGTCCATCGACCCGGCGTCGGAGGTCGTCGTCCTCGATGTCCCGGTGCAGCGGCAGACCTGCTGTCACAACGGCGGGGCGCTGGAGTTCGACAGCCAGGGCAACCTGTTCATCACCACCGGTGACAACACCAACCCCTTCGAGTCCCAGGGCTACACCCCGATCGACGAGCGGGCGGGCCGCGAGGCGTACGACGCCCAGCGCACCAGCGCCAACACGAACAGCCTGTCGGGCAAGCTGCTGCGGATCACCCCGCAGCCCGACGGCTCGTACACCGTCCCCGCGGGGAACCTGTTCCCGCCGGGCACCGCGCAGACCCGGCCGGAGATCTACGGCATGGGCTTCCGCAACCCGTTCCGGATCGGCATCGACCCGGCGACGGACAACCTCATGCTCGCCGACTACGGCCCGGATGCGGGCGGCGGCAACGCCGCCCGCGGGCCGGACGGGCGGGTGGAGTGGTCGGTGATCTCCGAGCCCGGCAACTACGGCTGGCCGTACTGCCACGCCGCCAACGCCGCCTACGTGAACTGGGACTTCGCGACGAACTCCGGTTCGGGCTCCTTCGACTGCGCGAACCCGGTCAACACCTCGCCGAACAACACCGGCCTCACCGAGCTGCCCCCGGCGATCGGCGCCCAGATCTGGTACGGCAAGCAGCCGCAGACCGCCTGGCCGGTGTTCGGCACCGGCGGGGCGCCGATGGCCGGACCGGTCTACCGGTACGACCCGGACCTGCAGTCGGACCGGAAGTGGCCGGCCGCGTGGGACGGCCACGCCCTGCTCGGCGAGTGGGGACAGGGCCGGTTCTACGACGTGCTGCTCGACGAGGCCGGAACCGCCCCCGTCAAGGCCACCCCGTTCCTCCCCCAGGGCTTCCTCAACAAGCCGATGGCCTGGGACTACGGCCCGGACGGCGCGCTGTACGTCATCGACTGGGGCTCCGGCTTCGGCGGCAACAACGCCGACTCCGGGGTGTACCGGATCGACTACGTCGCCGGCAGCCGGTCCCCGGTCGCCCGCGCCGACGCCGACGTCACCAGCGGCCCGGTGCCGCTCACGGTGACGTTCAGCTCGGCGGGCTCGCTCGACCCGGACGGCGGCCCGGTCGCGCTGGCCTGGGACCTGGACGGGGACGGCGACGTCGACTCCACCGAGGCGTCCCCGACGTTCACCTACACCGCGGCCGGCTCGTACCAGGCGCTGCTGCGGGTGACCGACGACGAGGGGCTCGAGGCGACCGCCACGGTGAACATCGCGGCCGGCAACACCCGCCCGGTCGTCACGATCACCGGCCCCCCGCCCGGCGGGTTCACCGAGTTCGGCGACACCATCCCCTACGCGGTCGCCGTCGCCGACCCCGAGGACGAGGCCGGCGCCGGGATCGACTGCCAGCAGGTCCTCCTCAAGCCGGCACTGGGCCACGACGACCACGGCCACCCCGGTGACCAGTTCCGTGGCTGCTCCGGGGAGTTCGTCGCCACCATCGACGACAGCCACGGCCCCGAGGCCGACATCTTCGTCATCGTCGAGGCGGACTACACCGACCGGGGAGGCGCCGGCGGTGCCCCGCCGCTCACCGGCACCGACCTCATCACCCTGCAGCCGAAGCTGAAGCAGGCCGAGTACTTCACCGAGACCGGCCGGATCCCCGGCGGCACCGGCGGGGGCAACCCCGGCGTCCAGCGGGAGGCGACCGGTGACACCGCCGGTGGCTTCCAGAACCTCGCCTTCATCGAGGACGGGGACTGGTGGTCCTACGACCCGGTCAACCTCACCGGGATCGACTCGGTCAGCGCCCGCGTCGCCTCGAACAGCGGCGGCGGGTTGCTGGAGGTCCGCTGGGACGCTCCGGACGGCCCGGTGCTCGCCACGCTCGACGTGCCCGGCACCGGCAACTGGCAGGGCTACACCGAGGTGACCGCCGACCTGCCGGCCGACCTGCCGGCCGACCTGCCGACCGAGTCGGGGACGCTGTACTTCGTCGCCCAGCACCGCACCGGCGGCGCGGGCGGGCTGTTCAACGTCAACTGGCTGCGCTTCGGCGGTACCGGGGTGTCGAGCAACAGCGCCCCCGTCGTGTCGGTCACGGCGACGCCGGACTCGGGCACCGCCCCGTTGCCGGTCCGCCTCGCCGCCACCGCCACCGACCCGGACGGCGACGCCGTGACCGGCCGGTGGACCACCGGCATCCCCGGCGACGCCGCCCGCGACGGCGACACCGTCGACGTCGTCTACTCCGAGGCCGGCGACTACACGGCGACGTACACGGCCACCGACGCTCGCGGCGCCTTCCGCACCGCGACCGTCGACGTCAGCGTCGCCGCACCGCCACCGACCCCGTGCCTGGCGGGCCGGTCGGACGACTTCGACGGCAACGCCCTCGACCCCGGCCGCTGGCAGGTGGTCCGCCCGGACGGGGCGCTGCAGGTGATCGGCGGCGAGCTGGTGCTGCCCACCACGACGACCGACCTCTACGGGACGAACAACACGGGCACGCCGAACCTCGTGCTCCAGGACCTGCCCGACGGGCCGTTCGTCGCCACCGCGCGCCTCACGCTCCCGGCGCGCACCCAGTACCAGCAGGCCGGTCTCCTGCTGTACGGCGATGACGACAACTACGCCAAGTTCGTCCTCCAGGGCCGGGCGCCGACCGCCTCGCCGAGCGCGGCGAACCGCATCTTCCAGTTCATCCGCGAGGTGAACGGGGTGCCCAACGAGGTCGCCGCGTCGAACACCGCCCAGCTCGGGGCCGACTACCCCGACACGGTGCACGTCCGGTTCACCTCGACCACCGGGGACGACCTGCGGGCCTCGTACAGCGCCGACGGGACCGTCTGGACCGACATGCCCGAGACGAAGTCCATCGCCGACATCGTCAACCCGCGGATCGGCCTGGTCTCGCTGGCGGGCACCGGGGCGCGGCCGGTCACCGACGCCCGGTTCGACTGGTTCTCGATCACCCC
>JBHJOS010000128.1:0-9588 GCA_050329415.1 Kineosporiaceae bacterium
GTGCTCTACCCCGCGGGCACGAACACGTCCAGCCACAGCGGTGCCCAGTTCGAGATGCCGATCCCGGGTGCGGCCACCTATGACGCGGGCGACGGCACGATCACGGGCACGGCTCACGACGAGCTGTACCTGAGCTACCGCGTCCGAGTGGAGGACGGCTTCGACTGGGCACAGGGGGGCAAGCTCCCCGGCCTCATGGCGAACGACGCTGCGAACTACCCGGAGGACAGCAACGAGGTGTCGGCCAGGCTCATGTGGCGGGCCGGCGGCAAGCTCGAGTTCTACCTGCACACCGAGAGCGACCCGCGTGAGCGGTTGCTGTGGGACAACGTTCCCGGCGTCGGGCATGCCGAGCTCACTCAGGGCGAATGGCAGACCCTCCAGGTCCGCATCAAGCTCAACACGCCCGGCCGGGCCGACGGGATCTGGCAGGGGTGGATCGACGGCCGACTGGCTGCCGACTACCGGGACCTGACGTTCCGCAGCTCCCCGGACGCCAATCTCAACGCCGTCTTCTTCAGCACGTTCCACGGTGGCTCGAGCGGCTCGGCCAGCTCGCCCGAGGAGATCTGGTGGCCTGACCGCGACGGGTACATCTGGTTCGACGACTTCCTCGTCGACGACACCGCCGGGGCAGGGACGGGCACAGCCCGCCCGCCGACGTCGCCAGGCCCGTCAGCGAGGCAGGCGAGCCAGTCGCCGGCCCCCCCGGCCGCCTCGCCCTCGGCCGCCTCGCCCGCGGCGGTCCCGCCGCCGTCGACGGCCCCGTCCGGCTCGACCCCGTGCAGCGCGAGCTACGAGGTGGTCAACACCTGGTCGGGCGGCTTCAAGGCGATCATCACCGTGTCCGCCGGCGCCACCGGGCTCGACGGATGGGCCGTGGCCTGGGACGGCGGCACGCCGATCGACCGGCATTGGGGTGCCGAGCTCACCGCCTCCGGCGGCCGGGTCGTCGCGACGGACGCTTCGTACAACGGCGACATCGACGCCGGCAGCAGCCGCACCTTCGGGCTCGTCGCCTCCGGGTCGCCTGATGCTCCCCAACTCACCTGCACCGCCTCGTAGGACTGATGCTGACGTGGGACGAGCGGTCGGACCCTGCGTGGACCTGGGAGCGCCCCGAACGCCCGCGGCGCGCCTTCCTCGCCACCCGGCCGGGGGTCCGTGTCAGAAGCCGAACGGAAGCAGCCTGACCCAGGAAAGGACGTCGTCATGACAGGAGACTCTCCCCGGACCGGAGCCCGCCGGCTCATGGTCGGGCTCGCGGCGACCACCGTCGCCGCCACCGGCGTGGCCCTGTTCGCCGGTGTGCCCTCGTACTCGTCGGTCTCGAGCCCCGGCTCGCTGTACGTCGACACCCAGACAAGCGCGGCGGCGTGGGTGGCCGACAACCCGAACGATCCGAAGGCGTCGGTCATCGCGGACCGGATCGCCTCCCGGTCCGTCGCGCGATGGTTCGGTGACTGGAACGGCGACCCACGCGACGAGGTCTCCGAGTACGTGGCTCGAGCGGAGGCGGCAGGGGCTGTGCCGACACTGGTCGTCTACAACATCCCCGATCGTGACTGCGGCAACCACAGCGCGGGCGGCGCCGTGAACTTCGCCGAGTACGACGCCTGGATCGCGCGATTCGCCTCGGCCCTGGGCGACGGCCCCGCCATCGTCATGCTGGAACCCGACGCGATCGCGCTCAACGCCTGCGCCGGCAGCGACCGCAACGGCGCCCTCGCCCGGGCAGTGAGGACGATCAAGGGCGCCGGTGACGACGTGCGCGTCTACCTGGACGCCGGGCACTCCGACTGGGTCGGTGCGGAGGAGATCGCGAGCCGTCTCGAGGACGCCGGCGTCAGGGACGGTGACGGCTTCTACACGAACATGTCCAACTACCGCAGCACCCCGGACGAGGCCGCCTTCGGTCTCCGGATCCTCGACGCCCTGGGGAACTCGGACGACCTGGGCCAGATCATCGACGTCTCACGGAACGGGAACGGCCCCGCCCCGGACGGTCAGTGGTGCGACCCAGCGGGCCGCGCAGTCGGCGCGGACCCGACCCTGGACACCGGAATCGGTCACGTCGATGCCCTGCTGTGGGCCAAGCCTCCGGGCGAGGCCGACGGCTGCCGCGCCGCTGCGGGCACCTTCGTCCCGGACATCGCCTACGAGCTGGTGGTCAACGCGGGCGGAGCATCGACTCCGCGGCCCACGGCCACGCCGTCCGCCACGCCGTCCGCCACGCGATCGGCTACGCCGTCGGCAACGCCGTCCGCCACCCAGTCCGCCACCCAGTCCGCAACCCCGTCCGGTGCGCCTTCCGCCACGGGGTCGACGACCGCGGAGCCGACGTCTCCCGGAGGCGGCCAGGGCAGCTGCCGCGCCGACTACCGGGTGACGAAGGAATGGGACAGCGGGTTCCGGGCTGAGGTCGACGTCACGGGTGCGAACCGCGGCTGGGAGCTGACCTGGACGTTCTCCAGCGGCGAGCGGATCGAGCGCCTGTGGGACGGCGGACTCACGTCGTCCGGCAGCTCGGTGCGGGTCCGCAACGCCGACTGGAACGCCTCCGGTGACGCGACCGTCGGGTTCGTGGCCACGGGTGACCCCGGTCCGGTCACCGTGACCTGCCGCTGAGCCCGCCAGGGAGATCGAGCCGGCGGGCCCGGCCCGGGCCCGCCGGCCAGGGCGGTCATCCGACAGAGGCGTTCGTGGCGTCGACGGCGGTTCACGCCCCCGGCGGTGGGCGGGGGCGGCCTCCTGAGGCGTCCGGTGGGTCCGGACGCCTGACGAGGAAGTGGACCCGCTCCCCGTCGATCCGGATCGGGACGCGGCGCCGAGGATTCCCTCAGTCCGGCCCCTCCCGGTCGCTGCCGCAGTGGTCCCCTGGGTCCACCCTCGCGGCGCCGCCGGGTCCCGCGTGGGGGGAGCCGGACCCCGGAGGGGCGGTCGCCCTCGGGACGAGACCCGCGGCCGTCGCCGGACGGGAGGTGACGTGTGCAGCCAAGGAGGATTTCATGCCCGAGCAACCCGAGCAACCCGAGCAACCCGAGCAACCCGAGCGGCCCGACGCGGTCGACAGTGGCCCCGCCCGCCTCTGGGCGGAGGACGACATCCCGGAGCTGTCGGCCGAGGAGCTCGACTCGCAACTCAACCTGCTGGTGCAGAGCCTCGCGGACGTGCTGCCGGACGAGGTCGCCACCTACGCCCGCCGGGCAATCGTGGACCAGCGGCGTCACGACGCGGCGGCGGCGGTGGCCTTTGCGCTGCTGCGGTCCCGGGTCCCGGCGACGGACGACGAGCTGGCCGTTCTCGCCGAGTGTCTCGGCGCTGCGGGTGGTTCCCCGGAGATCGTCACCGATCTCGTCCGGGCGCCGACGGAGCGGCTCTTCCCCTTCGACATGGTGGCCTACCCGGAACTGCTGACCTGGCAGGACGACGAGGACGCCACCGAGGCGCCACCGCCGCCGGGAGAGCGGGTGATCGACACGGACCGGACCGTCCTGGAACGCGTCGTGGTCGACGGGGTGCTCGGCGTCTGGCGGTCCTGGCGGCTGCCGGGGACGGACACGCCTTGGCCGCCGGCGAGGCCGGTCTACCTCGTCGAGGTGTCCGGCGCCCAGGCTCTTTCCGAGGTGCTCGCCCGGGCATACGGCGACCCCTCGGTGTGCGGTGATCCGGGCGGGCCGGTCGTCGAGGCCTACGTCAGCGGTGCGGCACTGCCTGCCCTCCTGCGCAGCGTCCAGCTCAGCGGCGATCTCGTTCACGAGGGCGACGGCGCCGTCAGCTTCCGGTTCGCCGACGTGTTCGAGGGGGAGCCCGGCCCGGACGGCCGCCCCCCGAACGTCGTGCCGGTTCCCGAGGGCGACGCCGACCGGATGGTGTCGTATCTCATGTCGGGCTCTCCCCTGATGGTCGCCGACAGCGGGGGAGACGACGTGCTCGATCCGGAGCGGGTCGGTGCCGTGCCCCTGGACCTGCGGACCGACGGGGAGTGGGTGTGGTCGGACGCCACCGCCTACTACCTCGCCGAGCACCGGGTGGCGCCCCCGGCCGACTTCCGGTCCCACATCGACGCGCGGGGCGCCGTCGCCCCCGCCGTGCCCGACGTTCGCCGCCACCAGGCGGTGGCCTGGCTGCAGACCGAGTGAGCGGACCGCCCGCCGGCAGTCCCGGGATCCCGACCGCCGTCGATGCCTAGGACACTCCTTGGAGGGTCGGCCCCGGCCTGGCCACCCGACCACCGGGTCGGGACAGTCGACTCATGTCCGAGTCACGGCACCTCTGGTCACGCGCCCGGTTCGGGGCGGTGGGCGCGGCGCTGGCGGCTGCGTGCCTCCTGATCGCGGGTTGTGCCTCACCTGCCGACACACTCGCCGACCTCCGGGCCCGCAGTGAGCCGGGTGCGGTCGTCCCCCCGCCATCTGGTCCCGGGGCGTCGGCTCCGGCGGCTCCGGCAGCGGGCGAGAGTCCACCGGGGCCGCCGGCCGCAGAGCCCGCCGCCCTGCCGTCCGAGGGCCGCTTCGCGACCGCCGGAGCCTCGATCGTCGACCACCGTGGTCGCCCGGTGCAGTTCAAGGGCGTCAACTGGTTCGGTCTGGAGACGGCCGACTGCGCCCCGCACGGCCTGTGGGCGCGCTCCCTCGACGAGGTGATGGACCAGATCGCCGAGGAGGGGTTCACCCTGATCCGGCTGCCGTTCTCCAACCAGTGCCTCGAGGGCGTGGAGCCCAGCACCATCGACACCAGCCGGAACCCGGACCTGGTCGGGCTCGACGCCCTGGAGCTCATGGACGCCGTGGTGGCCGCCGCCGCCGAGCGCGAGATCAGCGTGCTCCTGGACCGGCACCGTCCCGGCTACTCGGAGCAGAGCGAGCTCTGGTACACCGCGGACTACCCGGAGGAGCGGTGGATCGAGGACTGGGTGATGCTGGCGGAGCACTACCGGGACGACCCGACCGTCGTCGGGGCCGACCTGCACAACGAGCCCCACGGAGACGCCTGCTGGGGATGCGGCGACCCCGACCGCGACTGGCGGGCCGCAGCCGAGCGGGCCGGCGACGCCATCGGCGAGGTCAACCCCGAGTGGCTGATCGTCGTCGAGGGCGTCGAGGCACAGGCGGACGGGACCACGACGTGGTGGGGCGGCGGGCTCGCCGACGTCCGCGACGCGCCGGTCGAGCTGCAGGTGCCCGGCCGAGTCGTCTACTCGGCGCACGACTACCCGGCCACGGTCGCCCGGCAGGACTGGTTCGACGACGCCGACTACCCGGCCAACCTGCCGACGCTCTGGCAGGAGCGCTGGGGCTACCTCGTCGACGAGGGCATCGCGCCGGTCCTGATGGGCGAGTTCGGCACCGAGTTCGAGACCGAGTCCGACCGGCAGTGGCTCGCGACCCTCGTGGCGTACCTGGACGAGCGGGAGATGAGCTACGCCTACTGGTCGTGGAACCCCAACTCCGGCGACACCGGCGGCCTGGTCGCCGAGGACTGGAGCACCCCCGAGCGCGCCAAGCTGGACGCCCTGGCGCCGCTGCTGGACTGAGCCCGGTCAACTCGTCTCGACATCGGGGCAACCTTTCGGCTGCGCCCAGCGACCAGAAGGTCACACCGGGCATCCGAGCCCGGCCCGAGGCCGGAGGGAGCAGCATGACGACCAACGAGAGTGTCACCGGGACGGTCCCCACCGCCAGCGACGAGAGTTTCGCGATCGGACAGGTGGCGTCCGCCGTGCTGGCGCAGGCAGACGTCGTGGCCTGGATCCAGGACCACGGTGGTCGCTACGTGTGGGTCAACGACCGCTACGCAGGGCTCCTGGGCCGCACCCCGGAGTCCCTCGTCGGGGAGCCTGCCGATCACGTTCCCGGCCGTCAGCGACTCGAGCTGGTCCACCGGCCCGGCGCGGGCCCGGCGGACCACCGGCGGTCCGGTCACCGACCGGTGCCCGAAGGGCAGGGACCGCGGCGGGTCTCCACCGTCGTCGACGCGGTCGACGGACCGCGCCACCTCGAGGGGTTCTTCTTCGAGGTGGCCGGTGGCGGCGACCGGCCACTGACGGCAGCGGCGTTCACGGACACGACCGAGATCGTCGGGGCCAGGCGGAGGTTCGCGGACACGCTCGACCGGTACCAGGACATGTTTGCCCATGCCGGTGCCCCGCTGGCCGTACTGGACTCCAGCGGCGCCGTCGTGCAGGTGAACGCCGAGCTGCGCGCGGTGACCGAGAGTGCGGCTGCCGAACTGGTAGGCCGACCCTTCTGGGCCATTCTCAGGCGGGACCGTGCCACTGCGCTGCGACAGGCCTTCTGCGACCTCGCGCCCGGGATCAATCGGCTCGTGGCGGACGAAGTCGTCCCGAGGGGTGACAAGCCCGCTCTGCGGTGCCGGCTCACCGTGTCACGGCTTCCCGAGCGCCCCGGGAGCGACTGGTACGCGCTGCTGGCCGTCACCGGACTGCGGGTCGAGCGCGAGGACCACGGCCGGGACCTGCGGGAAATCGAGCGTGAGGTCCTGTGCCACGTCGCGTCCGGCGCCACGACCGCCAAGGTCGCGGGACTCACGCACCTCAGCAGGCAGGGCGTCGACTACAACCTGCGGACCCTGATGGAGCGGTTCGGGGCGAGCAACCGCGCCGAGCTCGTCGCCCGCGCCTACACCCTCGGGGTGCTGGCACCGGCCACCTGGCCCCCCCGGATCGCCGACGAGCCCCTTCCCGGAGGCTGCCCCCGCGCCCCCTCGCGTCGCGTGGCCTCCTGACCGTCGCCGCTGCCGGCTGCGCCCCGGCTGCCGCCTACTCGGCGGCGGCGGGGCGGCGGCCAGGGGGTCGCGTCAGCTGCTGATCACCGCCATCGCGCGGTGCACGTCGACGCCGTCCACCCGCGGCTCCCCGCCCGCGACCTCGCCGAGGTGGGCCATCAGGTCCTGCTGCGGGCGGATGCCGTGCTCGCGAAGGTAGTAGGTGAGGGCATCCGTCCAGACCCAGGTCCCGTCGGTCCGGAACGTCATCGGCACCACCGGTCGCTGATCCGGGTCGAGGACATCGACGGCCAGTGAGGTGGTCGTCAGCAGGACCGCACCCGCGTCCAGGTAGGCGGCGAGCCGCTGCCGCTCGTCCGGGTCGTCGACGACCGGGTGGTCGGTGTCGAACGAGGGCTGCCCGTCGTCGTCGATCCGGTCGAAGACGTCGGCGACGAGGATCTCGCGCTCGGGCGAGGCCGCCCAGAGCAGTGACCCGGCTGCTCGGGCCAGGCGCGTATAGGCGGGCAGATCCTGGCCCGTCGCGTAGCACTCGACCAGCGGCACGGTCTCCCCGGCCGCTGCTAGGGCACGCGCGACCGTGGCGGCGGTGGCCGCGCGGGCGTCGGGGTCGGACACCTCCACGACGTAGACCCGTCGCTCCTCGGGCCACGGGGAGCCGTCCGCGGGCCGGCGCCACGACCTCCACAGTCCACGCGCGGCGGCGTCGGTCGCCGCCGACACCGCCGCCGCGTCCCGTGGGTCCTCGTTCACGTCGTCGTCCGCGGAACGGTCGTGCCGGTCGGAACCGAACAGGAACGGCGGGGCGAGATCCGACACCACCACTTCCGCCTGGCGCAGGACCAGGGGGTCCACGCCACCCGCCGAGAGCAGGTCCGCGAGTCCGAGCAGGCTCTCCTCGGGCAGGGGAACGCGGTAGGTGAGTGCCGCGAAGGTGACCGCGCGAGCGACGTCGAGCAGGCGACCGTCGGCGACCCAGGCCCTGGCCGTGGCGAGGAGGTCGTCGGGGGCTCTGCCCGCCACCTGGAGCAGGACGTCGTGGCAGACGGCCACGGCGAACGGGTTGTCGGCGAAGGGGTCGTGGGCTTCTTCGGGTGCGGACCCGGCGGGGGGCCTGGTCACAGCCATGGCTTCTCCTCGTCATCGGTGGGGGGGACTCTGATCGTGGCGGCGTAGGCGTCGCCCAGGTGCACCACGTACTGCGGGGGCAGGTCGCGGTCGCCGACTTCGTACGCCTGGCCGTCCTGGGCGATGACGACCACCCGCAGGCCCGGGACGTCGTCGGTGAGGTAGGGGAAGAGGTCGGTCACAGCCTGGGGTGCGGTGCCCGCTCGCAGGTGCGCCGGGGCCTCGCGATGGACGTCGGCCGGGACGACGTCCGCGATGTCGGCGGCTCCGGCCTCGTAGGCCCGGGCGAAGGCCTCCCGCCAGTCCGCCACCGCGGGCGCGTCGACCTCGTCGGTCAGCGGTGAGCGCGGGAGCCCGGCCAGCGCCGTCCCGAGGACGGCGTGCAGGTAGCTGTCCCCGTCGGCGGTGGTGGCCAGCGGCAGTCTGCCGAGCGCGGCCAGGGCCTCGCGCTGCTCGGCGGTGAGTTCCCGGGGCTCGACGAAGTAGTTGCCCGACCAGTAGCCGCCGACGGCCTCGGGGATCTCGTCGACCGCCGCATCGTCCCGGGCCTCTCGGGAGGTGACGACGGCGGCGACGTCGGCGCCGGCCACCGTCCGCAGGTCACCCGCGGTCAGGGCGCGGGCGCGCTCGCTGTCGGTCCGCAGCTCGCCGGTGAGCGGGTCCAGGACCAGGGCCGAGTCCGGGCGCACGAGGGACCCGCCGGCCAGCGCCCAGCCCTCGGCCGGCACCAGCGAGCCGTCGGCGAAGCTGATGCCCTGCTCGTCCTCCGACCAGGCCCAGCCGTCGTGTCGCCGGGGCGGGGCCCCGGGGGCCTCCGGCTCCTGGGACCACCGCTCGTGTGGGGCGTCGGGCCCGTAGGGCTCCACAGGCACACCGTCCGGGGTGAAGTGGAGCGCCGACATCGTTCTCGCGTCGTCGGCCGGGAGGCCGAGGTGGTCGAGCGAGTCACCGACGCCGCCCGTCTGCGGGTCCATCCAGACGACCTCGCCGCCGTGGTTGACTGCCGCGACCACGTGTGCCCACGTCCCGCCACGCACCGCTACCAGGGCGGCGGCACCGTGCCCGAGGTCCCGGACCGGCGCCGCCACCTTCTCGGCGCCCGCGGTGTCGGCCTCCGCCAGGAGCGGCAGCGGGTGCCCCACGGCGTCGAGGAGGAAGTCGTCCAACACATCGGGGGTCTGCTCGAAGCGGACCCGGCCGGCGGCGCTCGGCTCGCCGAACCAGGTGGCCAGGGCGGACAGCGCGGCGTCGACGCAGTTCTCGGCGTGCCTGCGGGGCGCATCGCCGCCGCGGTGGGCGTCGCGGCGCGTCCCGGGGCCGTGCCGGTTGACGGCCGCCGGCCAGCCGAGGCGGGGGTCGGGGTGCAGCAGCGGGCTGCCCGCGTCGTCGCGGGGCAGAGCCGCGCGCAGCGCGCGCACGTCCGCCGGGTCCGGTGGCGCGGACAGGTCGAGCCGCACCCGCGCCCAGGTGCGACCGCCGAGAAAGGATGTCCTGGGAGCAAGGCGGTCGAGGTGGTCCGGTGGCGTCCGGGTCTCCGTCTCCGCGTCAGCCTCGTAGCCGCTGTCGCTGTCATGGCTGCTGTCGTAGCCGCTGCCGCTGTCGCTGTCGCTGTCGCTGTCGCTGTCGTGGCCGCTGGGTGCCCCGCCCGCACCGCGCGACCTGAGAATATCTCCGCTCGCCGCCTCGATCTCAAGGCTCCTGGTCTGCGGGTCG
>JBHJOS010000041.1:0-7328 GCA_050329415.1 Kineosporiaceae bacterium
CCGCGCAGCCGCTTGAGAGCACCGGTGTCGCGTTCCAGGGCGATCTCGATCGCCAGCGCCTGGAAGCTCGACAGGAACACCCCGACGGCGACGATCCCCGGCAGGAAGTAGTGCGCGAACGTGATCGACTCACCGGGACCCGTGGGGATCTCCTCACTCCCGAAGGCGCTGGCGAAGATGACCAGGAGGATCACCGGGAACAGGAAGTTGAAGATCAGGGACTCCCGCTGGCGGAAGTACTGCTTGATCTCCACGTGGGACCGGGCAGCGACGACGGTGGCGAGGCTCATGCCACAGCTCCTTCCAGATCGGCGCGAGGCGCTGCGCCGGGGTGGGCGTCGCCACCGGCTGATGCGGCGCCCACGAGGGACAGGTACACGTCCTCCAGGGACATCCGGTGCACTTGGAGGCCGGGAACCTCGCCGCCGTGCTCCTGTGCGAGCCGGAGGACGACCTCGGTGGGCGCGGTGGTGCGCTCCGTGCCGGAGCGGCCCTGGGTGTCATGCCACGTCACCAAGCTGCTGTCCCTCAGGTCTCCGCCCAGCTCGCTGGCCGGCGCGCAGGCGACCAGACGTCCGTCGGCGATGACGGCGATGCGGTCGGCCAGCCGTTCGGCCTCGTCGAGGTAGTGCGTCGTCAGCAGGATCGTGGTCCCGTCGCCTCGCAGGTCGTCGATGAGGTCCCAGAACTGTCGCCGCGCGGCGGGGTCGAACCCGGTGGTCGGCTCGTCGAGGAACAGCAGCTCGGGGCGTCCGACGACGCCGAGCGCGACGTCGAGCCGCCGGCGCTGGCCACCCGACAGCGAGGCGATGCGCGCCTTGCGCTTGTCAGCGAGGCCGACGCGCTCGATGACCGTCCCGGGGTCGTCGGGGGCGGGGAAGAAGCGCGCGAAATGGGCGACGACCTCGGACACCGTCAGGTCGGCCTCCTCCTTCGTGCTCTGGAGCACAATGCCGAGGCGTGCCCGCCAGTCGAGGCCGGCGCGGGCCGGGTCGGTGCCCAGGACCGACACCTGCCCGCCGTCGCGGTGCCGGAACCCTTCGAGGATCTCGGTGGTCGTCGTCTTCCCGGCCCCGTTGGGACCGAGCAGGGCGAGGATCTCGCCGCGGGCGATGTCGAGGTCGACGCCGTCGACGGCGGCCTTCGTCACGCCCCGGGAGACCCGGTACGTCTTGCGCAGCCCCCGGACACGGACGGCGACGTCGTCGTCCGGGAGGTCCAGCGTTCCGAGTGATGTCATGGCCCCAGCCTGCTCCGGCGCCGGTCGGGACGGGCAGGACCGGATGCCCGGATCCGGGGTCCACCGCCCGGTGGACCCCGCGGTCAGCCGCGTGGCGTGACCTCGGTCAGCCAGTCGTCGAACCGCACCGTCCCGCGCGGCCCGGGCGAGGCGGGCAGCAGGGCGCCGCGGCGCATGGCGCGGCCCGCGGCCCCCGGCAGCGGGACGCCGATCACTGCGCGGCGTTCCCGCCGGGCGTGCACCAGCCGCCGAGCGAGGTCGACGACCTCGTGCACCTCCGGGCCGGCGAGGTCCGGTGCGCGGCCGGCCGGCTCGCCCTCCGCCAGGGCGACGAGACGGGTCGCGACCTCGCGGGCCGCCACCGGCTGGATCCGCATCCGTGGTATCGCGGAGACCGGGCCGGCTGCTGCGGTGCGCAGGAGCTGGCCCGGGAACTCGTGGAACTGGGTCGCCCGCAGCACCGTGACAGGCAGCGGACCTGCGAGGGCCGCTTCCTCGTGGCGCAGCTTTCCGGCGTAGTACGGCCACGACGGCACGCGATCCACCCCGACGATGGACAGCACCAAGTGGTGCCGCACCCCTGCCCGGTCGCCGGCAGTCGTGAGGCTCCGGCTCGCGGCCTCGAAGAACGCGGTGGCCTGGTCCCGGCGCATGGTGACGAGATTCGTCGTGTCGATCACGGCGTCGCAGCCCACGAGGCCGGCGTCCAGACCCACCCCGGTGACCACGTCCACCCCGGTGGACCGGGCGAGGACGACGGGGTCGTGACCTCGCCGCAGCGCCTCGGCGACGACGAGACGTCCGACGATCCCGGTCCCGCCGGCCACCGCCAGGCGCACGCGGCCTCAGCCCTCGGCGACGAGTCGCTGGAAGCGGCCGACGCCCTCGGCGAGGTCGTCGTCCCCGAGGGCGTAGGAGAACCGCAGGTATCCGCTGGGGCCGAAGGCCTCGCCCGGCACCACCGCGATCTCGGCCTCCTCCAGCAACAGGGTCGCCAGCTCGGCCGACGTGCCGGCGGTCCTGCCCCGCAGCGGCCGGCCCAGCAGACCGGTGACGTCCGGGTAGGCGTAGAAGGCGCCGAGCGGTGTCGGGCAGGTGACGCCCTCGATCGCCGAGAGCATCGACACCATGGTGCGGCGGCGCCGGTCGAAGGCCTCGCGCATGGTCGCCACCGCATCGAGCGGGCCGGACACGGCCGCCAGCGCCGCCCGCTGGGCGACGTTGCACACGTTGGAGGTCAGGTGCGACTGGTAGTTCGACGCGGCCGTGACCGCGTCCGCTGGTCCGATCAGCCAGCCGACCCGCCAGCCGGTCATGGCGTACGTCTTGGCCACCCCGTTGAGCACGAGGCAGGTGTCCGCGAGCTCCGGCACCACGGCGAGGATCGAGGGTGCCTCGGCACCGTCGTAGACCAGGTGCTCGTAGATCTCGTCGGTGACGACCCAGAGGCCGTGCGCGAGCGCCCACCGACCCACGGCCTCGACCGTCGCCCGGTCCGCGACGGCACCGGTCGGGTTGTCCGGCGAGACCCACAGGACGGCCTTGGTGCGCGGCGTCCTGGCGGCCTCCAGTTGCTCGACGGCGGGGACGTAGCCCTGGTCGGCCCCGGCGACGACCTCGACCGGGACGCCCCCCGCAAGGCGAATGGCCTCCGGGTAGGTCGTCCAGTACGGGGTGGGGACGATCACCTCGTCGCCCGGGTCGAGCAGGGTGGCGAAGGCGAGGTAGACCGCCTGCTTGCCGCCGTTGGTCACCAGCACCTGCGACGGCGCGACCTCGACCCCGGAGTCGCGCAGCGTCTTGGCGGCGACCGCCTCGCGCAGCGCGGGCAGGCCGGCGGCCGGCGTGTACCGGTGCATGGCGGGATCGCCGCAGGCCGTGGTGGCGGCCTCGACCACATGGGCAGGGGTCGGGAAGTCGGGCTCGCCGGCGCCGAAGCCGATGACCGGGCGCCCCGCGGCCCGCAACGCCTTGGCCCGCGCGGTGACGGCGAGGGTCGCGGACTCGGCGATGCCCGCGGCCCGGGACGACAGGCGGGTGGTGTCGGGCTGGCGGTCGGCGGCGGCGAGCGTCATGCGGCCATCCTGCCCGAGGCGTCCGACAGACCGGCCCCGTCGGCGGGGCTGTGGACGACGAGGGCGTCATCGGCGGCGGCACTGTGGATGAGGTCGACCACGGTCCCCCGGGACACGTATGCTGTCCCCCTGGCGTCCACTCGCCAACGTCGCCCTGCGCGGCGGGCGGGTGACATCTAGGGCAGTGGCGCAATTGGCAGCGCACCGGTCTCCAAAACCGGCGGTTGTGGGTTCGAGTCCCTCCTGCCCTGCTCGGCCGTCCCCGGGTGCGAGGGCGGTCCCGCGTCGTCGCGAGCATCAGGTCTCCGGCGGCGGTCAGGTCGACATCCACGTGGAGAGGCGAACCGGTGACCCAGACCCGTGACACCGAACGGGACTCCCCGTCGCGGGATCCCGGCGGCCGGGGGTTCCTCGGTGGCATCCTCCTGTTCTTCCGGCAGGTGATCGCCGAGCTGCGCAAGGTCGTCCGTCCGACCCGCGACGAGCTGGTCGCGTACACCAGCGTGGTCATCGTCTTCGTCGTCGCCATCATGATCTACGTGTCGATCCTCGACTTCGGGTTCGCGCGACTCGTGTTGTGGGTCTTCGGCGGCGGTGACGTCTGACCACCCGCCGACCGGGGCCGATCACCGGACCGCCACGACCCAGGGCATGACGTAGGGACTGAGGGAATGACCGATCAGAACGAGACCGTGCTCGAGGACGCCGTCGCGACGGACGACCCGGTCGGCGCCGACGAGTTCGACAGCGGCCTCGACGCCGGCGTCGAGGCCGGGACCGACAGCGGGACCGACCCGGGGACCGAGGCCGACGGCGGGACAGAGGCCGACCCGGTCGAGGAGTTCCGCTCCCAGCTGCGCCGCATGCCCGGGGAGTGGTACGTCGTCCACTCCTACGCCGGTTACGAGAACCGGGTGAAGCAGAACATCGAGAGCCGCTCCCGGACCTTCCACCAGGAGGAGAACATCCACCAGGTCGAGGTGCCGATGGAGGAGGTCACCGAGTTCAAGAGCGGCCAGCGCAAGACGGTCCGCCGGGTGCGCATCCCGTCCTACGTCCTGGTCCGGATGGACATGGACGACGAAGGCAACGCCTGGTCCGTGGTGCGCCACACGCCGGGCGTCACGGGATTCCTCGGCTCCGCCCACAACCCGACGGCCCTGACGACCGACGAGGTCGTCTCCATGCTCGCGCCGACCCTGCAGCGCTCCGCCGAGGCGGGGGCGGCTGCGGCCGCCGACGCCGAGACCGCGACGGTCGAGTTCGAGGTCGGTGAGTCGGTGACGGTCATGGACGGGCCGTTCGCCACGCTCCCCGCGTCGATCTCCGAGATCAACATCGCCTCCCAGAAGCTCAAGGTCCTCGTGTCGATCTTCGGTCGCGAGACCCCGGTCGAGCTCTCCTTCGACCAGGTCTCCAAGATCTGACGAATTCGCCCACTCCCGCCCACTCCCACTGAAGGACCCGCTCGTGCCACCCAAGAAGAAGAAGATCACCGGCCTCATCAAGCTCCAGATCAAGGCGGGCATGGCCAACCCGGCGCCGCCGATCGGCCCCGCGCTCGGTCAGCACGGTGTCAACATCATGGAGTTCTGCAAGGCCTACAACGCTGCCACGGAGTCCCAGCGCGGCAACGTCGTGCCGGTCGAGATCACCGTGTTCGAGGACCGCTCGTTCACCTTCATCACGAAGACCCCACCGGCCGCCGAGCTCATCAAGAAGGCCGCCGGTGTCGACAAGGGCTCTCCCACACCGCACAGCAGCAAGGTCGCGACGCTGACGGCCGACCAGGTCCGCCAGATCGCCGAGACCAAGCTCCAGGACCTCAACGCCACCGACGTCGAGGCGGCCAGCAAGATCATTGCGGGCACCGCCCGCAGCATGGGCATCACCGTCGAGCAGTGACGCCCCGGGGGCGGCGTCCGCGTGACGTCCCACGCCCCCACGTGGCAGGGCCTCCCGGCCCGCGACGACCACGACCTCCAGGAGGAGACAGTGAAGCGCAGCAAGTCCTACCAGCAGGCCGCCCAGAAGATCGACCGCGAGGCGCTCTATGCCCCCGCCGACGCGGTGCGACTGGCGAAGGAGACGTCGACCACGCGATACGACGCCACGGTCGAGGTGGCCATGCGGCTCGGCGTCGATCCGCGCAAGGCGGACCAGATGGTCCGAGGCACCGTCAATCTGCCCCACGGCACCGGGAAGACCGCGCGCGTCCTCGTGTTCGCGACCGGTGACAAGGCCGACGCCGCCCGCGAGGCCGGCGCCGACCACGTCGGGACGGACGACCTCATCGAACGGATCCAGGGCGGGTGGCTCGATTTCGACTCGGTCGTCGCGACGCCGGACCTCATGGGCAAGGTCGGACGTCTCGGCAAGGTGCTCGGCCCCCGGGGCCTCATGCCGAACCCCAAGACCGGGACGGTGACGATGGACGTCGCGAAGGCCGTGACCGACATCAAGGGCGGGAAGATCGAGTTCCGCGTCGACAAACACGCGAACCTCCACCTGATCATCGGCAAGGCGTCGTTCAGCGAGGACCAGCTCGTCGAGAACCTCGCGGCCGCCGTCGACGAGGTGCAGCGACTCAAGCCGTCCGCCGCGAAGGGTCGCTACCTCAAGAAGCTCACTGTCACGACGACGATGGGCCCGGGAATCCCGGTGGACCCGACCGCCCCGGTGACGGCCACCGTCGGCTGACCGCTGTGCCCGAACCCGGAGGCGCCCGTGGACGCGCCCACTCGGGTAGGTGGGACATACTCCGCGGCGTGAGTCGCAGCCGCCGTTCCCTTGCTCCTGTCGTCCTCGTCGCGGCCCTTGCGCTGGCCGGGTGCAGCACCGGCGACGAGCCGGACACCGGCGCGGCCGCTTCGGGGCCGTCGGATCCGGGGTCTGTCTCGCCGGAGGCCGACGGCTCGGTCGCGGCGACGGCCCCGGAGGAGGGATCGACAGCGGAGTCGCGCGCCCCCGGGCAGCCCGCGGACCCGCCGGCCGGCACAGGGGAGCTGGTCCCGGGTGAGGAGTTCGCCGAGCGTGTGCTCGCTGCGGTGACCGCTGCGGGCGGCGTCCGCATCACCCTGGAGTCGGTGCTGGACGGGTCCACCGTGTCCTCGGAGGGGCTCGTGCAGTTCAGCGACCCCTACCGGGCCGACCTCACGACGACGGTCGACAGCGAGCAGGGGGATCTGGTCTCGCGCATCCTCGTCCTGTCGCCGACCGAGGCCTACGTGAGGCTTCCCGAGACGGGCGGCTGGATCCCGATCTCCAGCGGGGACGAGCTGGGGATGACCGGCGCCTTCGGCACCGAGTACGTGAGCCCGGAGTCGACCTGGCAGGCCTGGGGCACATCGGGTGACTTCGAGATCGTCGGCACGGAGACCGTCGACGGGGTCGAGGCCACTCGGTACCGGCTGACCGACGTGGCCGGGGCCGCCGGGACGTCGCCGGGGCTGGAGTCGGTCGAGGTGTGGGTGGGACCGGGTGACCTGCCGGTCCGAACCGAGCTGACAGTCTCCGACCCGGCACTGGCCACGGTCACTGTCGACTACCGGGAGTGGGGCGAGCCCGTCACCGTCCAGGCGCCCCCGGCGGACGAGATCCTCGACCTCTGAGGTTCCGCCCCGTTCGCTTCTCCCACGTCACTCACCCGGGTCAACTCATGGTCTGCCGGTCCCGGCACCATGGATTTGGCGGCGATCGGGGTTCGCCCTTACCCTCGGCCCAGCCGAAGACCGCTGGTCGTTCGCCCGGACCCCGGGTGACCGAAGGCCCCGGGTGACCGGGCGGCCTGCGCAGGCACGTGACACGGCATGACCGGGCCTCGTCCGGTTCTCTCGTCGGCCCCGTGCCCTGCGCCGGGGCCGTTCCTCATCTCCGGGTCCACCGGCGGCCGATCCTGGCCGACCCGAGAGGACCGACATGCCCACCGAGGAGAAGGCGGCCGCCGTCGCGGAGCTCACCGAGCTCTTCACCCGGTCGTCCGCCGCGGTGCTGACCGAGTACCGCGGGATGTC
>JBHJOS010000112.1:0-16848 GCA_050329415.1 Kineosporiaceae bacterium
ATGCTGCTGTGCTGCCACCCCGCGCTCGACCGCGACGCCCAGGTGGCCCTCACGCTCCGGCTGGTCCTCGGCCTCACCACCGCCGAGATCGCCGCCGCGTTCCTCGTGCCCGAGGCCACCCTGGCCCAGCGCCTGGTCCGGGCCAAGAAGAAGATCAAGGCCGCCGGGATCCCGCTCGCCCTGCCCGCCGACCTCGGCGAGCGGCTCGACGCCGTGCTCACCATGGTCTACCTGGTCTTCACCGAGGGGCACTTCAGCGCCGCCGGCGGCGCCCTGGTCAGGGTGGACCTCGCGGCCGAGGCGCTGCGGCTGGCGGGCCTGGTGGACGAGCTGGTGCCGAACCGGCCCGAGGTCCTCGGGCTGCGGGCACTGCTGACCTACCACCAC
Organism: Kineosporiaceae bacterium; assembly: GCA_050329415.1. Lineage (GTDB taxonomy): Bacteria > Actinomycetota > Actinomycetes > Actinomycetales > JBBAYJ01 > JANNOG01. Next base: position 388 of record JBHJOS010000112.1, read on the forward strand.
GCGCGGCGGGACACCCGGGTGGACGGCGAGGGCGAGCTCGTGCTGCTCGACGACCAGGACCGCGGGCGCTGGCGCGCCGACGAGATCGCCGCCGGGAACGCCCTGCTGGACCGGGCGATGCGCGGGGCACCTCCGAGCCGGTACGTCCTGCTCGCGGTGATCGTGGCGCTGCACGCGAACGCGGCGTCCCCGGCGGCCACGGACTGGGTGACGATCTGCCGGGCGTACGAGACGCTCACCGGCCTCGACCCCTCCCCCGTGATCCGGCTCAACCACGCCGTCGCCGCCGCGATGCGCGACGGCCCGACCGCGGGCCTGACCGCCCTGGAGCGGGTGAGCGGCCTCGATCGCTATCACGCCTTCCATGTCGCCCGCGGTCACCTGCTGGTGCGCTCGGGTGACGCGGCCGCGGCCCGGGCGGAATTCGCCCGCGCACGGGAACTGGCCGTCAACGAGTCCCAGCGCCGCTACCTCGACCGGTTGTTGACCCGCCCGGGGACGTAGGACCCGGGCGGGCGGCCGGCCTGCGACCTAGCGTCGGAGGTGGCGGGACCGAGGGCCCCCGGGCTCGAGCACAGTGAGGTGAGAGGTCATGGACGCACGGCCGACCGTGTCGAGGATCGTCATCGGCTACGACGGGTCGAAGCACTCCCAGGCGGCGCTGGACACCGCGATCGAGGAGGCCCGCGTGCGCGGCGTCGACCTTCTCGTCGTCAACGCCATCGACCCGCTGATCTATCTGCCGGGCCGGGAGCACGTCCACGAGACGGCGTCCCAGCAGGCCGTCCAGGACGCCTATGCCCGGGCCGCGGCCGTCCTCGGTGAGACCCGGGTGCACACCCACGTCGAACCCGGATCCCCGTCGTCGGTGCTGCTGCGCCAGACCGGCCCGGAGGATCTCGTCATCGTGGGCTCCCACGGCTTCCGTCCCGTCGCCCAGATGCTGGTCGGCTCGACGTCCGAGGCGGTCGCCGGGCACGCCCAGGGCCCGGTCCTCGTGGTCCGGCACCCGACGGAGCACCCGCACGGGCACGTCGTGGTCGGCGTGGACGGCTCGGCGGCGGGCACGCGAGCCCTCGCCCTCGCCGTCGACATGGCGGCCCGTGACGGCGGAACCGTGCGAGCGGTCATGTCGGTCCCGCCGGTCATCGACGCGGCCGGCATCGTCAGCGGCCCCGACGAGCCGGCGTTGCAGAAGGCATCCGACGATCTGCACGCCGCCGTCGAGGGCGTGACGGCCGCGACCCCCGGCGTCACCGTCGAGGAACACGTCGTCCAGCTCCACCCGGCCGAGGCGCTGCTGGAGCACGCCAAGGGTGCCCGGATGGTCGTCGTCGGGTCCCGGGGGCGCGGCGGGTTCGCCGCCCTCGTGCTCGGCTCGGTCAGCCGACGCCTGGTGCACGTGGCGCCGTGCCCCGTGCTCGTGGTGCACGGCTCTCGCTGACACCCGTACGGGGTCAGTCGACCCAGCCCAGGGTCCGGTCCACAGCCTTGCCCCACTGTCGCAGCCGGGCGTCCACCTCGCCCTCGGGCATCGCGCGCTCCCAGCGCCGGTCCTCGGCCCACACCGCGCGCACCGCGTCGAACGAGTCGAAGACCCCGACGGTCACGCCGGCTGCCAGGGCCGCCCCGAGCGCCGTGGTCTCGGTGACGGCCGGGCGGATCACGGGGACGCCCAGGACGTCCGCCTGGAACTGCATGAGCAGCTCGTTGCCCACCATGCCGCCGTCGACCCGCAGCTCGGCGAGCGGTGGCCGACCCTCGCGGGCGGCGTCGGCGTTCATGGCATCGACGACCTCGCGGGTCTGGTACGCCGTCGCCTCCAGCGCCGCCCGGGCCAGGTGGCCTCGGGTGGCGTACCGGGTGAGCCCGGCGATCACGCCGCGGGCGTCGTCCCGCCAGTGGGGCGCGAACAGCCCCGAGAACGCCGGCACCACGTACACCCCGCCGTTGTCGTCGACCGTCCGGGCCAGCGTCTCGACCTCGGCGGCCGAGCCGATGAGCCCGAGATTGTCCCGCAGCCACTGGACGAGCGCCCCGGTGACGGCGATCGAGCCCTCCAGGGCATAGGCGGTGTCACCGGCCGCGGTCCGCCACAGCGGCGTCGTGATGAGCCCGTGGTCGCTGAACACCGGCGTGGGGCCGGTGTTGAGGAGCAGGAAGTTGCCCGTGCCGTAGGTGTTCTTGGCCGCACCGGGGTCGAAGCAGGCCTGCCCGAAGGTCGCCGCCTGCTGGTCGCCGAGGACCGCGGCGATCGGGACACCCTCCAGCGCGGGCAGCCCGCGGACGTGGCCGAGGACCTCCAGCGACGGGCGGACCTCGGGCAGCATCGCCACCGGGACCCCCATGTCGTCGGCGATGTCCCCGGCCCACGCCAGCGACGTCACGTCGGTGAGCAGCGTCCGGGAGGCGTTCGTCACGTCGATCACGTGACGGCCCCCGTCGGGGCCGCCCGTGAGGTGCCACACCAGCCAGGAGTCGATCGTGCCGAAGGCGAGGTCGCCGCGGGCCGCGGCGTCCTGGACGCCGTGGTGGTCCAGCAGCCACCGGATCTTCGGCCCGGAGAAGTAGGTGGCCAGCGGCAGTCCCGTGCGCCGTCGGTAGCGGTCCGCCCCTGCGTCCCCGGCCAGCTCCCGGCACAGCTCGGCGGTCCGGGTGTCCTGCCAGACGATGGCGTCGGCGATGGGGTCCCCGGTGCGGCGGTCCCACACGACTGTGGTCTCGCGCTGGTTGGTGATCCCCACGGCGGCGACGTCGACGGGCCCGAGACCGGCGCTGCCGAGGGCCTCGGTGAGGACCTGGCGGGTGCGGTCGAGGATCTGGCGGGGGTCGTGCTCGACCCAGCCCGCGCGTCGCATGATCTGGTCGTGCTCGGCCTGGGCGGCGGCCACCACCCGAGCCCGGTCGTCGACGACCAGGCATCGGGTCGAGGTGGTGCCCTGGTCGAGGGCGACCAGGTGACTGCTCACGTCAGCCCCTGGGGCACGGCGTCACTGGAGGGCGCGTACCCGGAGACCACGACGTCGACCCGCTGGAACTCCTTGAGGTCGACGTACCCCGTCGTCGCCATGGTCCGGCGCAGCGCGCCGAAGAGGTTGGTCGTGCCGTCCGACCGCCGCGCCGGGCCCAGCAGGATCTCCTCGAGCCCGCCCACCGTGCCGACCCGGACCCGCTCCCCGCGAGGCAGCTCGGGATGGTGGGCCTCGCGACCCCAGTGCCACCCTCGCCCCGGTGCCTCGACCGCCCGGGCGAGCGCGGCGCCCAGCATGACGGCGTCGGCCCCGCAGGCGATGGCGGCCACGATCGACCCGGAGCGACCGAGCCCGCCGTCGGCGATGACGTGGACGTAGCGGCCGCCGGACTCGTCGAGGTAGTCCCGCCGCGCCGCCGCCACGTCGGCGACCGCGGTCGCCATCGGCGCGTGGATGCCGAGCGTGGTGCGCGTGGTGTGGGCCGCGCCACCGCCGAAGCCCACGAGGACGCCGGCCGCACCGGTGCGCATCAGGTGCAGCGCCGCGGTGTACGTGGCCGCGCCGCCGACGATGACCGGCACCTCGATCTCGTAGATGAAACGCTTGAGGTTGAGCGGCTCGGCCGAGCGGGACACGTGCTCCGCCGACACCGTGGTGCCGCGGATGACGAAGAGGTCGACGCCGGCCTGGGCCAGCGTTCCCCACAGCTGCTGGGTCAGCTGCGGACTGAGCGAACCGGCGACGGTCACCCCTGCGGCACGGACCTCGGCCAGGCGGGCGGCGACGAGGTCGGGGCGGACCTCGGCCGCGTAGATCTCCTGGAGCCGGGCAGTCGCCCGCTCGGCCTCGAGCGAGGCGATCTCGGCCAGCAGCGGCTCCGGGTCCTCGTACCGGGTCCACAGGCCCTCGAGGTCGAGCACGCCCAGGCCGCCGAGCTTGCCGACGGCGATCGCGGTGGCCGGGCTCATCACCGAGTCCATCGGCGCGGCGAGGAAGGGCAGCTCGAACCGGTAGGCGTCGATCTGCCAGGCCAGCGAGACGACGCCCGGGTCCCGCGTGCGCCGGGACGGGACGACGGCGACGTCGTCGAGGGCGTAAGCCCGCAGGCCACGCTTGCCGCGCCCGATCTCGATCTCCATCACGGGTCAGAGGCTAGTCCGGAGCGCGGTTACCGTCGTTCCATCGGCGGAGAGGCCGCCGGGTCGGGACGGAAGGATGACGACTGATGAGGATCTCGGGGACCCGCTCACGCGCGGTTCGGCTGGTGGCCGTGTCGCTGGCGGCGGCGGGCCTGGCCCTGGGCAGCGCGGCCTGCGTCGAGGGCGGCGAGGACGAGGACGACGACGGCGGCGTCGAGCAGGGCGAGGAGGACGGCGGCGACGAGGACGACGAGGACGACGACGACTGACCCCCGCGCGACCGCCCCGGCCGCTTGACCGCGGGCCAGGCCGTCGCGAGGTCCTCGGCACGCCCTCGCCGGTGTGCCGGGGGCCGCCGCCTACCCGCCGATCGGCGGCTCGTCCGCGAAGAAGCCGGCCCGGGTGAGGCGCCGCCGGAACAGCTGCGTGTAGCCGACGGGCAGCAAGCGGGCCAGGCGGTCGCCCACCACGGCGTCGCCGCCGACGAGGATGCGCGAGCGGTTCCGGCGCAGCCCGTCGAGGATCGTCCGGGCCGCAGCCTCGGGGCTCCGGCGCAGCGCGGCCTCGAAGAGCGCGCGCTCGCGCCGGGCGACGTGGTCCGGACGCACCCCGGTGGGACGGCTGGCGCGGACGATGCCGGTCCGGATGCCGCCGGGATGGACGACGACGGCACTGACGTGCGGGGCGACGTGGGCCAGCTCCATTCGCAGGGCCTCGGTGAAGCCGCGCACGGCGAACTTGCTCGCCACGTACGCGGACTGCCAGCCCATCGCCGTGATGCCGAAGATCGACGAGATGTTGACGACCGCCGCCCGGGGCCGCCGGGCCAGGTGCGGCAGGAACACCTGGGTGCCGTGCACCACGCCCCAGAAGTTGACGTCCATGACGGTGGCGATCTGCTCCGGCGTCAGCTGGTCGATCCGGGCGCCGTCGAGGGCGATGCCGGCGTTGTTGACGACGACGTCGACCCGGCCGAAGCGGTCGACGGTGGCCTCGGCGAGGGCCGCCACCGCGGACCGGTCGGACACGTCCGTCACGCGGGTCAGCACGCCGTCCGCCGCGCCCGGCAGCGCCGCCGCGGTCCGCTCCAGCCCCTCGCCGTCCACGTCCGCCAGCGCGACCCGCGCCCCCGTGGCGCGGAACGCGGCGGCCAGCGCCGCCCCGATCCCCGACCCGGCTCCCGTGACGACGGCGACGGCGCCGCTCCCGATGTCCACGGCGCCATCCGACCACACCCGTCGCCGGGAGTGCACTGTAGTGACGATCCGCTATATCGACGATCCGCTATCATGGTCGTCGTGACGACCACACGACAGGAGGGCGCCGGAGCGCTCCTGCGACGCGCCCGGACAGCCGCCGGGCTGACCCAGGCCGAGCTGGCGCGTCGAGCCGGCGTGACCCAGAGCGTCGTCAGCGCCTACGAGTCCGGGCGGCGCCAGCCGGGGCTGCCCACGCTCCTCTCGCTCGTCGCCGCCACCGGTCACGACCTGGACCTCAGATTGCGTCGCCGGCCTGCGGGCGCCGGCGCGCTCGCCGGGCCGGTGGGTCGGCGGGTGCGACGGCGTCGGCACGAGCTCAAGCGGATCGCCGCGGCGCACGGCGTCCGTGGCGTCAGCGTCTTCGGCAGCGTGGCGCGCGGGACGGACCGGCCGGACAGCGACGTCGACCTCCTCGTCGACGTCGCCCCGGGCACCGGGATCTTCGCTCTCGGCAGGCTGCGCGCGGAGCTGGAGGACCTGCTCGGGGCCCCCGTCGACCTCGTCCCCCGTGGTGACGTCAAGCCCGACGTCCGGACGCGGGCCGAACGCGACGCGGTGCTGCTGTGACGTACCGCGACCGCCGCCGGCTCGAGGACATCCTGGCCGCCACCGCGGCCATCCGGTCCCACCTGGCCCGCGGCGACCTGACGGACGGGCTGGTGTTCGACGGTGTGCGGATCCGGCTGCTCGAGATCGGGGAGGCGGTGAAGGCGCTGCCGCGGGACCTGCTGCAGCGACGAGCCGAGATCCCGTGGTCGGAGATCGCGAGGATGCGGGACCACCTGGCCCACCGGTACTTCGACACGACCCACGCGATCCTGCAGGCGACCGTGGAGAACGACCTGCCCGACCTGGAACGTGCCGTCCGCGCACTGCTCGACGACCTGCCCGGGGACCCGCCCGACGGGTAGGCGGCCGTCCGCGGTCACGGCCGCCGCGTCTCACATGGCAGGGACCGTCGCCAGCGCCTCGGCCAGGCGGACGTCGCTCACGGTCTCGTCGACCATGCGCTCGCCCAGGTAGGCGTCGTACGCCGCGAGGTCGAAGTGCCCGTGCCCGCACAGCGCCGTGAGGATCACCTTCTCCTCACCGGTCTCCTTGCAGCGCAGCGCCTCGGCGATGCACTCGGCGAGGGCATGCGTCGGCTCCGGCGCGGGGACGATGCCCTCGGTCCGGGCGAACTGCACCCCCGCCGCGAAGCACTCCGTCTGCGGCTTGGCGACCGCCTCGATGAGCCCGAGGTCGTAGACGTGGGAGATGAGCGGCGACATGCCGTGGTAGCGCAGGCCGCCGGCGTGGATGGGGTCGGGCACGAAGTCGTGCCCCAAAGTGTGCATCTTCATCAGCGGCGTCAGGCCGGCGGTGTCACCGAAGTCGTAGGCGTACACCCCGCGGGTGAGCGACGGGCACGACGCCGGCTCGACCGCCCGGATCACCGGCGCCGCCCGCCCGGCCAGCTTCTCCCGCAGAAACGGGAAGGCCAGCCCGGCGAAGTTCGACCCGCCGCCGGTGCACCCGACGATGAGGTCCGGGGTGTCCCCGGCCTTCGCCATCTGGAGCAGCGCCTCCTCGCCGATGACGGTCTGGTGCAGCAGGACGTGGTTGAGCACGCTGCCGAGGGCGTAGCGCACCGCGTCGTCCTGGGCCGCCACCTCGACCGCCTCGGAGATCGCGATGCCGAGCGAGCCGGGGTGGTCCTCGCGCTGGGCGAGAATCGCCCGGCCGGCCGCCGTCAGGTCGCTGGGCGAGCGGTGCACGGTGGCGCCGAACGCCTCGATCATCATCCGGCGGTAGGGCTTCTGGTCGTAGCTGGCGCCGACCTGCCACACCTCGCACTCCAGGCCGAACAGCGCGCAGGCGAAGGCCAGCGCGGTCCCCCACTGCCCGGCCCCGGTCTCGGTCGTGAGCTTCCGGACGCCCTCGCGGGCGTTGTAGAACGCCTGCGGCACCGCGGTGTTCGGCTTGTGCGAGCCGGCCGGCGAGACGCCCTCGTACTTGTAGTAGATCCGGGCCGGGGTGCCGAGCGCCCGCTCCAGGCGGTGCGCCCGGTACAGCGGGGACGGCCGCCACAGCCGGTAGACGTCCTGGACCTCAGCCGGGATGTCGACGTAGCGCTCCGCCGTCACCTCCTGCTCGATGAGCGCCATCGGGAACAGGGCGGCGAACGCGTCCGGGCCGACCGGCTCGTGCGTGCCCGGGTGCAGCGGCGGCGGGGGCGGCGCCGGCAAGTCCGGCACGACGTTGTACCAGCGGGTCGGCATCTCCGACTCGTCCAGCAGGTACTTGTGGGTGAGCACCTCGGCCATGGCGCACCGTAGCGCCCGCCCCGCTGTATCGGGCCCTCCCTTGCCCGTCGAACTCCACCGAACCCGGGTCCGCCTCGTGTCCTACACCGGGTCCGGTGGAGTTCGGCGCGGGCCGGCCACCTGCTGAACCGGATGGCGGGGCATGCGGCAGCGGTCACGTCGACCGGCCGGTCCGGTGACGGTCAGCGCATGCCGTAGTTCGGGGCCTCGTTGGTCATCCGGATGTCGTGGGCGTGGGACTCGGTGAGCCCGGCATGGGTGATCCGGACGAACCGGCCGTCACGCTTGAGGGCAGCGACGTCGGGCGACCCGACGTAGCCCATGGTCCCGCGCAGGCCCCCGACCAGCTGGTGGACCACGGCGGCCAGCGGGCCCTTGTAGGGGACCTGACCCTCGACACCCTCGGGGACCAGCTTGTCGTCACTCAGCGCGTCGTCGGCGGAGTAGCGGTCACGGCTGTACGCCCGCTTGTCCCGGGACGCCATCGCCCCGACCGAACCCATGCCCCGATACGTCTTGTACTGCTTGCCGCCCACCAGGACCAGCTCGCCCGGCGCCTCGTCGCAGCCCGCCAGCACCGACCCCAGCATCACGGCGTCGGCCCCGGCGACCAGGGCCTTGCCGATGTCGCCGGAGTGCTGCACCCCGCCGTCGGCGATGACCGGGACACCCGCCTCGCGGCAGGCCGCTGCGGCCGCGTGCACGGCGCTCACCTGCGGCACCCCGACGCCGGTCACCACCCGCGTGGTGCAGATCGACCCTGGACCGACGCCGACCTTGACGCCGTCGGCACCGGCCTCGACCAGCGCCCGGGCCCCGGCGTGGGTCGCCACGTTGCCGCCGATGACGTCGACGCCCGCGCAGTACCGCTCGGCCTTGAGGCGGGCCACCATCTCGACCACGCCGCGGCTGTGGCCGTGCGCGGTGTCGACGACGAGGGCATCGACCCCGGCGTCGACCAGCTGCAGTGCCCGCTTCCAGGCGTCCTCGCCGACCCCGACCGCCGCCGCCACCCGCAGCCGGCCGTCGGCGTCCTTCGTGGCACCGGGGTACTGCTCGCTCTTGGCGAAGTCCTTCACCGTCACCAGCCCGCGCAGGAACCCGGCGTCGTCGACCAGCGGCAGCTTCTCGACCTTGTGCCGGCGGAGCAGCGCGAACGCCTCGTCCCGGCCGATCCCTGGGGGGGCCGTGACGAGCGGCATGAGCGTCATGACCTCGCCCACCAGGGTGCGCCCGCGGACCTCGTCCGGCACGAAGCGCATGTCCCGGTTGGTCACGAGGCCCACCAGCCGGCCCGCCTCGTCCACCACGGGGAGTCCGGAGATCCGGTAACGGCCGCACTGGAGGTCGACGTCGGCGAGGGTGGCGTCGACCGTCGTCGTCACCGGGTGGGAGACCATGCCCGCCTCGGAGCGCTTGACGATGTCGACCTGCGCCGCCTGGTCCTCCGGGCTGAGGTTGCGGTGCAGGACGCCCAGACCGCCGTGGCGCGCGAGAGCGATGGCCATCCGGGACTCGGTGACCGTGTCCATCGCCGAACTCAGCAGCGGCACCGCCACCGGGACCCGGCGCGACACCCGGGACGACGTGTCGACCTCCCCGGGCAGCACGTCGCTGGGTCCGGGCTGAAGCAGGACGTCGTCGTACGTCAACGCGAGCGGGGGATCGGACCCGGGACCGGCCGGCGGGACGTCGACCTCACGCTTCGTCACCACGTCCGCATCGTACGGGCAGGCACCCCCGCGACACCGGGGAGCCGGCCAGTCGTCGTCAGCGCACCAGCCCCATGCGGTAGCCGATGGCGACCGCCTGGGCGCGGTCGCCGGCGCCGAGCTTGCGGAACAGCCGCCGGGCGTGGGTCTTGATCGTGTCCTCGGACAGGAACAGCTCCCGGCCGATGGCCGCGTTGCTCCGCCCGCGCGCCATGCCGTCCAGCACCTGGGTCTCGCGCTGGGTGAGCTGGGCCGGGGGCACCTCGGAGGCGGTGCGTCCCTGGGCCGGGACGGTGGCCCGGCGGGCCTCGCCGAGGGCGACCCCGAGGGACACCGCGAGCTCCTCGCGGGAGGCGTCCTTCGCCACGTACCCGCGAGCGCCGGCGGCGACCGCGCGGGCGACGCCGTCGGCGTCCTCGCCGGTCGTCGTCATGACGACGTTCGCCTCGGGATGGCGGCCGAGCAGCCGGCGGGCCGTCTCGACGCCGCCGAGGCCCGGCATCCGGACGTCGAGGAGGACCACGCTCGGTCGCTCGACCGGCCAGCGGGCCACCGCCTCCTCTCCCGACGCCGCCCCCACGATGCGCGTCACCCCGGGCAGACCGGCGACCGAGCGTCGCATCGTCTCCCGTGCGAGCGGTGCGTCGTCCACGACAAGAACCGTCGCCACTGTGTCTCCCTCCGCAGCCTTCCGGCGTCCGTGCCACTGCCGGGTCAGCGCCCGGCCTGCTCGTGAGTTGTCGGCAGGCCGAGGAGGGCGGTTGAGCCGCGAGCGGGGGCGGACGCAGCCGGTCGGCCCGTGAGCCCCGCGGACACGGGTCACAGGCCGACGGCGCGCTCGATCCGCTCGACGGCCGTGCGGAGGTCGGCCACCCGTTCGACACCGCCGGGAGTCGCGGCCCGGTCCCAGCCCGGTCCGCCCAGCAGGACCAGCGGCGACGGGCGCAGCCGCGGCAGGTCGTCGACCTGCGCCACGTCGGACACGGGCAGGTGGGCGTAGACGACGACGACCGACGGCCCGATCCGGCGCACGGCCGCGGCCAGCGCCTGGCGGGGCACGCGGACCCCGAACAGGCGGGTGGAGATGCCGTGCTCGGCGAGAGCGGCCGCGAGGATGTGCAGCGGCAGACCGTGGTGCTCGTCCTCGGCGGCGGCCAGCACCACCGGGCGGGCGTTGCGCGGGTTGCCCAGCCCTCCGACGACCTCGCGCATGACGTCGACGACGGCCTCGGTCATCAGGTGCTCGGTCTCGATGCCCTGGCCGCTGACCTCCCAGCGCGCGCCGATGGCCGCGAGCACCGGCGCGACCAGCAGGTCCCAGGCGGCCACCACTCCCTCCCGCTCGAGATGCCGCCGGATGATGCGCCGGCACTCGTCGGGGTCCAGGGCCGTGGCCGCCCGGGTGAGCCCACGCACCGCCCGCTCGGCGGCCGAGGTCTCGCCCGGCACGAGCGCCGCCAGGGTGGCCCCGGCCGGTGGCGGGTCCGGAGGGCGGGGCACCGGTTCCGGGCGGAGATCCGGGGAGGAGCCCGCGATCCGCGGCGTCAGCAGTGCCACGGGCGGGTTCTCGGCGTCGAACGAGGTGTCGAGGGCGACCCGTGCGGCGTCGGCCGGGGCGACGCCCTCGAGGGTGAGGCGGCGCATGACGAGCAGCCGGGTCACGTCCGCGCTGGTGTAGCGCCGGTGCGAACCGGCCTCGTGCTCGGAGGGGCCCAGCCCGTAACGGCGATCCCAGGTCCGCAGGGTGGCTGGGGCGACCCCCAGCCGACGGGCCACGGCCGCGACGGTGAGCGTCGCGTGCCGCTGTGCGGGGGACGGGAGGCCGGGGGTGGCGCCGGTCATGAGGCCCAGTGTGCTGGTCCGGCACCGGCTCGCACTGTCGGCGGTGTCCAGGGCGAGTCCACAGTCGGCGGCGACGCGATTCTGACTCGCTTCATGGCACTTCGATCGCGCGATCTGGCCGGCTTTGGCTTCTTGAACAAGTCATGCCCCGATTGGTAGTGTCCCTGACGTCGCCGAGCGGTTGCGCCTGGAGCCAGGCGACTCGCTTCTGACGCGATCCACGCCCACTCCGATCCGATGGGAGCCGAGACATGGCCGAGATCTCCCGCCTACCTGGACCCGTGTCCGACCTCTGGGACTGGCAGCTCGTCGGGGCCTGCCGCGAGGCCGACCCGACGCTGTTCTTCCACCCGGAGGGCGAGCGGGGCCCGGCCCGGCGCACCCGCGACGCCGCCGCCCTCATGATCTGTGCGTCCTGCCCGGTCATCACGCCGTGCCGGGCCCACGCCCTGAAGGTCCGGGAGCCCTACGGGGTCTGGGGCGGGCTCACCGAGGACGACCGCGAGCACCGCCACGCCCAGCGGCGTCCCGGCCACGGCCGGCCCGCGCAGATCCCCCTGCGTCGCGCCGGCTGAGCCCAGCCGCCCCTCCCCCGGCAAAGACGCGGACGGGCCCCGCGGCGAGTCGATCGCCGCGGGGCCCGTCCGCGTGCCAGGACGGCGCCGACGTGTCGCCGGCGCCGTCCCCGGATCAGTGGTGGTGGCCGTGCCCGTGCGCCGGCTCCGCCGGCGGCTCGGGCTTGTCCACCACCAGGGCTTCCGTGGTGAGCACCATCGAGGCGATCGAGGCCGCGTTCCGCAGCGCTGCCTTGGTCACCTTGACCGGGTCGATGATCCCGGCAGCGACGAGGTCGACGTACTCCCCGGTCGCGGCGTCCAGGCCCTGGCCCGGCTCGCGAGCCGCCACGTCCTCGACGACGACGGCGCCTTCGTGGCCGGCGTTCTGGGCGATCCAGCGCAGCGGCTGGGTCATCGACCGCGCCACGATGTCGACGCCGGTCGCCTCGTCCCCGGTCCGGCCGAGGCGGTCGGCCAGCACCGTGCGGGCGTGGACGAGCGCGGAGCCGCCACCGGCGACGATGCCCTCCTCGATGGCGGCCCGGGTCGCCGACACGGCGTCCTCGACCCGGTGCTTGCGCTCCTTGACCTCGACCTCGGTGTACCCGCCGACGTCGATGACGCAGACGCCGCCCGACAGCTTCGCCAGGCGCTCCTGGAGCTTCTCGCGGTCCCAGTCGGAGTCGGTGCGCTCGATCTCGGACTTGATCTGGGAAAGCCGCTCCTCGACGACAGCCCGGTCGCCGCCGCCGTCCACGATCGTCGTGTCGTCCTTCGTGACCACGACGCGACGCGCGGTGCCCAGCACCTCCAGACCCACGGTGTCGAGCGACAGGCCAACCTCCTCCGACACCACCTGGGCGCCGGAGAGGACCGCCAGGTCCTGCAGCATCGCCTTGCGCCGGTCGCCGAACCCCGGCGCCTTCACCGCGACCGCCTGGAAGGTCCCGCGGATCTTGTTGACGACGAGCGTGCTGAGGGCCTCGCCCTCGACGTCCTCGGCGATCACGAGCAGCGGCTTGCCGGTCTGGACGACCTTCTCCAGCAGCGGCAGGAACTGGGACAGGCCCGAGACCTTCGCCTGGTGGATGAGGAGGTAGGCGTCGGTGAGGACGGCCTCCATCCGCTCGGCGTCGGTGACGAAGTAGGGCGACAGGTAGCCCTTGTCGAACTGCATGCCTTCGGTGAACGAGAGCTCGACCCCCATCGTCGTGCCCTCCTCCACGGTGATGACGCCGTCGCGGCCGACCTTGTCGAACGCCTCGGCGATGGTCGAGCCGATGGCGCGGTCCTGCGCGGAGATGGTCGCGACGTTGGAGACCGACTCCGAGTCGGTGACCTCGCGGGCCAGCTCGTCCAGGCGCGCGGTGACCGCGGTCACCGCGGCGTCGATGCCGCGCTTGAGGGCGGAGGGGGCGGCTCCGGCGGCGACGTTGCGCAGCCCCTCGCGAACCATCGCCTGGGCGAGCACCGTGGCGGTCGTGGTGCCGTCGCCGGCGACGTCGTTGGTCTTTGTCGCTGCTTCCTTCGCGAGCTGGACGCCGAGGTTCTCGTACCGGTCGTCGAGCTCGATCTCGCGGGCGATGGTGACGCCGTCGTTGGTGATGACCGGCGCGCCGAACGACTTGGCGAGGACGACGTTGCGGCCCTTGGGACCGAGGGTGACCTTGACGACGTCGGCGAGGGTGTCGACGCCGCGCTCGAGTGCCTTGCGCGCGGAGTCGTCGAACTCGATCAGCTTGGGCATGGATGTGCCTTCCGTGCGTGGCGGACTTGGCGGATGGGACCCGGGACGCCCCGGGGAACGGGGGAGCGGCGCCGTCCCCGCCCGGAAGGTCCGAGCGAACCGGGGCGGGGACGGCGCCGGTGGGTCAGCGCTCGACGACCGCCAGGACGTCGCGGGCCGAGAGGATGAGGTAGTCCTCGGCGTTGTACTTCACCTCGGTGCCGCCGTACTTGCTGAAGAGGACGGTGTCGCCGACCTTCACGTCGAGCGGGATCCGCTTCTCGCCCTCGTCGTCGAAACGACCGGGGCCGACGGCGATGACCTCGCCCTCCTGCGGCTTCTCCTTGGCCGTGTCGGGGATGACCAGGCCCGACGCGGTCGTCTGCTCGGCGTCCAGGGGACGGACGACGATCCGGTCCTCGAGCGGCTTGATGTTGACAGCCACGTGTGACCTCGCTTTCGCAACGCGGCGGGGTGTCTCCCCGCCGGTGGATGAACCAGGCTGAACCCCACCGGGCGGACCGTCGTCGCGGGTGCCGGTCGCCAGGCAGTTGGCACCCGACCGTGCCGAGTGCCAACCCGACAGTAGTCAGGCAGTTGGCACTCGGTCAACCGGAGTGCTAAGCCCAGGTGGCGTCGGCAGGCACCGGCGCGTCGTAGCGTGGCGGCCGTGACGACCGAACCCGGCGCCGTGGCGGCGCTCGTCCGGGGCTGGCCCGTGGGGTCGGCCGCCGTTGCGGTGACGGACGGGCAGCGAACCTGGGCCGTCGGTGACGCCGACCGACCGTACCGCTGGGCCTCGGTGACCAAGATCGTCACCGCCCTCGCGGTGCTCGAGGCGGTGGCCGACGGCGAGGTCTCGCTGAACGACCCCGTGGGCCCCCCGGGGGCCACGCTGCGCCACCTGCTGGCCCACGCTTCCGGACTGCCCTTCGGGGGGGACGCACCCGTCGCCGCGGTGGGAGTGCGGCGGACCTACAGCAACACCGGCTACGAGCTGGCCGCCGCCCACGTCGCAGCGGCCACCGGCAGGCCGTTCGCCGACGACGTGCGCGACCGGGTGCTCGCCCCACTGGGCATGGTCGCCACGACGCTCGACGGATCGCCCGCGCACGGCGCCGCCGGGCCGCTCGCCGACCTGGCCCGGATCGCGGGCGAGCTGCTGGACCCGCGTGTCCTGCAGCCCGAGATCGTCACCCAGGCCTCGACGGTCGTCTACCCCGGCCTGGAGGGGGTGCTGCCGGGCTACGGCCGCCAGTCACCCAACGACTGGGCCCTCGGTTGCGAGGTCCGGGGAACGAAGGCCCCGCACTGGACCGCTCCCGCGAACTCGCCCCGGACCTTCGGCCACTTCGGCCAGTCGGGCAGCTTCCTGTGGGTGGACCCGGACGCGGGCGTGGCGTGCGCCTGCCTGGCGGGCACCCCGTTCGGGCCGTGGGCCGTCGAGGCCTGGCCCCAGCTGTCGGCGACCGTTCTGGCGGGCCGGTGGACGTAGCCGGCCTCACCGCGCTGCTCGCCCCGGACGGCTGGGACCTGCTGCGCTCCCTGCCGCCCTACGACGAGGCGGACGTCCTCGGGCTGGGCGAGCGCCTGCGGACCCAGGGCCACTCCCCCGCGCTCGTCGCCGCGGCCCTCACCCAGGCGCGCCTGCGCTCGCGGGCCGGCGGCAAGTTCGGGCCGTTCGCACCGGACCTGCTGTACACCGCCGAGGGCCTGGAGCAGGCCACCCGGCTGCCGGTCGCGGCCCGGCACGCCCGGCGGTTCGTCGATGCCCACGTGGACGCCGTGGCCGACCTCGGGTGCGGGATCGGCGCGGACTCGCTCGCCATGGCCGGCCTCGGGCTGCGGGTCGAGGCGGTCGAGTCCGACCCGGTGACCGCCGCCGTCGCGACCGTGAACCTGCGGCTGGCCGCCGACGACGTCACGGTGCGCCACGGCGACGCCACGGCCTTCCCGGCCGGGTTCGGCGCCGTGACCGGGGCCTGGGCCGACCCCGCACGTCGAGCGGGAGGGCGCCGGATCGCCGACCCCGAGAAGTGGTCGCCCCCGCTGTCCTGGGCGCTCGGGCTGCCCGCCGCGGGCGCACCGGTCGGAGTGCGCGCTGTCGGGGTGAAGGTCGCCCCCGGGATCGATCACGGTCTGGTGCCCTTCGAGGCCGGCTGGCAGGCGGAGTGGACGAGCGTCGACGGCGATGTCGTCGAGGCCGTGCTGTGGCACGGCGCGGCAGCGGACTCCCTGGTCCGGCGGGCGGCGGATGTCCTCGTCACCGACCCGGGGGCGCCCGACTCGGTCGCCGAGGTGGCCCGGGTGACCGACGCCGACGCGCCGCCCGCCGACGAGGTCGGGGTCGGCGAGGTCGGCGACATCCTCTACGAACCGGACGGGGCGGTCATCCGCGCGGGGCTCGTCACCGCGGTCGCGGCGGCCGTCGGCGGGCGGCTCATCGATCCCTCGATCGCCTTCGTCACGGCCGCCACACCGGCGCCCACCACTCCGTTGGCGAGGGCCTACGAGGTGGAGGCGGTGCTCCCCTGGGGCCTCAAGCGGCTGCGCGGCTACCTGTCGGCGCGGGGCGTCGGCCGCGTCGTCGTCAAGCGCCGCGGCTCGCCCATCGAGCCCGAGGAGCTGCGCCAGGCGCTCAGGCTGACGGGCGACGCCACAGCCACGGTCGTCCTCACCCGCGCCCTCGGCCGCCGAGTCGCCGTCATCTGCCACCCGGTCTGACGCCCGCCCCACCTGCCCAGCCCGCCCCACCTGCCCAGCCCGCTTGGCCTGCCAAGCCCGCTTGGCCTGCCCAGCCCGCTTGGCCTGCCCAGCCCGCTTGGCCTGCCAAGCGCGCTTGGCAGGCGGATGTGCCATGAACACGGGCGATCCGTCGGCGTGTCGCGGTCAATTCGCCTGCCAAGCGGGGGGGTGCGGGGTGCCGGGGGGGTGAGGAGTGGGGGTCG
>JBHJOS010000123.1:0-2748 GCA_050329415.1 Kineosporiaceae bacterium
GCACGTCGCTGCGTGGACCGTTCCCGCGGTGGGCGCGGTCGCGGTGACCGCGTCGAGCGCGCAGGCCGCCAGTCCGCTGCCCAACCCCGGCGGGCACGAGCCCGTCAAGCCGTCGCACACCACGACCCCCTCGCACCCGTCGCACACCTCGCACCCGTCGCACCCCTCCACGACGTCCACGCATCCCACGAGCACGTCGACCCCGACCTCCACGCCGACCAGCACGCCGACCAGCACGCCGACGAGCACGCCGACCAGCACGCCGACGAGCACGCCGACGAGGTCGACACCGACGTCGACGCACACCGTCCCGTCGACGTCCGTGACGCCGACCGGCGGGACGACCCCATCCGGCCCCACCGTCCCGTCGACGTCGGCCTCGTCCGCCACCAGGTCGTCCGTCGTGGGGGCCGGTCTGGACACCTCGTCCCCGGACGCGCTCGCCTTCACCGGTTCGAGCCTGCTGCCGGCGCTCGCGGGCGCGGCCCTCATCGCGGGCGGGGCGGCGGCCGTGGGGGTCAGTCGGGTCGTCCGTCGCGAGGCGCCGACCGCGCCGGCCCCCGCCGGTGAGACGCCCGAAGGCTGACCTCGGTCAGCTGACGACGGCGGGGGACCAGGCCTGCGGAACGAGGACCTCCGGTTCCCCGCCGTCCACCGGCAGCGACCACACGTCCGACACGGCGGCGTCGGAGCCCTGGCGGGGCAGGCCGTAGGCGATGGTGTCGTCGTCCACCCAGGCGATCTGGTCGTCGACGCTGCGCTCCTCGTCCAGCAGGCGCTCCTCGCCGGTGGCCAGGTCGAGCACGGCGAGGCGCCACTGCCCGGCGGGGGCGGGGCCGCGCTTCTTGTAGACCACCCGGGCCCCGTCGGGCGACACCGAGGGGCACTCGGCGTCCTCGCGCAGGGACACCAGGCGGCGCTCCGCCAGACTGCCGCGCACCAGCCAGGTCGTGTCCCCGGACGACGCGGTGGCGTAGAACGTGTCCCCGTCGACGAAGGTCACCCCCCAGAAGTTCCGGTCGACGGCGGTCACCTCGGCGCCGTCGACCTCGAGGGCGAACTCCTCGAGGTTGCCGTGGTCGGTGCCGTCGGCGCCGCGGACCACCGTCTCGGTGGAGAAGCCCGACGACAGGTACGAGTGCCCGGTGACGAAGGTGGTCGTGGCGAGCAGCGACCCGTCGGGCGACAGGCGGGCCCGGCTCGGCAGCCCGGTCAGCGGGGCCTCGCCCGTCACCCGCAGGCCGGCGTCGAGGGTCAAGGTCCGGTACGTGGTGACGACCGCGCGGTCGGCGGCCAGGCACACGCCCGCCCCGGCCGTGGCGTACACCCGCTCGCACTCGACGTCGGTGACGGCCCGCGGGCCGTCGGGGGCGTCGAGCGGGACGACCGACAGCCGGCCGTAGGTGCTGTCGAGGGCGGTGCTGCGGAAGACGATGCGCGGGGCGTCGAGCAGTGGCGCCAGGTCCACGACCGCCTCCGGCGCCGGAGGCGTGCTCTCGATCCGTTCCTGCTCGGCGACCCGGAGACCCGTGTAGAGGGCCGCCCCGCCGAGGACGACGATCCCGGTGGCGGCGACGGCGGCGACCCGGCCGCGGGCCACCCGGTTCACGAGGCCGCCGCCATCCCGGCCCGGCGGACCGGCCCGACCCCGCGCAGCAGCACGACGGCGACGACGATCGCCACACTCAGGCCGCCGGCGAAGACGAGCACCGCGACGTCCCGCGTGGTGAGCGCCCACACCAGACCGAACAGCAGCGAGGCTCCCGCGCGACCGGCGACCACCGCCGTCTGGACGGCCGCGATCCCGGTCGCCCGCAGGTGGGCCGGGGCCAGCTGCCCGGCCATCGCCGCCACCACGCCGTCGGTGGCGGCGTAGTACACCCCGAGCAGGAGCAGCGCGGCGACGGTCATCGCGGTCCCCCCGACCGGCCCTCCGGCGGCCAGGTACGCCAGCAGCAGCACGCCGTGCCCGGCGAGGAACACCCGGGTCCGCCCCACCCGGTCCGCCAGCCGTCCCAGCGGCACGGCGAGCAGCAGGTACGTCACGCTGGTCCCGACGTAGAGCAGGGGGAAGTACTCGGCGGCGAAACCGTCCCGGCGCTGCAGCACGAGATACAGGAACCCGTCGCCGACGGTGAGGAGCCCCAGCACGCCGGCGGCGAGCAGCAGCCGGCCGAACCCCGGCACGGCCAGGTCGCGCAGCCGGGGACGGGTGGGCGAGGCCGGCGCCACGGGACCCGCCGCCGGGTCGGTCACCGGGTCGGTGGTGGGGCCCGAGACGGGGTCGAGCGGAGCGTCGGCATCCAGGTCGCGCTGCCGGATGTCCGGCACCAGCAGCCCGAGGACGGCGACCCCCACCACGGCCACCGCGAACGACACGACGAAGACGACGTCGAACCCGAGCGGGATCGCCGCGAGGATCGCGAACGCCAGCAGCGGGCCGACGAACGCCCCCAGCGTGTCGAGCGTCCGGTGGACCCCGAAGGCCCGGCCGAGGGCCGCCGGTGGGCTGGCGGCGGTGATGAGCGCGTCCCGCGGTGCGGTGCGGATGCCCTTGCCGATCCGGTCGGCCGTGACCACCCCGACCACCGACGCGAACCCGGCCGCCGGGAGCAGGGCCGCCCGGCTCACGGCGGACAGCGCGTACCCGCTGAAGGCCACCCACTTCGGCCGGTCCACCCGGTCCGACAGCCAGCCCCCGAGCAGGCGGACGACCCCGCTCACCCCGACGTACAGGGCGTCGACCAC
>JBHJOS010000029.1:0-21025 GCA_050329415.1 Kineosporiaceae bacterium
ACGACCTTGCGGAACAGGTACCGGGCGACCTCGTCGGGGCTGAGCCGGCGGTGCCCCTCGAACGCACAGGTGACGCCGAACTCGGTCTCGAGCCCGAAGATTCGCCGGTTCATGTCCCCCACGGTAGGCGACGCCTCGGACAGCGGTCAGGGCGCCGCCGTCCCGCGGACCGCCCGCTCGGGCGGCCCGCGGGAGAACCCTCAGGCCAGGGCGGCCTCGAGGTCGGCCGCGGCCAGCCGTCGGAACGCCCGCCGCGGCACGTGCCGGTCGAGCACCGCCGCCTCGATGGACGTGACCGGGACGTCCCGGGCCGTCGCCGGAGCGGACTCGCCGCCGTTGCCCGTGGGCACACCGGCGCGGGCACCTCGCAGGGCCGTCACCGCCAGGCGCAGGGCGTCGGCCAGCGGCAGCTCCGAGCGCCACTCCCGCCGCAGGTGCTCGCTGATCTGGTCGGCCGAGGCACCCATGGCGACGAAACCGCGTTCGTCCGCCACCGAGCCGTCGTAGGTCAGCCGGTACATCTGGTCCCCGTCCTGCGTGGCGGCGACCTCGGCGACGACGATCTCCACCTCGTACGGCTTCGACTCCTGGGTGAAGACCGCGCCGAGGGTCTGGGCGTAGGCGTTGGCGAGGCCGCGGGCCGTGACGTCCGTGCGGTCGTAGCTGTACCCGCGCAGGTCCGCGTACCTCACCCCGGCGACCCGGAGGTTCTCGAACTCGTTGTACTTGCCGACGGCCGCGAAGGCGATCCGGTCGTAGATCTCACTGATCTTGTGCAGCGCGTTGGAGGGGTTCTCGCTGACGAAGCAGATCCCGTCCGCACACGTCAGGACGATGACCGGGCGCCCCCGGGCGATGCCCTTGCGCGCGTAGTCCGCACGGTCCTTCATGACCTGCTCGGGCGAGACGTAGAACGGCATGCTCATGACGCGGCCCCTCCCCCGGCGCCGTCGACCGGCGCCCCGGACTCGCCGCCACGGCGGCTGAACAGATCCGTCACGACCCGGGCGAGTTCGGCCTCGGGCACCTCGCGGTAGCCACCTGCGTCGACGATGGCCACGACGGGCCAGATCCGGCGCACGGGGTCGGGCCCGCCGGTCGCGGTGTCGTCGTCGGCGGCGTCGTAGAGCGCCTCGACGGCGACGCGGACCGCGTCCGCCGACGGCAGGCCCCGCTGCCACAGCTTCTTGAGCGCGCCCCGGGCGAACCACGAGCCGGAGCCGATGGCGTGGAAGTCGGTCTCCGGGTAGCGGCCCCCGGTGACGTCGAAGGAGAAGATCCGCCCGCGGCCCTCCCCGAGGTCGTACCCGGCGAACAGCGGCACCGCAGCGAGGCCTTGGAGGACCAGCCCGAGGTTGCCCCGGATCATCGTGGCCAGGCGAGTGGCCTTGCCCTCGATCGACAGCGAGGTGCCCTCGATCTTCTCGAAGTGCTCGAGCTCGACCTGGAAGAGCTTGATGAGTTCCAGGCCGATCCCGGCGCTGCCGGCGATCCCGACCGCCGAGTACCGGTCTGCGGGGTGGACCTTGACGATGTCGCGGCTGGCGACGACGTTACCGCTGGTGGCCCGGCGGTCACCGGCGACCAGGACGCCGTCCGCGGTCTCCATGGCGAGGATCGTCGTGCCGTGCGGCACCGCTCCCTCCAGCGACCCTGTCGTCGGGGGCAGGTCGGGCCGACCGCCGACGGCCGCGAGGAACTCGTGGAACGACGACGAACCCGGGGTCAGGAAGGGCGCGGGCAGACCGGGGGAGCCGGCCCCCGGCCGGCGCGTGTCGAAGGGGTCCACAGGACCTACTGGCCACCCTTCTGGACGAAGCCGCGCACGAACTCCTCCGAGTTCTCCTCGAGGACCGAGTCGATCTCGTCGAGGAGATCGTCGACCTCCTCCCCGGTGGCCTCGGTCGCCGGGGCAGTGGGCAGCTCGCCCTCGGCCTCCCCGGTGCCTTCTCGGCGCGTCGTCTGCCGCTGCTGGTCCTGACCGGCCATCCGTCCTCCCGAAGGTCGCCGCTCACCCGTCGCGGTGGCCCCAGGGTACGGACCCGGGCGACCGAACGGGGAACGACCCTGGCACGCCCGGGCTCACCGTGTCCCGCTGAGCTCGCGCACCAGGTCGGCAGCGGTCCGGCAGCGGTCCAGCAGCGGGCCGACGTGGTCCCGGGTGCCGCGCAGCGGGTCCAGGGTCGGGACTCGCTGCAGAGCTCCCCGGCCGGGGATGTCGAAGATCACCGAGTCCCACGAGGCCGCCGCCACGTCCCGGCCGTACCGGCGCAGGCACTCGCCCCGGAAGTACGCCCGGGTGTCGGCGGGCGGCGCGGCGACGGCGGCCGCGACGTCGGCGTCGGTGAGCAGCCGCTCGACGGCGCCCCGCGCGGCCAGGCGGTGGTACAGCCCCTTCTCGGGGCGGACGTCGGACCACTGGAGGTCGATGGCCTGCAGCCGGGGATGGTCCCAGCCCAGTCCCTCACGCCCCGCGTAGCCGAGGAGCAGGCGGTACTTGGCGACCCACTCGACGTCGCGGTGGCAGGTCATGGGGTCGCGCCCGAGCCGGGTCAGCACGTCCTCCCAGCGCCGCAGGACCTCGACGACCTGGGCGTCGGCGGCGCCGCCGTCGCGGGCGGCGACGTACCGCTGCGCGGCCTCGTGGTAGGCCCACTGGACGTCGAGCGCGGTGACCTGGCGACCGTCGCGGGTGCGCACCTTCGTCTCGAGCAACGGGTCGTGGCTGATGGCGTGGAGCGCCGGGACCGGTTCGGCCAGAGCGGGAACGCCGTCGAGCGCCCGGTCCTCGATCATGTCGAGGACCAGTGCCGTGGTGCCGACCTTGAGGAACGTCGCCGGCTCCACGAGGTTCGCGTCGCCGATGATGACGTGCAGGCGCCGGTAGCGGTCGGCGCTGGCGTGCGGCTCGTCCCGGGTGTTGACGATCGGCCGCTTCAACGTGGTCTCGAGGCCCACCTCGACCTCGATGAAGTCCGCTCGCTGGCTGACCTGGAAGCCCGGTGCGGACCCGTCGGCGCCGATGCTGACCCGCCCGGCCCCCGTGAAGACCTGCCGGGTGACGAGGAACGGGATGAGACCGGCGACCACGTCGGCGAACGGCGTCGCCCGGCTCATGAGGTAGTTCTCGTGGGTGCCGTAGGAGGCGCCCTTGTTGTCGGTGTTGTTCTTGTACAGCGTGATCGGTGCCAGGCCGGGCGTGGCCGCCACCCGGGCCACGGCGGCGGCCATCACCTGCTCGCCGGCCTTGTCCCACAGGACGGCGTCGAGCGGTGTGGTGACCTCGGGCGAGGAGTACTCGGGATGGGCGTGGTCGACGTACAGCCGGGCCCCGTTGGTGAGGATGACGTTGGCCAGTGACGGGTCCTCGACGTCCCCGTTCGGGCCGGCCGCCCCGGCCGCCCCGGCTGCGACGTCGGGCCGGTCGGTCAGCTGGCTGGGATGGGCCGCCGAGCGCGGAACCTCGAAGCCACGGGCGTCGCGCAGCGGGGCCTCGTCCTCGTAGTCCCAGCGGGGCCGCTCTCCCGGGGAGCCGGCCGGTGCCGCGTAGACGTTGACGATCTGGCTGGACAGCAGCATGGGGTTGGCGCCGGGCTCGGTCGGGGACGAGACGCCGTACTCGGTCTCGATCCCCATGACGCGCCGAAGTGCCATGGGGGGCAGGGTAGGCCCCGTGCCGGCGGCGCCAGGTCGGCCAGGCCGTCGGTGCCCCCCACCCGGCTCGCCCCGGGAGGTGTTCCTCGCCGGGTCGTTGCGCGCTGCAACCTGCACTGTGCAACGACCTCGGGGAGAGTGGTCCCGGCCGTCGCCCCGGCTACGGTCGGACGAGGATCTTGACCTGGCGGTCCCGGTGGGCCAGGAGTTCCTCGAAGCCCTCGGCCACCACGTCGTCGAGCGCGATCCGCCGGGTCACGAGGTGCTCGGTCGGCAGCCGCCCGTCGGCCATGAGCGCGATCGTGGTCGGGAAGTCGTCCCCCGCGTAGCAGACCGAGCCCGTCACCCGCTGTTCGGTGAGGACCAGGCGGTTGAGGTCGGTCTCGATCGGCTTCTCCCAGACGGCGACGCTGACCACGGTCCCCGTCGCCCGGGTGGCTGCCAGCGCGGTGTCCCACGTCTCGGCCGTCCCGGCGCAGTCGAGGGAGACGTCCGCGCCGGCGTCGTCGGTGAGTTGCCGGACACCCGTCACGACGTCGGTCCGCCGGGGGTCGAGGACGGCGTCCGCGCCGAGCCGGCCCGCGAGCTCCCGGCGGATGGGCGAGACCTCGGACACGACGACCCGTCGGGCGCCCGCCGCCCGCGCCGCGAGCGCCGTGACCAGGCCGATCGGCCCGGCCCCGAGCACCAGCGCGGTGTCGCCCGGACGGAGGCCGGCGACCCCGACCGCGTGGAACCCGACCGCCATCGGCTCCACCAGGGCACCCTGTTCGTCGGTCAGGACCGGTGGCAGGACGTGGACCGCGGCGGCGGGCACGACGGTCCGCTCGGCCAGTCCCCCGCCGCCGCCCGAGAGGCCGTGGAAGCCGATGTCCCGGCACAGGTTGGGCAGGCCCCGGCGGCACGACGGGCATCGCCCGCAGCTCAGCACGGGCTCGACCGCGACCCGCTCCCCGACGGCGACGCCCGCCACGTCAGCGGCGACCTCGACGACGGTGCCGGCCAGCTCGTGGCCCATGACGACCGGGGCTGCCTCCCCGGTCACCGGGTGCGGTTGGGTGGGGATGAACACCGGCCCGGCCTGGTACTCGTGCAGGTCGGTGCCGCAGATGCCGCACCACGCGACATCGATCTTGACCGTTCCCGGACGCACCCGCGGTTCGGGGAGGTCCTCGACCCGGATGTCACCGGCACCGTGGAAGACGGCCGCCTTCATGTCCCACTCCTCACCCATCCGTGGACGACGGAGGTACCGCGGCCACGCTGACACGCGAGGCCGCGGGCGGAAGGGACCGAAGGTCCCGCCTACAGGTACTGGCCGGTGTTGGCGACGGTGTCGATGCTGCGCCCGGGCTGGGTGCCCTGCTTGCCCTGGATCAGAGTGCGGATGAACACGATCCGCTCACCCTTCTTGCCGCTGATCCGGGCCCAGTCGTCAGGGTTGGTGGTGTTCGGCAGGTCCTCGTTCTCCTTGAACTCGTCGAAGCATGCGTCCAGGAGGTGCTCGAGGCGGATCCCGTACTGACCCGCCGTGAGGTACGCCTTGATGGCGGACTTCTTGGCCCGGTCGACGATGTTCTGGACCATGGCGCCGGAGTTGAAGTCCTTGAAGTACAGGATCTCCTTGTCGCCGTTGGCGTACGTCACCTCGAGGAACTGGTTCTCCTCGGTCTCGGAGTACATTCGCTCGACGACCCGCTGGATCATGTCCTCGACGGTCTCCTCGCGGGAGCCACCGTGGGCGGCGAGGTCGTCGCTGTGCAGCGGCAGCCTGGCCAGCAGGTACTTGCTGAAGACGTCGCGGGCGCTCTCGGCGTCGGGCCGCTCGATCTTGATCTTCACGTCGAGGCGGCCGGGTCGCAGGATCGCCGGGTCGATCATGTCCTCCCGGTTGGAGGCGCCGATGACGATGACGTTCTCGAGCCGCTCCACCCCGTCGATCTCGGACAGCAACTGGGGCACGATCGTGTTCTCCACGTCACTGGAGACCCCCGACCCGCGGGTGCGGAACAGCGAGTCCATCTCGTCGAAGAACACGACCACCGGAGTGCCCTCGCTCGCCTTCTCCCGGGCCCGGCCGAAGATCAGCCGGATGTGGCGCTCGGTCTCGCCGACGTACTTGTTGAGCAGCTCCGGGCCCTTGATGTTGAGGAAGTAGGACCGCTGCTCCTTGGCCGTCGACGGGTCGTCCCCGCGCCGCTCGGCGATCGTCTTCGCGAGGGAGTTCGCCACGGCCTTGGCGATGAGGGTCTTGCCGCACCCGGGCGGGCCGTACAACAGGACGCCCTTGGGCGCCTTGAGGCCGTGCTCCTCGTAGAGGTCGGGGTACAGGAAGGGCAGTTCGACGGCGTCCCGGATCGCCTCGATCTGGGTCTTGAGGCCGCCGATGTCCTCGTAGACGATGTCGGGGACCTCCTCCAGGATGAGGTCCTCCACCTCGGCCTTCGGCACCCGCTCGTAGACGAATCCGGTGCGGGTGTCCATGAGCAGGGAGTCGCCGATCCGCAGCCCGTGGCCCACCAGCGGCGCGGCGAGGCGGGCCACCCGCTCCTCGTCGGCGTGGGCGACGACGAGCGCGCGGTCCGGCGGCATGAGCTCCTTGAGCGTGACGAGCTCGCCGACCCGCTCGAACCCGGCGGCCAGCACGACGTTGAGCGCCTCGTTGAGCATGACCTCCCGGCCCGGCTCGAGGTCGGAGTCCTCGACCGCCGGCGACACGGCGACGCGCAGCTTGCGCCCGCCGGTGGCGACGTCCACGGTCCCGTCCTCGTGGCGGCTCAGTACCGTCCCGTACGACGAGGGTGGTTGGGCGAGGCGGTCCACCTCCGACCGCAGGGTGACGATCTGTTCCCTGGCCTCGCGCAAGGTGTCGGCCAGCCGCTCGTTGTGGGACCGGATGCGTCCGACCTCGGTGCGCAGTCGCGTGACCTCGTCCTGGAGCAGCCGCAGCCTGACGTCGTCGCTCATGCTCCCTCCCTCCGCCGGTGGGTGCCGGGCACTGCGTCGCCCCCCGCGGGGCCTGTCAGCACGGTAACCCGAGGAGTCCGATCAGTCTCCGGTGGTGTCCCCCGGCTGCCCGTCCGGGTAGGCGCCGGGGGCCGGACGGCGCCGTCGCAGGGGGGCCCGATGACCGTCGGCCATCCGCCGGGTCGTGACGAGGAAACCCGTGTGACCGATCATCCGGTGCTCCGGGCGTACGGCGAGGCCCTCGACGTGCCACCCGCGGACCATCGCCTCCCAGGACGCCGGTTCGGTCCAGCCGCCGGACGCCCGGGCCGTCTCGACCACCCGGGACAGCTGCGTCGTTGTGGCGACGTAGCAGACCAGCACCCCGCCGGGCGCCAGGACGCGGTGCACGGCGGCCAGGCACTCCCAGGGCGCCAGCATGTCGAGGACGACACGGTCCACGCGGCGCGGGGCGTCCGGGTGATCCGCCGAGTGCCGGTCCGTGGCGTCGAGCACCGCCACGAGGTCGCCCACGACCAGGCGCCACTGTGGCTGCGGCCCGAGGAAGGAGTCGACGTTGCGCCGGGCCACCTCGGCGAAGTCGGCCCGCCGCTCGATCGACCACACCCGCCCTCCGGCGCCGACGGCACGCAGCAGGGCCATGGTGAGAGCGCCCGACCCCACCCCCGCCTCGAGGACGCGCGCCCCGGGCCCGATGTCCCCCATGTGGACGATCTGCCCGGCGTCCTTGGGGTACACGACGGCCGCCCCGCGGGGCATGGACAGGACGAAGTCGCTCAGCAGCGGGCGCAGCACGAGGTACTGGACGTCTCCGGAGCTGCGGACCACGACTCCCTGGGGGGAGCCGATGAGGGCATCGTGCTCGATGGCGCCGCGGTGGGTGTGGAAGGTCCGGCCCGGGACGAGGCTGATCGTGTGGTGGCGTCCGCGGGGATCGGTGAGCTGGACCCGGTCCCCCGCCCGCAGGACGTCGTGGCCGGTGGGCTCGTCGGCGGGCTCGTCGGTGGGCTCGTCGGTGGGTCCGTCGGTGGGTCCGGCGGGGGGACCGGCCGCGGTCACGGCCGGCCCCGGCCGTCGCGGCCCCGCAGCGCCGTCCGCATCGCCTCCTGCACCGCCGCGGACCCCACCCACGAGACCGCGGCCCCCGGCGGTCGGATCAGCACCAGGCCCGGCCCCCCGACCCGGCCCAGACGCTCGACGACGTCGAGCGTCGTCGCGCTCTCGGGCGCCCAGGCGTGCGGGGACAGCCGCACCGCCGCCGACGACACCGGCGTGGTGGTGACCGCCGCGGCCGGCACGGCGGCCGCCGCGGCCGGGTCCACGACCGCCGACGGGCGACCGCTGCCGTCGACGAGCACGGTGGTCACACGCCCGCCGTCGGCCGACCGGGACCAGTCGGCGACCGTGGCGTCCTCGGGCAGCGTGAGCAGCGGGCGGGTGAGCGACCGCGGGTCGACCGAGCGGATCCGGCGCCGGTTGCCGGCCACGGTGACCGCCTCGGAGGCCGCGCGCCACAGGGTCGCTCCCAGCAGCACCACCCAGAGGACGGCGAACAGGCTGGGAGTGGTGCCGCGGAGCAGGGGGAGGCCGATGACGACGGCCGCGGCGCCGAGGACGACGACCCGCCCGGCCCACCCGGCCACCTCGGTCCCCCGGTCGCGGTCGCCGGTGAGGCCCCAGACCACCGCCTCGAGGACGCGGCCGCCGTCGAGCGGCAGGCCCGGCAGCAAGTTGAAGATCCCGACCAGGAGGTTCGCCAGCAGCGTGGCTCCGAGCAGGAACCCCACCAGCCCGTCCGGCTGCCACACCAGCCCGACCGCCCAGATCAGCCCGGCCAGGGCGACGTTGGCCAGCGGGGCGAGCACCGCGACCGCGGCGGCCTGGACCGGGTTGGGTGGGGCGCCCAGGGAGGTGTGGCCGCCCCAGAGGTCGACGACGATCTCGTCCACGGCGAGGCCGAAGGAGCGCGCGACGGCCGCGTGTGTCGCCTCGTGGACCAGCACCGAGGCGGCGAGCAGCAGGGCGAAGCCGAAGGCGCCGGCGTACGCCGCGGGTCCCGGTCCGACGACCCGGGCGACCGTCCCGGCGTAGAGGACGGTGATGATCGCCGCGATGACGAACCAGGACGGCGCGATCCGGATCGGGATCCCCGCGACCTGGCCGAGACGGAGACCGGACGTGGAGACCCCTGCGGACACCCGGGGATCGTAGGCACTGCGCGTGGGCTTCCGGGCCGCCCCCCGGCCCGGTCCGGGCTCCCTCGTGTCGTCGTGCCGTCGATGGCTTCTCGCGCCGTGTCCGGGGCGGCGCCTACGGTTCGGCCATGCCAGGGACCTCCGTCGTCACCGTCACCGGCCCCCGGCTGTCCCCGTCCCGGGCCGCCGACTTCAAGACCTGCCCCCTGCTGTTCCGCTTCCGGGCCGTGGACCAGTTGACGGAGGCGCCGAGCGAGGCCGCGGTGCGCGGCACGGTGGTCCACGCCGCCCTCGACGGGGCGTTCGACCTGCCCCCGGCCGGGCGGACCCCGGACACCGTGCGTGCCCTCCTCGCCCCGGCCCTCGACCGCCTGGTGGCGGGCGACGGGGCGATCGCCGAGCTGATCGGCGGGCTGGACCGCGAGGCGTTCCTCGCCGGCGCCGGGGCGCTCGTCGACACCTGGTTCACGCTCGAGGACCCGGCCCGTCTCTCCCCCGCCGCCCGCGAGCGCTACGTCGAGTGCCGGCTCGACTCGGGACTCACCCTGCGGGGCATCGTCGACCGCCTGGACGAGGCACCGGACGGGTCGGTCCGCGTCGTCGACTACAAGACGGGCAGAGCGCCGGGGCTGCTGTTCGAGCAGAAGGCGCTGTTCCAGGTCAAGTTCTACGCCACCGTGCTGTGGCGCAGCACGGGCGTGGTCCCGGCCGAGGTCATGCTCGTCTATCTCGCCTCGGGCGAGCGGCTGCGGCACCGGGTCGACCCGGACGCGCTGCCCCGGTTCGAGGCCCAGCTCCCCCGGCTGTGGGAGGCGGTCGAGCGGGCGGCCCGGACCGGCGACTTCCGGCCCCGGCCGAGCCGACTGTGCGACTGGTGCGACCACCGGCAGCTCTGCCCGGCGTTCGGCAACACGCCACCCCCCCTCCCGGCCGATGCGGTCGAGCGGCTCCTGGGCGTCCCGACCGCCCCCTGACACCCCGTTGCGGGGTCGTCGGCCTGGTTCAGTCGCAGGACACGGCGACGGCCAGCGCTCGGCAGAGTTCGATCATCCGCTCGGGGCTGAGGGCCCCGGTCACGCTCCCGGGTATCGTGACCCGACCGCGTGCGCGCCCCCCGTCAGCCGGGACGGACGCGGCCGGTTCCACCGGGCGCCTCGGGATCCTGCGAGGTGGACCGATGGTGGACGTGGTGGGGACGGCGGCGGCGGTCTGGGGCGCGGTCATGTGGTCCGTGCCGACGTGTTCCTCGTCGTGCCGAACGTCGCCGCGGTGGTGACCACGGTGGCCACCGTCACGGTTGCCGCCGTGCTCCGGACCCGTGCGGGCGCCCTCCCCAGCAAGATCGTCGACTGATCGACGATCTAGATGCGACACGCAGAGCGCAGCACGTTGATCGTCGATTTGTCGACGATCACCGGGAGTGGGCCGCGTGGCCGTCCCGGCCCCGGGCCGATAGCCTGACCTGCGGTAGGCCGGATGAGGACGCCGGGCGCTCGCCCGACTCCCGGTCGGGGGCTGTCCCCCTGTCGCCGGGCCCGCGGGGTCGGGTTGCCTGGGGCCGTACCGGCGGGCTGGACCCTCACGCCAGGTCAGCGTCCAGGATCGCCGTCGCACACAGACTTCAGGAGGACAGGATGGACACCGTCGCCAGCGCGTCGGAGCTCGTCAAGATCTACGGCAAGGGGGAGGCGGAGGTCCACGCCCTGGACGGGGTGAGCGTCGACTTCGAACGCGGCCGCTTCACTGCGATCATGGGTCCCTCGGGCTCGGGGAAGTCGACGCTCATGCACTGCATGGCGGCGCTCGACAAGCCGACCTCGGGGACGGTCGTCGTCGATGGGACGGACGTGTCCCGCCTCGGTGACCGGGCGCTCACGAAGCTGCGCCGCGACCGGGTCGGGTTCGTGTTCCAGGCGTTCAACCTGGTGCCCACCCTCACGGCCGCGGAGAACATCACGCTGCCGGTCGACATCGCCGGCCGGAAGGTGGACCGGACCTGGTTCGACCAGGTCATCGGCATCCTCGGCCTCGGCGACCGGCTGACCCACAAGCCGAGCGAGCTGTCCGGCGGCCAGCAGCAGCGGGTCGCGTGCGCCCGCGCCCTGGTGAGCCGGCCGTCGATCGTGTTCGCCGACGAGCCGACGGGCAACCTCGACTCCCGCTCGGCGGGCGAGGTCCTCGGGTTCCTCCGCCGGTCGGTCGACGACTTCGGCCAGTCGGTCGTCATGGTGACCCACGACCCGGCCGCCGCCTCGTACGCCGACCGCATCGTCTTCCTCGCCGACGGCCGGGTCGTCGACGAGATGACCGAGCCCACGACCGAGCGGGTCCTCGACCGCATGAAGCGGTTCGACGCCGGCCACGCCCGCCATGCCGCCGGGGCCGCGGGTGCCGAGGGGGCCCCCGACAACACGCACCCGGCGGTCTCCGGGGCGGGTGTCTGATGCTGCGCGTCAGTTACCGCAACGTCACGGGGCGGTTCTGGACCCTGGTTCTCACCGCGCTGTCGGTCGTGCTCGGCACCGCGTTCGTGGCGGGGTCTCTGGTCTTCACCGACAGCATCGACAACACACTGACCAGAGCCTTCGACTCCACGTCGGGGACCACCGACGTGGTCGTCCGCGGGCTCGAGGGCGTCGGGTCCGCGGGCGGCTTCGGCGACGGGCGGGTCGCGTTGCCGCTGTCCCTGGCCGACGACATCCAACAGGTCGACGGGGTCGAGTCGGTCGAGCCCGAGCTCTTCGGCTCCGCGCTCATCGTCGGTGCCGACGGCACCGCCGTTCGCAACGGCCAGGCCCCGGCCTTCGGCTACGGGTACCTGCCCGACGACCCGGTGCAGGAGGTCGTCGACGGCCGCGGGCCGCAGAGCCCCGACGAGGTCGCCGTCGAGTCCACGACCCTCGAGCGGTCCGGCCTGGCGGTCGGCGATACCACGACCCTCGTCGCCGGTTCCGAGCCGACCGAGGTGACGATCGTCGGCGAGGTCGAGATCGACACGAACTTCGGCGCCACGATCGTCCTGCTCGACCCGGACACCGCCGAGGCGGTCTTCGCCCCGGACGGCACGGCCACGGTCTTCAACGTCCGTGGCGAGGGCAACGCCGACCAGCAGGCACTGGCCGACCGGATCGCCGGCGTGGTGCCGGACGAGGCCGAGACGATCACCCAGCAGCAGCTGTCGGACGAGGCGCAGGAGCAACTGGAGTCCGCACTCGGCTTCGTCAACACGTTCCTGCTGGTCGTCGCCGGGGTGTCGCTGTTCGTGGGCGCACTCATCATCTTCAACGTCTTCTCGATGCTGCTGGCACGGCGGACCCGGGAGCTGGCCCTGCTGCGGGCCGTGGGTGCGTCGCGGGGCCAGGTGCTGGGGTCGGTCGTCGTCGAGGCGGTCGCCGTCGGGCTCCTGGGGAGCGCCCTCGGTCTCGGGCTCGGCCTGCTCGTGGCGCTCGCGCTGCAGGCGGTCGTCGGCTCCATCGGGTTCGAGATCCCGGCGTCGGTCCCGGTGGACGCGACGACGGTCGCGGTCACCATGGGTGCCGGCCTCGCCGTCACCGTGCTGTCCGCGGTGCTGCCGGCCGTCCGGGCCTCGCGGATCGCGCCGGTGGCCGCGCTGCGCGACGACGTGGCCCTGCCGGAGCGCCAGGTGCGCCTGCGCACGGCGATCGGCCTGGTGCTCGCGGTGCTCGGCGCGGCCGGCCTGCTGGTCGGCATCCTCGGCGACGTCCCGGGTCCGCTCTACGTCATCGGCGCCGGAGTGCTCCTCACGTTCGTCGGGGTCCTCGTCGCGGGCCCGGGCCTGGCCCGGCCCGTCGTCTGGGCGGTCAGCGTCCCGACGGTGGCGATCTGGGGCACGGTGGCCCGGCTCGCGCGCCGCAACGCGATCCGCAACCCCCGGCGCACCGCCGCGACAGCCGGTGCCCTCATGATCGGGACAGCCCTCGTCGGGGCGGCCACCATCGTCGCCAGCAGCGTCAACGCCAGCGTGGCCGAGGCGGTCGAGAACGAGCTGCTCGCGGACTTCGTCCTCGACAGCGGGCAGACGACGGTGTTCCCGACCTCGGTGGCCGACGAGGTGCAGGACGTCCCCGGCGTCGAGCTGGCAGTCCCGGTCCGCAGCGTCCTGCTGCAGGTCGCACCCGAGGGCTCCGACCCGGCCGAGGTCCTCGCCCCGCCGCCGGGCGGCCCGGCGGCCGAGGACCCGGGCGCCGCCGCGGCCGCCGGCACCGACGAGGCGGTCGGCCTGTTCGCGGTCGCCACCGGCCTGGAGCGGTCGGCCCGGGTCCTCGCCCTCGACGTCGCCGAGGGCGAGGTGCGCGGCGGTGGCGAGGACTCCCTCGCGCTCAACCGGACGACGGCCGAGGCGAACGGCTGGGAGGTCGGCGACGTCGTCACCGCCCGGGCGGGAGCGGCCGAACCGCAGGAGTTCACCGTCACGGCGATCTACGAGGACAGCACCGTCCTGCCCGAGGCGGTCGTGGACCCGGCGGTGTACGACGCGGCCGTTCCCCAGGGCCAGCAGAGCGACAACCAGGTCCTCGTCCGCGCCCAGGAGGGGGCGGACCTGGAGGCGCTGCGCGCGGACCTGGCCGAGGTCGTCGAGCCGTACTACGTCATCAGCGTGCTGGACGGCGAGGAGTTCACCGGCACCGCCACCCAGGCGATCAACGTCCTGCTGGGCGTGGTCGCGGCGCTCGTCGGGCTCAGCATCCTGGTCGCGGCGATCGGCATCGTCATCACGCTGGTGCTCAGCGTCATCGAGCGGCAGCGGGAGATCGGGCTGCTGCGGGCGGTCGGCCTGACCCGGATGCAGCTGCGCCGCGCCGTCACCCTGGAGGGAGTGTCGACGTCGATCTTCGGTGCCCTGCTGGGGATCACGCTCGGCGTGGTGTTCGGGCTGGCGCTGCAGCGCGGGCTCGCTGCGGACGGGCTCGACACCCTGTCGGTGCCGTGGACGACGCTGATCGGGATGCTGGTCGGCGGGGCGGTGCTCGGCATCGTCGCGGCCGCGGCTCCCGCCTGGTGGGCCAGCCGCCAGCCCGTCCTGGAGGCCATCGCCACCGAGTGAGCCGAGTGGGACGGTGCCCGCCCGCCCGCCGGGCGGGCGGGCACCAGCTGACACGGCGGCGACACCGCGCCCAGGTCACGCGGGTTGGCTGCGTCCTCGGCGCGGTGTCGTCACATCGTTCGATCGCCGACGGCTCAGCGCCGGATCCGGATGGTGTCGAAGGTCCGGTCGACGGCGCAGACGGCGAGCCCGTCATCGCCGGTTCGGCAGCCGTCGACGAAGGTCTCGACGGCCGCGCTGCCCCTCGTGAACGCGGGCCCGCCGCCGTCGGCGGGGACCCGGATCACGGTGCGGTGTGTTCTGCCGTCGCACGGGACCGAGACGCCGCCGGAACCTGAGGCGACCGCCCGACCGACCCGCTCCCTCACACTGAGGCCGATGCCCATGAAGTCGGCCGCGCACGAGTACTCCACCGTGACGTCGACCGCGGCGCCCTGCGCGACGAGGCGCGCCGGGCTCTCGGGCTCGGCGAGGAGCACCAGGGGTGGGGAGATGTACGCCAGGGCGGGCGAGCCCGGCATCAGCAGGGTTGCCGCACCGGCCAGAACGACGGCGGCGGGGATCATCCTGGCTCTTGTGAGCAGTTTCATGTGACCCTCCTTCACGGTGGTGCCCCCGCGGGTTCGAGTGGGGCTCCTTCCGCCCCGGGGGCAGGGGCGGGAGGCGGGACTGCGGCGAGCGCCAGCAGGACGGCGGCGAGCACCGGGAGCGCCGGCACGTGCCAGAGGAAGTCGAAGCCGCTGTGGACGGCGAAGGCGGCCGTCGCCGCGGCCGCCCCGGCCCAGGTGGCGCGGTCGAGCGGCGGCGCGGTGCCCTCGGGCCTGCCCCGGTGGACCGACCGCCACAGCGTGAGCAGGACCACGACGAGCAGGGCGGCGCCGATCAGACCGAGTTCGAGCAGGACCTGCAGGTACTCGTCGTGCAGGAACCGCAGCGTGACGGCGGCACCGGCGTCGTCCCGCCAGGTCACCTGCCCGTTCCCGGGACCGACGCCCACGAGGGGCGAGCCGTGCAGCTCGCGCAGCGCCGCCGCTGCAGCGTCGAGACGGAACGACGAGCCAGCCCCGATCCTGGTGGCCGTCACCTCCCAGACGGCCGACCTCACCTGCTGGCTCGCGACCCCGGCAAGTGCGGCGCCTGTCAGCAGCGTCGCGGCGGCCAACCACGTCGGGACGTTGCGGGTACGCGCCGCTCGATCGACGAGGACCGCGAGGATCGCCCCGGCGCCGAGCCCGCCCACGGCGACGGGGACATCGGCCGGCGACGACGCCACGAGGCTCGGCAGGAGCGCCGCCGTCGCCACGGTGGCACCCGTGAGCGGCCCCAGCAGGGCGCGCCGGAGCTCCCGGTCACCGAGTGCCGCGAGTGCCCCGACCCCGACGACCAGGGCGAGCAGCCCTCCGCGGCTCAGCGTCGCCGCCGCTGTCGTCAGCATGAGCACGACCAGCGCGATGGCCGCCCACCGCGACCGGCCCACGAGGGTCGACGACCGGGCGACGGTGAGGAGCGCCAGCGGCACGAGGACGGCCGCCAGCGCGTTGGGGTACCCCAGCGCACCCGAGGCCCGCCACAGCCCGTCGGTGACCAGTGCCCAGTCGGGGGTACGACCCAGAAGGGCGACCCATGCCGTGACGGCGAGCAGGCCTCCGATGAGGGGTAGCGAGTCGGCCACGAGCCTGCGGTCACCCGGGGGCAGGCTCGCCACCGCCACGAGGACCGCGGCCACGCCGCAGGCGACGGCCGCCGTGAGCGCGCCGGCGAGGACGTCCTCGCGCAGGGCGCCGGCCGCCACGGCCCAGCCCCCCAACAGCGCACACGCCGTCGCCGGCGCGACGAGGTTCCGGCCCGGCCGACCACCCACGAGAGCGAACGCGAGGCTGACAGCGACGCCGATCGCGAGCCCGGGGCGAGCGGCCCCGGAGAAGGAGCCCTGGCTGGCCAACCCCACGGTGAGAGTCAGCAGCAGGACCGTGGCCGATGCGGTGGACGCCCAGGCGCCACGTCGTGGGTCAGGGAGCGTCGCGCCCGGGTGTCGGGACGAGAACACCGAGTCGGTGGTCGGCTGACGCCTCCTTCCGACGGACAGTGACCAGCCGAAAGCTTCAAGTAGTTTACTCCCCTGGCGGCTCACCGCCATCGGCCGAGGTCGATGTGGCGAGCGTCACTGGGCCCGCCGATGGCGCATGGGTGACCGGGAGCAGGGCCAGGACCTGCCGGTCGACGTTCTCGCCGACCTGCTTGCCGCATCGCCGCGGAGTGATTCCCGACGGCCGCGCCACCGAGCCGGGACACGCCTCGTTCACTCGGTGCCGGGCTCCAGATCGGCCGGGGTCCCCCGCAGCCACACCCCGACCCGCTCGCACTCCAGCGCGACGGGGTCGCCTCGGCGACGCGCCCGCCGCCACTCGTCCGGCGTCCAGGCGACGATCTCGACGCGGCTCGGCGGCACACCGAAGGCTGCGAGCCGCTCGACGGGCCGCACCGGCAGGCGCTCCGCGACCACGAGCACGTCGACGTCGCTGACCTCGTGGAAGTCACCCCGCGCCACGGAGCCGAAGACGACGATGGCGTGCACGTCGATCCTCGCGCCCGCGTCCACGGCGAACCGTCTCGCCCGGTCCAGCAGGGCCTCCCGTTCGGCGCGCCGCCGCTGGAGCACCTCGGCCGGGGTCGCGGGCGACGTCATCGCCTGCCGTCGCCCGTCAGCGCGGTCCAGGCCGCGTCCACGGCGCCCACCAGGTCGTCCACCGTCGACAACGCCCGCTGGCTGTCGGCGGGGCCGTAGTTCTCCCGGGGCGTCCCGCTCGCCACGGCATCCGGGTACCGGCTCGCCTGGTAGTCGCGACCGAGGATGGCCAGCCGCTCACGCAACCCCGGGTCGACGGCAAGGCCTGCGGTCGGAGCCGCCCGGTCGGCGAGTTCGGTGACCGCGTGGCCCCACGCCTGGGACGCCGCGCCGACCCCCCGCAGCAGGCCCTTGAGTGCCAGCTGGGCCGCCTGCTCGGCGTGGAGCACGGCGGAGTTGTGCGCCTCGGCGCCGGCCAGCAGGCGCGCGACGGCCAGCTCCTCCTCGCAGGCCCGGCGCCACCGCGTGTACTCGTTCTCGTCCAGCAGCACGAGGCCAGGCTAGTGACGGGGTGCGAAGGGCGCGTTCGCGTCGAGGGTCACGCCACGGCGGGCGAAGAACGACTCGAAGACGGAGGTCGGCAGCGTCGCGACCCGCGTGTCGGAGCGATGTCCCGACGGGTTGTGGAAGGTCAGGGTGTGGGCCTCGAATCCGGTGACGAGGACGAGGTGACCACCTCGGCCGGGTGCCGGTCGCTCGGGGCGCCGGATCTCCTTGTGCACCGACGCCATGACCAGCCGACCGCGGGCGATCTCGCGACGGATGCCGTCGGCACCGAGATCGTGGTGGACGTGGCCGTCCAGGCCGTGGGCCTCGCGCACGTAGGTCACGAACGGCGCGTAGTACAGCCCGCGGATCGTCCCCTGCTCAGCGACGTACGTCCCGTGCGGGAGCCCTGCCCGCAGGAGTTCGAACAGCGGCGGCGCGTGACCGTCCCGATGGAGGAGCGCCATCCGCAAGCACGCCATCCCGCAGGCGTGCCGGCACCACCGGGCGTAGTCCGCGAGGTCGCGGGCACCGGTCTCGGCCCAAGCCGGGTCGTCGGCCGGGTCGAGCCCGCCATAGGCGACGGCGTCGATGAGACCCGGCGTGGCGTACTGGGTGACCAGGGGAACGTTCGTGTGGCTGGTCGGCGTGGCGTCGCCACCCGAACCGATCGGTGACGGCGAGCAGGCCGGGCAGTCCGGAGCGGAATCGGCTTCGCGGTCCTGGCGCCCAGCCTTCCGGGCGGCAGTGATCCCACGATGTCCGGTGTTCACGGTCGATATCCAGGAGCTGCGGCGCGAGCGGCATCGAGTATGTGATGCACGAGCTCGGTGTGCGAGATGCCTGCTGCTTCCGCCATCCTGGACAGGTTGCCGGTCCGGGACAGGCCCGGCAAGGTGTTGATCTCGAGCCACCACGGTCGCAGCTCGGCGTCGAGGACGAAGTCGCTCCTGGAGTGACCGACGCACCCGAGGGCGCGATGGGCGCGGATCGCCGAGGCGCTGACGGCGGCCCTCGCTGCCGGAGACAGAGGCGCCGGGCAGCGGTAATCGCACAGCTCCGCGTCGGCCTTGGACTCGCCGTCGTAGAAGTCCCTGACGGTCGCGACTTCGAGCGGGGGCAGCGCGACCGGCTCGCCTCGCACCTCAAGGACACCCACGGTCACGATCCGGCCCTCCACGAACGGCTCCACGAGGACACCGCCGGACCGAAGGTCGCCGGATGTGATCAGCCGAGTGAGCGCCTTCGCGTCTCGGGCGACGGCGACCCCGTTCGATCCGCCCTCGCTCGCCGGCTTGAGGACGCAGGGGAGTCCGACTGCGACAGCCACCTCCTCGGTCACCTCCGCCGGGGCGCGACGGTCGCGAACGTCGAGGACGACGTGTGGGATGACCCGTACCCCCGCGGCAGCGACCACGGTCTTGGCCGTCGGCTTGTGCATCCCGAGGGCACTGGCGAGGACCCCGGAACCGGTGTAAGGGATCGAGAGCGTCTCGAGGAAGCCCTGGAGCCTCCCGTCCTCGGCGTACTGACCTGCGATCGCGAGGAAGGCGATGTCGATGCAGACGACCCTGGTGGTGAACTCTGCTGCGGCGGTGTCGAGAACCACGACGACGTGGCCCGTTGCCTCGAGTGCCTCGGCGACCGCCTGCCCCGACATGAACGAGCGCTCCCGCTCCCGGCTTCTCCCTCCTGTCAGGACACCGATCACGAGGCCGCGGACGGGACGGGAGGCGTCGGAGACGAGCGACAGCCGCGACCGAGCCGACGTGTCGACGTCACTGAGCTCGATCGTGTGATCCGACTCACCGGCCTCTCGCAACGCGTCGATCCCGTCACGCGCCACTGCCGCACCACTCATGATCATGAGATTAGGGGTGGTGCCGGTCGCGAACCCCTACAGAAGGTTGGGGTGTTCTGCCGAGTCGTCCTCGACGTACAACCAGGACGTACCGGCGCGATCACGTGACTCGGCACGGTCCCAGCCTGGGCACGCTCCCCTGATGCGTGATGCCGTTGTCGGCCAGACTGGAGACCGTGCCTCTCGACCACGACGCCGGGGTGGGCGATCGCATCGCCTACCACCGGCGTCGCCGTGGCATGACCCAGGCCGTGCTGTCCGGGCTCGTCGGCCGGTCCGAGGAGTGGCTGTCCCAGATCGAGCGCGGTTCCCGAACGGTCGAGCGCCTGACGATCATCGTGGACGTGGCGCGCGCTCTTCGGGTCGAACCGGTCGCCCTTCTCCCGCCCCCGTTCCACAGCACCGCTCGGCGCGTCGGTGATGCCGGAGTCCTCGGGACCGCTCCGGACACGGTTCCCGGGATCCGGGCCGCCCTCATGCGTCCTCCGGGCAGGCACAGCACGAGGCGCCCGCCGCACCCGAAGGCCCTGGAGAACCGGATCGCCTGGGCTTTCCGCTGCTCGCAGACCGAACGATGGAGTGATCTCGGGCCGGCGCTGCCGGATCTGATCGAGGACGCCCACGCGGCTGTCGACCACGTCCCCGGGGACCCGTCGGCGCTGACGGCGCTGTCACTCGCCTACCGAGTCACCTCCGGGATGCTCGATCGGATCGGGGAACCCCATCTCCCGTGGATCGCCGCCGAGCGTGCCGCGGCCGCTGCCGAGCGGGCCGAGGACCCACTCCTCATCGGTGGCGCGGCATGGCGCTGGGCGGTCGTGCTCCGCCACGCCGGGGAGCTGGAAGCGAGCCTGGCGGTGCCGGCCGCCGCGGCGGAGATGCTCGTCCCCCGGCGGACCGGCGTCGTGGACCCCCCGACGCTCAGTGTCCACGGGGCACTCCTGCTCAAGGCCGCTGTCGCGGCGGCCAGTCTCGACGACCGGCGGGCCGTCGACCACTACCTGTCGCGGGCCGAGGATGTCGCGGCCACCGTCGGGGAGCGGAATCACTTCTGGTTTGCCTTCGGTCCGACCAACGTCCGGATCCACCGGGTGTGGCTGGCCACCGAACTCGGCGATCCCCGGTCCGCCCTGGATCTCGCCGGCCAGGTCGACGCGGACCGGCTCCCCGCTCACCTCTCGGAGCGGCGGACGTCCCACCTCATCACCGTCGCCTGGTCCCACTATCTGCGCCGACAGGACGACGAGGCGGTCCGGACCCTGGTCGCGGCCCGCACACACGGCGCCGAACAGCTCCTGTTCACGCGCCGGGCCCGGGACATGGTCGCGACCATGCTGAGGCGGGACCGCCGGCGGCGGCGGGAACTCCGCGCCCTCGCGGAGTTCCTGGACGTCGCCGATCGATAGGATGTATTGAGCGTGACCCCGTCGACCTGCTCGAACTTCCCGTCAGAGCGCCGCTCTGATCTCCTCCGCCCAGTGGCACGCCACCGTGTGCCCCGGCGCCAGCTCGCGCAGCTGCGGTTCCTCGTCGTCGCAACGGCCCGGGCGGCGGAACGGGCACCGGGTGGCGAACCGGCACCCCGGCGGCGGGTCCGCCGGTGACGGCAGGTCGCCGGTCAGCAGGATGCGCCGGCGCCGGTCCTCGACCTCGGGGTCGGGCACCGGCACCGCCGACATCAGCGCCAGCGTGTACGGGTGCAGCGGCGCGTCGAACAGGGCGTCCACCGGGGCCTGCTCCAGGAGCCGCCCGACGTACATCACGCCGATGACGTCGCTGACGTAGCGGACCACCGCGAGGTCGTGGGCGATGACGAGGTACGTCAGCCTGAGCTCGCCCTGCAGCTCCCGCAGCAGGTTGAGCACCTGGGCCTGCACCGACACGTCGAGCGCCGACACCGGCTCGTCGGCGATGACGAGGTCCGGGCGCAGCGCGATCGCCCGGGCGATGCCGATCCGCTGCCGCTGGCCGCCGGAGAACTCGTGCGGGTACCGGTCGGCGGCCGACGCGGGCATCCCGACGTGGGACAGCAGCTCACGCACCTGGGCCGCTCGGCCGCCCCGGGGCGCCGCCCGGCCGTGCGCCACCAGGGGCTCCAGCAGAAGCGACTCCACGTTCTGCCGGGGATCGAGGCTCGCCGCGGGGTCCTGGAACACCATCTGCATCCGCCG
>JBHJOS010000012.1:0-70648 GCA_050329415.1 Kineosporiaceae bacterium
CGCCCGTCGAGGATGCGCTCCTGGCGACGCACGATCCGCCAGTGCGTGCGACCCGGTAGGACCCGGCGGCGTCCCCGGCGGCTGAGCCCGCACAGCGACGCCAGCTCGCCCGGCATCAGCTCGCGGTCCTGGGTCGGGGCGAGCGTGGCTGCGTCACCAATGATTGAGGACTCACGCAACCACTGACACCTGCTCCGTCCGGAGGGGGAGACCGGATCGCCCTGCGGGCTGACGACGCGCTGCCCCGGGACTCCCTACCGTGCTCACGTGCTGGAACTCGACTCCGTCACCCGCCGCTTCGGTGACCTCACGGCGCTGGACGCCGTGTCGTTCCGGGTCGTCCCCGGACGGCTCACCGGCTTCGTCGGCGCCAACGGGGCCGGCAAGACCACGGCGATGCGCATCGTGCTCGGCATCACGCGGGCGGACGCCGGCCGGGTGCTGTGGCGCGGTGCGTCCCTCGACCGCGCCACCCAGGCCCGGATGGGCTACATCCCCGAGGAGCGCGGTCTCTACCCGAAGATGGGGGTGCTGGACCAGCTGGTGTTCTTCGGCCGGCTCCACGGCCTGACCACGGCGGACGCGGCGACGCGCGGGCGGGCCCTGCTCGAGCGGCTCGGCCTGGGCGAGCGCACGGCCGCGAAACTGGAGTCGCTGTCGCTCGGCAACCAGCAGCGCGTCCAGGTGGCGGCCGCCGTCCTGCACGACCCGGTGGCCCTCGTCCTCGACGAGCCGTTCAGCGGCCTGGACCCGCTCGCCGTGGACTCCCTGGCCGACCTCCTCCGGGAACGGGCGGCCTCGGCCGTGCCGGTGCTGTTCTCCAGCCACCAACTCGACCTGGTCGAGAGCCTGTGCGACGACGTCGTCGTCATCGACGGCGGCCGGGTCGTCGCCGCCGGCACCGGTGACGAGCTGCGCCGCCGCGAGAACGCCCACCTCTACCGGCTGGTCGTCGAGCCGGACGCCGGGTGGCTGCGGGAGACGGCCGGCCTGGCCGTCGTGGACGTCGACGGGCCGACCGCGCTGGTCCGCCTCCTCGACGAGGCGGGCGGATCCGGTGGCGGGGCCCCCCGCCTGCTCGCCGCTGCGATGGCGCGCGGGCAGGTCAGGGAGTTCACACCCGTCCGCCGCACTCTCGCCGACATCTACCGGGAGGTCGTCCGATGAGAGCCATCAGCCCCGCGCCCACGTCCGCCGGGCCCGTGCCGCCGGGCCTGCTGCCCGCGGCCCGGATCGTCACCGAGCGCGAGCTGTTCGTGAAGCTGCGGGACCGCACCTTCCTCGTGTCGACGGTCGTGACCCTCCTGCTCGTCGCGGTGGCCTTCGGCCTGCCGGCGTTCCTCCAGGCCGGCGAGGGCGAGTACCGGGTGGCGGTCTCCGGCGCGGCGGCCGCGGAGGTGGCCGGGTCCCTGGCGGAGCGCGAGGAGGACACCGGCCTCACCGTGGAGTCGGTGCCCGCTGCCGACGTCCGGGCGGCCGAGGCCCTCGTTCGGGCGGGGGAGGTGGAC
This sequence comes from Kineosporiaceae bacterium, assembly GCA_050329415.1. Taxonomy (GTDB): domain Bacteria; phylum Actinomycetota; class Actinomycetes; order Actinomycetales; family JBBAYJ01; genus JANNOG01. Next base: position 1,509 of record JBHJOS010000012.1, read on the forward strand.
GTCGCGCTGGTCGAGGTCGGGACCGGCTCCCCGGCGGCCGACGTGGCGCTGGTCGCCGACACCGAGGTGCCACCGGACCTCGCGACCGCCGTCGACGACGTGGTGCGCGACCGAGGCGTCGCGGCAGCGCTCGCGGGGTTCGGCGCGGACGACGCGGCGGTGTCCGCCGCCCTGGCTCCGGTCACGGTCGAGCGGCGGGTGCTCGACCCCGCCGGCAGCGCCTCCACCGAGGCGCTGCTGCTGGAGTTCGCCTTCGCCGCGGTGTTCTTCTTCACCGCCCTCACGTTCGGTCTCACCATCGCCCAGAGCGTCACCGAGGAGAAGCAGCAGCGGGTGGTCGAGCTGCTGGTGGCCGCGGTCCCGGTGCGGGCCCTGCTGATCGGCAAGATCGTCGGCAACCTGGTGCTGGCCCTGGGACAGGTGGTCCTGCTCATCGCCGTCGGGCTGCTGGCGGCGTCCGTCGCCGGCCAGGGGGAGCTGGTGCCGCTGCTGGCCGGGTCCGCCGGCTGGTTCGTCGTCTTCTTCGTGTTCGGATTCGCCATGCTCGCCTGCCTCTGGGCGGCAGCCGGCGCCCTGGCCAGCCGGTACGAGGATCTGGCAGCCACCACGCTGCCCATCCAGATGCTGGTCGTCCTGCCCTTCATCGTGGCGCTCAGCGTGCGCGACGGGGTCGCGCGGGACGTCCTCTCCTACGTCCCGCTGACCTCGCCGATCGTCATGCCCCAGCGTCTGGTGGCCGGCGATGCGCAGTGGTGGGAGGCGGCCGTCGCGCTGGTGCTCATCGCAGGGACGGCTCTGGTGATCGTTCTGGCGGCCGAGCGGCTGTACCGCGGCTCGTTGCTGGACACCCGGGGCCGGGTTTCGCTCGGCCGGGCCTGGGCGGGCGCCGAGGGCTGACCGAGGCAGCGCGGGCTGGCGACACGTCGGCGCCGGGGGACGCAAGTCCTTGGCGGAACCCCGCCCGGACGGAGATGCTGAGGCCCCGACCGGGCGAAGGAGCCTGCCGATGCCGTTCGTTCTCGTCCACTCCGCGGGCTTCGACTCGCGGGTCTGGGAACCCGTCCTGCCGCATCTGCACGCCTCGGCTCTGGCGGTCGACCTGCCGGGTCGGCGTCCGGGTGGGGCGGTGGTGCCCGCCGGGGAGACCACCGGGTGGACCACGCTCGACGACTACGCCGACTCGGTCGCCTCCGACGTGCTCGCGACCGGCTGGGAGGACGTCGTCCTGGTCGGGCACGGCTTCGCCGCCGTCACGCTGCCGCGGGTGGTCGCGCTCGTCCCCGGGCTCATCGGCCGCCTCGTGTTCGTCTCGGGGGCACTGCCCCGCCACGGCGAGCCCGTCCGCCCCCCGGACCCCCGCCACGTCCGGGGTGCCGTGACGGACCTCCCGACCGAGGCCGCGGCCCGGGCCAGGGCGCTCACCGTGCCCGAGCCTCCCCGGGTCGGCGACGACCTCGCGGACCTCACCGGCCTGCGCTACCCGGTGCCGCGGTCGTGGGTGCGCCTGGAGCGGGACCGGGTCGTCCCGCCTGCCAGGCAGGACGTCTACGCCGAGCGGGCCGGCTGCGCGGAGGTGGTGGGCCTCGACGCCCCGCACCTGGCCATGATCGCGGCCCCGCGCGACCTCGCGGCGGTCCTCGACCGGATGCCTGCCCACCCCGCCGCGCGGGAGGAGACACTCGCCCTGCATGCGTGACCCGGCGGTGGGCGGGTGGGCCATGCTGAGGGCATGGTGGCCGGCGGTGGTGAGGTCGACCCGGCGACGCCGGACGACCTCGCGGTGGCTCTCGCACGCACCGGGTACCTGGCCGACGCCGGTCTGGCCACGGTGGCGTGGCTCGCCCTGGCCATGCGGCGACCGCTGTTCCTGGAGGGCGAGCCCGGCACCGGCAAGACCGCGCTGGCCGAGGCCCTGGCGGAGGCGCTCGGCGCCGAGCTCGTCCGGCTGCAGTGCTACGAGGGCATCGACGCGACCCAGGCCCTCTACGACTGGGACTTCCCGCGCCAGGTCCTTCACCTGCGCGCGGTCGAGGCGGCCCGCACCGAGGGGGAGCGCCTGGCCGTGGACGAGGTCGAACACGACCTCTACGACGAGCGGTTCCTCCTGGCCCGGCCCGTGCTGCGGGCGTTGCGCAGCGACAACGCCGTCCTGCTGGTCGACGAGGTGGACCGGGCCGACGACGAGTTCGAGGCGTTCCTGCTGGAGGTCCTGTCGACCGGGTCGGTGACGATCCCGGAGTTCGGGACCATCCGGGCGGCCCGCCCGCCGCTGGTCGTCCTCACCTCCAACCGGACCCGTGAGGTCCACGACGCCCTCAAGCGCCGCTGCCTCTACCACTGGGTCTCCCACCCCGGGCTGGGTCGCGAGGTCGAGATCATCCGGACCCGGTTGCCGGACGTCCCCGAGCGGCTGGCCGCGCAGGTGGCGGCGGCCGTCCACCGGATGCGCGAGGGCTTCCCGGACGCCGGTCCCGATGCCGGTCCGGGCCTGCTCAAGCCGCCCGGGGTCGCCGAGAGCCTGGACTGGGTGCAGGCCCTGATCCACCTGGGCCGCGACGACCTCGACCGCGAGACGGCCGCGGCCACCCTCGGGGCGGTGTGCAAGTACCGGGAGGACGCCGACCGGGTGCTCCGGTCCATCGATCGGGTCCTCGCCGGCTGAGGGTGGCCGCGGCTCGCCGGAGACGGTGCCGTCGACGACGGTGCCGTCGCCCGGTCAGGGTGTCCCCGGCCAGGAGACGGTCGTCACCTCCCCGGCCGCGACCGTGACGTCGAGGACCGCGCGGTCGTCGTCGGACCACAGCACGTACCCGCCGGCCGCCAGCGACGGGAACACGGCGGCGTGCCGCACCTGCCCCCCCGCCCCCGCGTGGCGGGGCAGCACCGCCACGTGGGTCCCGGTGCGCGGGCGCCCGGCCCCGCTGATCTCGATCTCCGCCCGCTCCAGGTCGGCCGGCGCCAGCACGACGAGGGCTCCCCGGTCCTCGCCCACGTCGAGCAGGACCGCGCCCTGACCGGCTCGGGTGAGGTCCTCCGGGTCAGGCGGCGGGGACGTCATAGCCGGCCGCCGGGGTGTCGAGGTACGGGAACGTCGGCCGGAACGTCCGTGGCACTGTCCCGTCAGTGATCTGCGAGGCCACGGCGTCCGGCGTGTACCCGGGCGCCACCAGTGGGTACGTGAGCCCGGCGAGGGCCCGCAGCTCCACGGTGACCACGTCGTCCATCACCCGGCGGCCGTTGGGGAAGCCCGCGGGGTCCCCGGCCACCAGCCCCAGCCGATTCGGTGAGGTGGCCGGCGGCACGGCCACGTTGAGACGGAGCAGGTCCGCCAGTCGGGGGCCGGTGTGGTTCTGGAAGCCCGGCACGACACCCTCCGGCAGCCCGGTCAGGAAGATCGCCACCAGGTCGTCCCGGTCCTCGTCCAGGGCGGCCAGGTTCCCGAACGCGCCCGGGTAGAGCACCGGCAGCAGCCCGGCGGCCTCGGGACGCCGGACGTACTGGGCGAAGCGGCGGTCTGTCTCCGGTCGGGCCGCGTTCCACTCGTCCTTGCGGCCCATCGGGATGAGAACCTCGTTGACCAGCGGGTTGGCCAGGCGTGAGACCTGCTGCCACCGGCCGATCCCCCGGACGTCGCCGTCGTCGTCGGTGACGCGGAAGCGGCGCCGGGACGCGCTGGTCCACACCCCGATCGTGGCCGCCGGGTCGAGCGGGCCCGCCGGGTGAACGCCGTGGCGGGTGAGATGAGTGATCGGCAGCTGGAGCGCGAGGGTGTGGACGTTGACCCCGCGCAGGGTGTCGACCCCGGCCGCCGCGGCCGACGGCACGAGGTGCGCCGCCTGGAACGGGCGCAGGGTCAGCAGGTCGAAGACCGACCCGAGGTCGACGTAGAACCCGTCGGCCCGCTGGCCGGCGAAGACCAGGCCTCCTCCGGCGAGCTCGTGGACGGCGGACGCCGCCAGCCGGTCGTAGTCGGGGGTCGACCGGAAGCCGATGTTGCAGGGCGGCACCGGCACGTGCCGGGCGAGGACGCGCGAACGACCGCTGCGGTCGATCCGGGTGACCGTGTACTGCTGCGGCCGGTTGAACGCGGGGTCCGACAGCGACGTGATGCGTCCGGTGTTGTAGAGGAAGGTGTCGGGGTTGCGGACCGTGGTCCGGAACTCGAACCGGTAGGTGATGTCCGCGCGGGCGTCACCCCGGTGGCTGACGTGGATCTCGTAGCGGACGTCGTCGCCGAACTCGAAGAAGTTCGGCCCCCCGGCCGGGTCCTGCAGCGGGATGTAGTTGGCGAGGATCGTCACCGTGTCGGGGCGGTCCGGGCTGACGAAGGCGTAGAGGTCGGTGCTGTCGGCGACCGGGTCCTTGGAGATCTCCGGTGCCTCGCGGTGGGAGGACATGTCAGCGCACCTCCCGGACGAGAGCGCGCACCAAAGCGCGGTTCGTGAGGACGACCTCGCGGTCACCGGACGCGACGACGACCTCGTCGTACGACCCGGCGCGCACGTGGGCGATGACCGAGACGCCGGCGGGGGCACCGTCGTCCTCCCCGGCGCCGTCGGAGTCGCTGCCGGAACGGGCGGACGCGCCCGGGACGGTCGCCGCGCCGCCGGCGAGGGCGGCCACGGCGGCCGCGCCCGCGGCGCCCGCGAGCACCGTGCGGCGGGTGGTGTGGGGTGGCGGGTCGGTGGTGCCGGCGGGGTCGACGTCGGGGGACTGGGTCATGATGACCTCCGGAAGCCGGGTGGCGTGGCCCGGGCGGTGCCCGGCCACGGCCCGCGGGCGCGGGCCGTGCCCCGTGTTCGGCGCCCGGAGCGCGGCGGATTGGGATTGGTCTCCGGAAGGGCGGGGTGTCGGCGTGGGCGAGGGCGACACCGACGAGGTGCTCCTGGGCCTCGCCCGGGCCCTGCGCGCGGCCGGCCTGCCCGTCACCGGTGATCGGGCGCGGGTCTTCGCGACGGCGGCGGCCGCGGTCGGGGTGGGTGACCGGCAGCGGGTCTACTGGGCCGGCCGGGCGACGCTGCTGGGCGAGCCGGACCAGACAGCGGTCTACGACCGGGTGTTCGAGCTGTGGTTCTCGGGGCGCCCGCCCCGCCCGGGAGGGGCCCGGCGCGGGCCGGCTCCTGCGATCCGGACCACACTCGGCGACCCGCCGCCCGCTTCGGGTCCCGGTCCTGGGGGCGACGCGCCCGCGGACGTCGTGCGTGCCCGGGCCTCGGGGGCGGAGGTCCTGCGCCACCGGGACCTCGCCGACCTCACCCCGGCCGAGCGGGCCGTCGTCGCGGAGCTGCTGCGACACCTCCGTCCCCGGCCGCCGCGACGTCCCGCCCGCCGCTGGTCGCCGCGGTCCCGGGGTGACGTCGATGCCCGCCGCACCCTGCGGGAGCACCTGCGCCGGGCGGGTGAACCGGGGCCGCTGCGCCACCGCCGGTCCAGGGCGCGACCCCGGCGGGTCGTCCTCCTGGTCGACGTCTCGGGGTCCATGGAGCCGTACGCCGACGCCCTGCTCCGGCTCGCCCACGCCTGGGTCCGGGCCGCGCCGGGCAGCACCGAGGTGTTCACCGTCGGCACCAGGCTCACGCGGGTGACGCGGGCACTGCGGGCGCGCGACCCCGACGAGGCACTGCGCGCCGCCGCGGCGGAGATCCCCGACTGGTCCGGTGGCACCCGGCTGGGGGAGGTCCTCGGGGCCTTCCTCGACCGGTGGGGCCGCCGTGGCACGGCGCGGGGGGCCGTCGTCGTGGTGTTCTCCGACGGCTGGGAGCGCGGGGACCCGGGGCTGCTGGGCGAGCAGGCCGCCCGGCTGCGGCGGCTGGCGCACCGGGTGCTCTGGGCCAACCCGCACCGGGGCCGTGCCGGGTACCTGCCCGTCCAGGGCGGCATCGCGGCCGTGCTGCCGCACCTGGACGGGCTCGTCGCAGGCCACTCCGTGGCGAGCTTCGCCGCCCTCGCGGACGCGGTGGCCGAGGCGTGACCTCGAAGGATCGAAAGTCCTTGCGGGCGGGCGCGATTGCGTCTTGACTCATGGTCTGGGTCACATCCGTCCGGTCACATCGTTGTGACGGCAGCGTCACGGCGTCTCGAGGGAGAGGGGCTCGCATGGCGAGGAGAACCATCACGGTCACGGTGGACGGCATCCGCTACACCGACGACGTCGAACCGAGGACGCTGCTGGTCCATCACCTGCGCGAGCGGCTGGGCAAGACGGGCACGGTGGTCGGCTGCGACACCGGCAACTGTGGCGCCTGCACGGTCCACCTCGACGGGCGCAGCGTGAAGTCGTGCGCCGTGCTGGCCGTCCAGGCCGACGGCGCCGAGATCACCACCATCGAGGGCCTGGCCCGCGACGGCGAGTTGCACCCGGTGCAGGGGGCCTTCCACGAGGCACACGCCCTGCAGTGCGGCTTCTGCACCCCTGGGATGATCATGCAGGCGGTCGACCTGCTCAACGACCACCCCGACCCCAGCGACGACGACGTCCGCGAGGGGATCGAGGGCAACCTCTGCCGCTGCACCGGCTACCAGAACATCGTCCGGGCGATCCGGGCCGCTGCCGGTGCGCCCACCGCCACCCCGGCGTTCCAGTCCGCTCCCGCCACGACCGGAGGGCTCGCATGACCGCCGTCGAGGAGCGCACCGACACCGGCCGCGAGTTCGGCCGTGCGCGGCGCCGCAAGGAGGACGCCCGCCTCATCACCGGGCGCACCCGCTGGACCGACAACATCACCCTGCCGGGAATGCTGCACCTGGCGATGGTGCGCAGCACGGTCGCCGCGGCGACGGTCACCGGGATCGACACCGCGGCCGCCAAGGAGTCCTCCGGCGTGCTCGGGGTGTGGACGGGGGCGGAGCTGCCGGGGGCCGACGCCGGCCTGCCCTGCGCCTGGCCGATCACCGAGGACATGAAGGCGCCGACCCATCCGGCCATCGCCCAGGGCGCCGTCCGCCACGCCGGCGAGATCGTCGCCGTCGTCGCGGCCCGGTCGGCGGCCGAGGCGGTCGACGCGGCCGAGCGGGTCGTCGTCGACTACGACGACCTGGACCCGGTCCTCGACATGGAGGCGGCCCTGGCCGCCGGCTCGCGGCTGGTCCACGACGACCTCGGCACGAACGAGAACGCCACGTGGATCTTCGATTCGGCCGAGGCCGGCACCGGCGGCAGCGCCGACGCCGCCATCGCGGGCGCCCGCCAGGACCCCGACAGCGTCGTCGTCGAGACCCGGTACCGCCAGCAGCGCCTCGTCCCGGCGTTCATGGAGCCCCGCTCCGTGGTCGTCGACCCCACCGGCGAGCAGTACACGGTCTGGTCCGCCACCCAGGTGCCGCACTTCGTCCGGATCTTCATGGCGCTCGTCACCGGGACGTCGGAGTCCAAGATCCGCGTCATCGCCCCGGACGTCGGGGGCGGCTTCGGCGGCAAGCTGCAGTTCACCCCCGAGGAAGTGATCGCCTTCCTGGTGGCCCGGCAGCTCGGCAAGCCCGTCAAGTACACCGAGACCCGCAGTGAGTCGATGCTCTCGGCCCATCACGGCCGCGACCAGATCCAGCGGCTCACGGTCAGCGCCCGCCGGGACGGCACGGTGACCGCGCTCAGCGTGGAGCTGCTCGCCGACATGGGCGCCTATCTCGGCCTGGTGACCCCCGGCGTGCCGATCCTCGGTGCCTTCATGTTCAACGCCATCTACAAGTTCCCGGCCTACCGGTTCGTGTGCACCAACGTCTTCACCAACAAGACGTGGACGGACGCCTACCGCGGCGCCGGGCGGCCCGAGGCCACGTATGCGATCGAGCGGACCATGGACGCCCTCGCCCGCGAGCTGGGCATGGACCCGCTGGAGGTCCGGCGGCGGAACTGGATCCGCCACGAGGAGTTCCCGTTCACCACGGTCGCGGGCCTGGAGTACGACTCCGGGAACTACGAGGCCGCGACGGCCCGGGCCCTGGAGCTGTTCGAGTACGACGCCCTGCGGGCCGAGCAGACCGACCGTCGCGCCCGCCGTGACCCGGTCCAGCTCGGCATCGGGATCTCGACCTTCACCGAGATGTGCGGCCTGGCCCCGTCGCGGGTGCTCGGCGCCCTGCGCTACGTCGGCGGTGGTTGGGAGTCCGCGACCGTCCGGATGCTGCCGACCGGCAAGGTCGAGGTCGTCACGGGGACCAGCCCGCACGGCCAGGGCCACGAGACGGCGTGGAGCCAGATCGTCGCGGACAAGCTCGGGGTGCCGTTCGAGGACGTCGAGGTGCTCCACGGCGACACCCAGATCTCCGCCCGCGGGCTCGACACCTACGGCTCGCGATCGCTGGTGGTCGGGGGAGTGGCACTGTCCCACGCCGTCGACAAGGTGATCGACAAGGCGAAGGTCATCGCGGCGCACCTGCTCGAGGCGAGCCCGGACGACCTGGAGTTCACCGACGGCACGTTCACGGTGCGGGGCACCGACCGGGGCAAGGGCATCGCCGAGATCGCCTTCGCCGCCTTCGACGCCCACAACCTGCCCGACGGGATGGAGCCGGGCATCGACGCCGAGGCGACGTTCGACCCGCCGAACTTCTCCTACCCCCACGGCACGCACCTGTGCGCGACCGAGGTCGACACCGAGACCGGCCGGGTGACCGTCCGCCGGTACGTCGCCGTCGACGATGTCGGGGCCGTGGTCAACCCGCTCATCGTCGAGGGTCAGGTTCACGGCGGCCTCGCCCAGGGCATCGCCCAGGCCCTGTATGAGGACGCCCCCTACGACGAGTCGGGGACCCTGACCGCGGCGTCCCTGGCCACCTACCTCGTTCCCGGCGCCCCGGACCTGCCGACCTTCATCACCGACCGGACGGAGACCCTCGCGACCACCAACCCCATGGGCGTCAAGGGTGTCGGCGAGGCGGGGACCATCGCCTCGACCCCGGCCGTCGTCAACGCAGTCGTCGACGCCCTGCAGCCGTGGGGGGTCACCGACGTCGAGATGCCGATGACCCCGATGCGCGTATGGCAGGCCGTCCAGGGAGGTGCCCGGTGATCCCCAGCCCGTTCGACTACGAGGCCCCGACCACCGTCGAGGAGGCGGTGACCCTGCTCGCTGCGGCCGGTGACCGTGAGGTCAAGGTGCTGGCCGGCGGGCAGAGCCTGCTGCCGGTGCTGCGGCTGCGGCTCGCCGCCCCGGACCTGGTCGTCGACCTCGGCCGGGTCGAGGGGTTGCGAGGCGTGCGCGACGACGGCGACACGATCGTCGTCGGCGCCATGACGACCCACGACGACGTGGTTCGGGAGCCGCTGGTCCGACAGCACGCGCTGCTGCTGGCGGAGGCGGCGCGGACCGTCGCCGACCCGCAGATCCGCCACCGCGGGACGTTCGGCGGATCGCTGGCCCACGCCGACCCGGCGGGTGACATGGGGGCCGCGGCGCTGGCACTCGGCGCGGAGATGGTGATCGCCGGCCCGGGTGGGCGGCGCAGCGTGGCGGGCGAGCAGTTCTTCGTCGACCTGTTCACGACCGCGGTCGGCGAGGGCGAGCTGCTCGTCGAGGTCCGGGTGCCCAAGCACACCGGGTGGGGCGCGCGGTACGAGAAGTTCAACCGGGTCGCGCAGGCCTGGTCGATCGTCGCCGTGGCGGCGACCGTCCGGGTCGAGGGTGGCACGATCGCCGAGGCCCGGGTCGGGCTGACGAACATGGGCGTGACACCCGTCCGGGCGCACGCGGTCGAGCAGGCGCTGGTCGGGGCCCCGGCGACGGCCGACGCGATCCGGCAGGCCGCTGCCGTGGCGGCCGAGGGCACGCGCCCGATGGCCGACGCCAACGCCGACGACGCCTACCGCCGCCACCTCGCCCGGGTCCTCACCGGCCGCGCGGTGCTGGCGGCCGCCGGGGCCTGAGCGGTCGCCCGGCTACCGTCCGCCGACCTGGGAGCACGCCGACGGGTCGGGCGGGCCGCGCCGCCGTCGGGCTCCTGGCCGGGTGACGGCGGCGCGCGTGGTCCAGCGGCAGGATCGGCACGACACCAGCGGCAGGATCGGCACGTCTCGATCGGGAGATGCCATCCTGTCGTCGGGCCCCGACACCCTTGCCTTCGGCCCCCGCATGCGAGCCGTCCCGGTGAGCGCCCTGTGGGAGACGGCGCCCTCCTGAACCTGGGAGTTCGGCGGCGACCCGCCGCCCGGCGTGGTCGAGGCCGAGGCCGGGCACCTAGCGTGCCGTGCGTGGACATCATCCTCATCCCCGGGTTCTGGTTGGACGCCTCGTCGTGGGACCGGGTCGTGCCGGCGCTCGAGCAGGCGGGCCACCGGGTGCGGGCGCTCACGCTGCCCGGCCTGGAGTCGGTGGCCGCCGACCGGGGCGGCATCTCGTTGCGGGATCACGTGACCGCGGTGGTCGACGCCGTCGACGAGGCGGACGGGCCGGTGGTCCTGGTCGGGCACTCCGGCGGCGGCGCCATCGCCTATGCGGCGGCCGACGCCCGCCCGGACCGGATCGCCCGGGTGGTGTACGTCGATGCCGGCCCGCTCGGTCCCGGGCAGGCGATCAACGATGAACTGCCCGTCGCCGACGGCGAGATCCTGTTGCCGGACTGGTCGGCGTTCACCGAGGAGGAGCTGCACGACCTCGACGACGACCTCCGGGCGCAGTTCCGTGCCCGCGCCGTGCCGCAGCCGGCCGCGGTGGCGACGGATCACCAGGTCCTCGGCGACGCCCGCCGCTACGACGTGCCCGCGACGATCGTCTGCTGCGAGTCCACCGCGGAGCAGATCCGGGAGTGGCTGGCGCAGGGGATGCCGTTCGTGGCGGAGCTCGCGGCCCTGCGACATGTCGAGTACGTCGACCTGCCGACCGGTCACTGGCCGCAGTTCACCAGGCCGGACGAGCTGGCGAAGGCGGTCCTGGCGGCAGTCCGCTGACGGGGCCGCCCACCGGGGTCCGGGTGCCGGCGCGAGCCCTCAGCCGCGATCCCCGGCGGCGGGCGCCGTGCCGACGAGCGCGTCCAGGACGGCGGCGCTCGGCGGACTGGTCGCGGAGGTGCGGGCCGCGAGCAGCCGGCCGCCGGCCGGTGTGGGCGTGACCCGGATGATGCCGCACGTCAGCTCGAGCGGACCGGCGCCGGTGCTCCCGTGGACCCGCATCGGGTCCCCGACTCCGGCCAGATCGTCGACCCACACCTCGACGGCGACCCCGGACATGCTGATGTCGCGCAGCGTGCCGTCGACCGACCGGTCGCCCACGACAACCGTCACGGGGTGGCTGACCTGCTGGCGGCGGGCACTGCGCCGTTCGGCGCCTCGGATGGCCTGGACGAACCGGTCGATCTCCGACCGCAGGTGCTCGGTGAGCGGGATGAGGCCCGTGCCGTCGCTGCCGGCATCGCCCTGGGCCGCGTCCACGATCTCGCCGATGCGGTCGATCATCTCGGCGATGCGGTCGGTGACGTTCCCGATGGCGTCGATCGCGGACTCCGCCGCCTGCTGGACCGTCGTCACCGCCGCGGTGATCGACTGAGACGAGTCCTCCGACTCGTCGGCCAGGCTCTTGACCTCCGTCGCGACGACCGTGAACCCGCGGCCGGCCTCCCCCGCCCGGGCGGCCTCGATCGTGGCGTTGAGGGCGAGCAACCGGGTCTGCTGGGCGATCCGCGTGATGAGCCCGATCGCCTGCCGGATCTCGTCGGTGCTGCTGCGCAGCGACTCCATGGTGCCGCGGGCCTGCTGGGCGTCGTCGCGGGCGGCGCCGGAGAACGCCGCCACCCGGGAGGCGGTGTCGCCCATCGCGCCGGCCGCCGAGGCCACGTGACCCGACAGTTCGACGAGCGCCTGCTCCAGCTGCGAGGCGAGGTCACGCCGTTCCTGGGCGGCGGCCAGCGCCGTGCGGTGGGACGACTCCATCGACTCGCGCCCGCCCTCGATGACCCGGGCGCCGTCCCGGAAGGCACCGGACAGTCCGGGCTCCAACAGCCGCCGGTAGAAGTGGCCCTCGCTGGCTGCGGTGATGGCGGCGCTGGACTCCCGGACGTAGGCATCCGTCACGTCGATCATGGCGTTGACGGCTCGCCGCACCTCGGTCTCAAGATGTCTGTCCTCGGGGGCGAGGCTCAGGGGCTCGAGGCGGGCGTCGGTGTCGCCCCGGGCGATCCGGTCGGCGGTCGCCGTGACGAGGCGCAGCGCCTCGGCGAGGCGGTCGGCGCGGTGGCCGCCGCGAGGTCGCCGGGTCACGGCGTCACCGACCAGACGAACTCCTCGTACGTCGTGCCCTGCTGGGCCAGAGCCGCGTGGAAGGCCTCGGTCGACGCCGCCAGCGCCTCGCGCGCCGACCCGTGGGCCCGCTCGACCTCCCGCAGCCGCCGGTACAGCGGCTCCACGGCGGCGATCGCCGACCGGGCGGGGGCTCGGCGGTTCGAGTGGTAGCCCGTGATCGGCCCGCCCGCCGTCCCGGTGGCCGTCATGTGCGCGAACACCCAGTAGTGCGTGCCGTCCGCCGCGAGGTTGACGACGTAGGCGAAGATCTCCTGCCGTGCCTGGATGGTGTCCCAGGCGTACTTGAAGATGGCTCGCGGCATGTCGGGATGGCGCACGATGTTGTGCGGCCGGCCGACGAGGTCCTCCTCCGGCATCGCCGACATCCGGCAGAAGACGTCGTTCGCGTAGGTGATGCGGCCCTTGGCGTCGGTCTTGCTGACGATGAGCTCGTCGGAGCCCAGGAGCCGCTCGACCCCCGTGGGCCGTACCGCCGTCGCCGTCATCCGGCCTCCTCCCGTGTCAATCAAGAGTCGGTGGCGCTGGGGCGGGACTTGAGGTCGTCTCCCGTGCCGGTGACGGGGGCATCGTCCGGCGCGCCCCTCGGCCGACCGCAACGGGAGCCCATGGCGCGGCACCCGGCGAACCCGCTGTTCAGGTCATGATCGGGCGAACTGGCTGCGACTCTGTCTCTCGAAACCGGCCGACCGTCCAGGCAAGAAGGGCGGCAGTGGTCATCGCGACAATCGCCGTCGACATTCCGGCCCGGATGTCGACGTGGACTGTCAACGTTCCGGAGGCCAGCGCTCCGAGCGGTATGCCCAGCCCCGACGACAGCATCCGGCGCGTGGTGTTCACCCTGCCCTGCGGATGGTCCGGAGTGACTTCCTGCGAATACGTCATCGTGTTGATGAGGACTATGAGGTACGCCGAACCCCAGGCTGCCAGCGCGACCAGCGCCACTCGCCAGTCCGAGGCGGTCACGACGACGACCCCGAGGGCGGCCCCGATGGGCAGCGTGAGTCGCAGCACCCGGAGTGGGTGGAGCTGGCGACGCAGGAGCGGCAAGAGGACGGATCCCGTGAGCTGGTAGGTGAGCACCGGGAGGGCCCACCGAGGTGACGCCGGCACCGAGCGCCGACACGGCTCGGGCCGTCCAGAACAGCCGGAACGTCGCGCTCGTGCGGAGGAGTCTGATCGCGGAACCGGGTTCGGCTTCCGCAAGTTCGACGTCGGTATCTGCATCACGCTTCACGGTGACGTATAGGCAGATCCGTGACCGGGGCGCAAGCCGGCTACGCGGTCATCGGATCATCTGAGTGCTGGAACGGGGCAGCTCCCGGCCGTTGTCGCGGCAGCCCGATCACAGCCCCTTGACCGCCGCCAGGACCTTGGTCAGCGACTCCTTGGCATCGCCGAACAGCAGCGAGGTCCTCGCGTCGTACAGCAGCTCGTTGTCGACCCCGGCGAAGCCCGGCCGCATCGATCGCTTGAGGAACACCACCTGGTGGGCCTGGGCGACGTCGATGATCGGCATCCCGTAGATCGGGGCCGACGGGTCGGTCTTGGCCGCCGGGTTCACCACGTCGTTGGCACCGACCACGAGGGCGACATCCGTCGTCGGCAGGTCGCTGGCGACCTCGTCGGCGTCGCGCAGGGCCTCGTAGGGCACGTCCGCCTCGGCGAGCAGGACGTTCATGTGCCCGGGCATCCGGCCGGCGACCGGGTGGATCGCGTACACCACCTGGGTGCCGCGCGCCTCCAGCGCCTGGGCCAGCTCGCGGACCACGTGCTGGGCCTGGGCGACCGCGAGCCCGTACCCCGGCACGACGACGACCTTGGTCGCGTACCCCAAGAGGATGGCGACGTCATCCGGCGAGACCGACCGCACCGGCCGGTCCGAGACTGCCGTCGAGCCGGCGGTCGAGCCTCCGGCCAGGGCCCCGAACAGGGTTCCCGACACCGACCGGCCCATGGCGGCCGCCATCAACCGGGTGAGGATCGTCCCGCTCGCCCCCACCAGAGTGCCCGCCACCAGCAGCAGGGTGTTGCCGAGGACGAACCCGCCGGCCGCCACCGTCAGCCCGGTGAAGGCGTTGAGCAGCGAGATGACGATCGGCACGTCCGCCCCGCCGACGGGCAGGACGAGCAGCACCCCGGCGGCCAGCCCGACGACCGTCAGTGCGATCCCGGCCGGCACGGAGCCCACGGCAACCACGGCCGCGCCCAGCCCGACGCCGCCCGCCAGCGCCCCGATCCCCAGCCACCGCGCACCCGGGAGGATCACCGGCCGGGTGGTCATGATCTCCTGGAGCTTGAGGAACGTGACCCCGGACCCGGCGAACGACACCGCGCCGACGAAGACCGTGAACGCGGTGGCGAGCAGCACTGCGACCCCGGCCTCGACCTCCGCGAGCTCGATGAGCGCGACAAGTGCCGCGGCGCCGCCGCCGACCCCGTTGAACAGGGCGACGAGCTGCGGCATGCCGGTCATGGGCACTCGCCGGGCCGCCGGCACCGCCACAGCGGCCCCGACCACCATGGCCGCGAGGATCGGCACCAGGTTGTCGAGGTCGGTCGACAGGAACACGACGACCAGCGCGAGGAGTGCGCCGAAGGCCCCCACGAGGTTGCCACGCCGGGCGGTCCGGGGTGACGACAGGCCCTTGAGGGCGAGGATGAAGCAGACGGCGGCGCCGAGGTAGAGGACCTCGACCCCCCACTCGGGCAGGAGGCTCATCGGCGGCCGCCCGCCCGGTCCTCGCCGACGGCCCGGCCGGGCCGCGTCGGCCGCGACCTCGAGCCCGGCCGGAACATCTCGAGCATCCGGTCCGTCACGACGAACCCGCCGACGAGGTTCGCCGTGGCCAGCGCGACCGCCACCGATCCGACGACGACCACCACGGGGGACTCCGCGTGACCGGTCACGAGGATCGCCCCGACCAGGATGATCCCGTGGATCGCGTTGGCACCCGACATCAGCGGGGTGTGCAGCGTCGTCGAGACCTTGGACACGACCTCGAAGCCGACGAAGACCGACAGCACGAAGATCGACAGGAGTGTCACGCCGTCCATCACGCCCGCCCTTCGCCGGTGCCGCCCGTGCCGCTGCCCGTGTCCGGCGCCAGCAGTCGCGCCGTGGCCGCGTGCCGCACCTCGCCCGAGTGTGTCAGGCAGGCCCCGGCGACCACCTCGTCGTCGAGGTCCAGGCGCACCTCGCCGTCCGCGGTCACCAGCCCCAGCAGTGCCGTCACGTTCCCGCTGAACAGGCGGGAGGCGTCGACCGGCACGCCGCTCGGCGCGTCCGCCATGCCCACCAGGCGCACCGTGCCCCCGGTCACCGCCACGTCCCTCTCCGAGCCCGCGACGACCCCCTCGACGTTGCCGCCGGACTCCGCGGCCAGGTCGACGACGACGCTGCCGGGCCGCATCCCGGCGACCATGGCGGCGGTGACGAGCAGCGGCGCCCGCCGTCCCGGCACCGCGGCGGTGGTGATCAGCGCGTCGGCGGCGGCCACGTGCGGGGCGAGCAGCTCGCGCTGGCGGGCCGCCCGCCCCTCGGTCATCTCGCGCGCGTACCCGCCGGCGCCTTCCAGCGCGTCGAGGTCCAGGTCCACGAACGTCGCCCCGACCGACCGGACCTCGTCGGCGCTGGCCGCGCGGACGTCGTAGGCGCTCACCACCGCACCCAGTCGCCTCGCCGTCGCGATCGCCTGCAACCCCGCGACCCCCGCCCCCAGCACGAGCACCCGCGCCGGCGGCACCGTCCCGGCCGCCGTCATGGCCAGCGGGAGAAACCGCGGCAGGTGCGTCGCCGCGAGGAGCGCTGCGCGATAGCCCGCGACGAATGCCTGGGAGGTGAGGGCGTCCATGCTCTGCGCCCGCGAGATCCGGGGCACCAGCTCCAGCGCCAGCGCCGTCACCCCGCTGGCCGCCAGCGCCCGGACCTCGGCCAGCTGGGTCGCGGGGGAGCAGAACCCCACCGTGACCGCCCCCGGGCGCAACCCGGCGATCGGTTCCCAGGTGAGCGGCCGGACGTGGGCGAGTACGTCGACGGCGGAGAGGTCGATCTCGGGCACGACGGTCGCACCCGCCTCCCGGTACGCCTCGTCCGCGGCGTCGGGAGACATCGCCAGGCCCGCGGCACCGGCCCCCGCCTGGACGGTGACCGCCAGCCCTGCCGCGGTCAGTGTGGCGACGGAGGAGGGGACCAGGGCGACCCGCCGCTCGCCCGGCGCCGTCTCGGCGAGGACGGCGACCGTCGCGGGCATGAGGTGACCGTAGCGGTCCGCGGAGCGGGAACCGGCCACGCGGCGGCCGGACCCGGACTCGCCCTCAGATCGCGGCCAGCAGCCGGACGATCGTCCGCCGCCCGGTCCGGGCCAGCCCCGGGTTCGACTCTCGGTAGTACCAGGCCAGCCCGAGGGCCTGCACGAGCGCCCACGCCATGCCGCGGCCCCACTCCACGTCGCCGCACCCCAGGCCGCGCCGGAGCCGCTCGCGCGGCCCGGCGTCCAGCAGGTGCCAGGCGGAGACCAGGTCGAGGGCGGGGTCGGCCGGGCCGAAGCCTCCGCCGTCCAGCACCCCGGCCAGCCGGCCGTCCCGGACCAGCACGTTGCCGGGGACCAGGTCGCTGTGGCACATGGCGTCCCGGTCGGGACGGGGGAGGGTGCGCAGCGACGTCCACAGGTCGCGGGACCGGGGGACGTCGAGCAGGCCCTCGCTGCGCCCCAGGCACTCCTCGACCCAGTCGTCGTGCGTCGTGAGGTCGCCCCCGCGACCGCGGCCGGCGAACCGGCGGCCGCGGGTGTCCATCGCCCGGAGATTCGTCAGCAGCAGTGCCAGGTCGTCGGCGAAGGCGTCGGAGCCCCCGGGGTCCTCGACCGTGGCATCCCGGCCGGGCAGCCAGGTCTGCACCGCCCACGGCAAGGGGTAGCCGTGTCCCGGCTCGCCGAGGGCGACCGGCACCGGCGCGGGGAACGGGCAGCCCGCGGCGAGCTCCCGGCAGGCGGCGGCCTCGGACTCGAGCCACCGCCGCACCGCTCCCGGATCCTCCGCGCGCAGCGGCAGCCGCACGGACAGGTCCTCCCCGAGCCGGAACACGGCGTTGACCGTCCCGTCCCCGGCGACCCGCCGCAAAGGCCGGTCGGCCCACGCCGGGAACTGGTCGGCCACGAGGGCGGTCACGGTGGCGTCGCGGATGTCCAGCTGATCGGGGTGCATCATCGGGGACGAGTCTGGCGGAGAACGGGAGGCGGCATGGGCGACGGGACCCAGCGGGCGGCGGAATGCGAGGTCGCGCACGGGCACGACGAGGCGGGTCCCGGACCGGTCGGTGCCGGGGGCGACCGAGTGGTCGTGGCGGTCTACGCCGGGGCGGTGGCCGGGGCACTGCTGAGGATCGCTGCGGAGTGCGGGTTCCGCACGGTCCTCGTCGAGCCCGACGCCTCGCTGCCGGCACCGGACGGCCTGCCGACTGCCACCGTCCGGGTCGCCGCGGTGCCGGAGGCGTCGAGCGACCTGCTGGACCGCGCGGACGTGGTGGTCTGCGACCACCACCGGGACGACCTCGGCGTCCCTCTGCGGGACGCGCTGGCCTCGCCGGCGCGCTGGGTCGGGATCATGGGCAGCCCCCGGCACGAGCCGCCACACGTCCCCGCGCTCGCCGCGCTGGGCGTCCCGCCCGAGGAGATCGCCCGCGTGCACCGGCCCATCGGCCTGGACATCGGGTCCCGGACCCCGGCCGAGATCGCGGTGTCGACCCTGGCGGGTCTGCTCGCCGACCGCAACGGGCGTCCGGGCGGGCCGTACCGGGCGCCTGTGGGGGACCGGGAGCCGGAGCGCGCGACGTGACTCACCCGGTGATGTACGACGACGACGATCCCCTGCTCGCCCGGGTGCGCGGGATCTGCCTCCCCCTGCCGGAGACCTTCGAGAAGGTGTCGCACGGCCGGCCGACGTTCTGGGCGGGGAAGCGCACCTACGCCTGCTACGGGGTGCAGGGTTTCGGCGACACCCGGCTGATCGTGCGCCCCGCCGACCCCGAGCGGGAGGCCCTGGCCGCGGATCCCCGGTTCTCGGTGCCGCCGTACTGGGGTCCGAGCGGGTGGCTGGCGCTCGACCTCGCCGAGCATCCCGGCCTCGACGGGGACTGGACCGAGGTCGGCGAGATCGTCGAGGACTCCTACCGGCGGGTGGCCCTCAAGCGGATGCTCGTGGCTCTCGGCGACTGACCGGGGTCCCGGGAACGCGGCGCGCGTAGCCTGCGGGGCGTGAGGGTCGACGCGCACGCCGACCTCGAGGCGGTGCTCCGTCGGCGCCGCAGTCGCCACGTCACGCGCCGGAACCTGCCGCTGACCCGGCTGGCCTTGCGGCTGCTCGCCGGGTCCCGGCCGGTCACCGGCACCTCGGTCACGGTGCACCCCGACGGTCCGCGGCAGCTGCGGCAGATCCGTCGCAACGGGTCGACGAGCGACGCCGCGATCCTGTGGATCCACGGCGGCGGCTACGTCCTCGGCTCCCCGAGGCAGGACGACCACCACGTCTCGCGGCTCGTCCGGGACCTCGACGTCGTGGCGGTGTCCGCGCACTACCGGCTGGCGCCCGCGCATCCGTTCCCCGCCGCGCTCGACGACTGCCACGCGGCGTGGCGATGGGTGCAGGAGCGGGCCGGCGACCTCTGCGTCGACCCGGCCCGGGTGGTCGTCGCCGGGGCGAGCGCCGGGGGCGGCCTCGCGGCGGCCCTGGTGCAGCGGATCCGCGACGAGGGCGGGCGGCAGCCCCTGGCCCAGCTCCTCGTCTACCCGATGCTCGACGACCGGACCGCGGCCCGCCGGGAGCTCGACGACCGGTTCCCGGAGTGGACCAACCGCAGCAACCTCACCGGCTGGTCCGCCTACCTGGGCCGGGAGCCCGGGGTCGATCCGCTGCCCGAGTACGCCGCGCCGGGGCGGCGGGCGGACCTCTCGGGCCTGCCGCCGGCGTGGATCGGGGTGGGCACGCTCGACCTCTTCCACGACGAGGACGTCGACTACGCCCGCCGGCTGACGGCGGCCGGGGTGCCGACGACGCTCGACGTCGTGCCGGGTGCCTTCCACGGGTTCGACGGCAGTGTGCCCGACGCGCTGGTGTCGCAGGCGTTCGAGCGCCGGCGCAACACGTGGCTGCGGGCGGTCCTGGCCCGGTGATCGGGTCGGGCACCTGTGGACAGCCGGTGTTCTCGTCCACAGGACGACCGGTCGGGCGATCTCGTGGCGGCGTGGCGTCCTAGCGTTCGGACATGGACTCCGAGCTGGACCTGACGGCGGTGTTGGCGGGCGTGAGCACCGCCCTCGCGCCGTTGCGGGCGCTGCTCGGGGACGAGTCCTGGCGGGTGCCCGAGGCCGACCTGGTGGCCGGGCTCGGCGCCGTCGCCCGGGCGAGGGGCGCGCTGGAGGCGGCGCACCTGGCGATCCTGCGCGAGGTCGACGCCCGCGGTGTCACCGGGTCGGTCGGCTCGTCGCCGCTGGCCTCGACGGCCGAGCGGCTGGTGCGGGAGACGACCGGGGCGACACCCGCCGCGGCCCGCCGGGACGTGGCGGCGGCCCGGGCCACGGCGCCGGGTGAAGTGCTGGCTCCGTTCCTCGATCGGCTCGCCGAGGGGCGGGTGACGCGGGGGCACGTCGATGTCGCGGTCCGGTGCCTCGATCGCCTGCCGGACCACCTGACCGGCAAGGAGGGGGCGCGGCGAATCGTGCGCGACTTCCTCCTTACCGTCGACGACTCCGCCGCCGACGCCCGGACGCTGGACCGCTACGCCCGCCAGGTCCTCGCCCGGCTGGCCGACCAGGGCGAGGGCGCCCGCGACCCCGACGCCGAGCAGCGGCGCTTCCTGGACTTCGCCACCGATGCCACCGGCATGCTCGTGGGCCAGTTCCAGCTGGACCCGGTCGCGGGGGCGGCGTTCCGGGCGGCGATTGCGGCGCAGTCCGCGCCGCAACCCGCTGTCGACCACGAGGGTCGCCCGCAGCGCGATCCGCGCACTCCCCGGCAGCGGCGCGCGGACGCGCTGACCACCCTGGTCGAGCAGGCGGCGGGGGTCGCCGTGCCCCGCCGGGGCGAGCGGCCGCGAGTCGTCGTCCACGCGACACCGGAACAGCTGGCAGGGGCAGGCGGTGCCGGGAGCGCCACCACCGAGGTGGGCGAGGTCCTGCCGTCGTGGGTCACCGGTCGCCTCGCGTGCGACGCGGTCCTCCAGCGGGTGGTCGAGGACTCGGACCGCCCCTCGCTCGGTCCGCTCGAGGTCGGCCGAGAGCACCGGCTCGTCACCCTGGCGCAGCGCCGGGCGCTGGCCGCCCGCGACCGCGGGTGCGTGATCTGCGAGGCCGAGCCCGACTGGTGCGACGCCCACCACGTGGTGCCGTGGGCGCAGGGGGGCGCCACCGACCTGCAGAATCTCGTGCTGCTGTGCCCGTCGCACCACACCGCGGTTCACGCCGGCAGCTGGCGCCTCGATCGCGACGACGGCGGCGCGCTCACCATGATTCCGCCGACCTGGGTGGACCCCCTGCGGCGGCCCCGACGCCCGGTGCAGCACGTCGTCGCCGACGCCGTCATGGAGATGACGTCGTGGACGCGCGAGCCCGTGGGTGTCCTCGACGGGGTGACGGCCGCCTCCTGTCCCGGGCCGCGCCCGGCGAGAGCGCCCGGGTGCGGTGATTCTCGTCCGGTCAGTGCGCCGAGCGCGGCAGCTCGTCGGCTGTCATCCGGAAAGGATGCTGCGGATGGCAACGAACGCCATGAACATGGTGTACAGCGCCAGATTCAACACGCCCAGATACCCGAGACACAGGCCGATGATGGAGTGAACATGGCCGACCTTCTGCCGATACTGAGCCAGGGTGAAGCCGACGTGTCCCAGGACGACTGCAGCAACGGTGAATGGTGCCGTCCACCAGCCGAGGAACAGCCATACCCATAGTCCACCGAAGAAGAAGCTGACGAGCCCGGTGATCAAGGACCAAGTCGCAGGTGGGTTCGAGAGCCTGGCCACGTAAGGCATAGGCCGCACGTCGTAGCCGCCGTGCCCGGGCCGGCCGCCCGGCGGCGGACCGGGCGGCGGACTGGGCGGCGGGGGTCACGCGATGCCTTCGACTCTCATGTCTCACAGGACGATCGCCGAACGTGACCGCGATCCCCGTTCGAGGGACGCTACTCCTGCTCCGGCGCTCGGCTCCTGTCGGTCATCGCCCGCCCATCACGGTGAGCAGCTCGTACGCCACGTGCGACGCCGCCACCGCGGTGACCTGGGCGTGGTCGTACGCCGGTGCCACCTCGACGACGTCCGCGCCGACCACGCGTGCTCCGGACAGTCCCCGCAGCGTCGCCAGCAGCTCACGGCTGGTCAGGCCGCCGGCCTCGGGCGTCCCGGTGCCCGGGGCGAACGCCGGGTCGAGGACGTCGATGTCGACGCTCACGTACACCGGCCGGTCGCCGACCCGGGACCGGACCAGCTCGACGACCCCCGCCGTGCCGAGGGTGTCGAACTCGGTCGCCGGCACGCACCGGAACCCGAGTGCGGCGTCGGCGGTGAGGTCCGACGCCCCGTACAGCGGGCCGCGGACCCCGACGTGGACGGCGGCCTCGCGGTCTACCAGGCCTTCCTCGACGGCCCGGCGGAACGGGGTGCCGTGGGTGTACGCGGCGCCGAAGTAGGTGTCCCAGGTGTCGAGGTGGGCGTCGAAGTGAACGACCGCGACCGGGCCGTGCCGGGCGGCCACCGCACGCAGCAGCGGCAGCGCGATCGTGTGGTCCCCGCCCAGCACGACCAGTCGCCCAGCCCGGTCGAGCAGGTCCCGGGCACCGCGTTCGACGTCGGCGACGGCGGCTTCGATCGAGAACGGGTTGGCGGCGATGTCACCCGCATCGACCACCTGCGCCGCGGCGAACGGCTCGGCACCCTCGGGACCGGCGGCGGGGTTGAACGGGCGGAGCAGGCGGGACGCCTCGCGGATGTGCGCGGGGCCGAACCGTGCCCCCGGGCGGTAGGACACCCCGCCGTCGAACGGCACGCCGACGACCGCGAGGTCGACGTCGCCGACACCGGGCTCGTCGATCCGCGGCAGCCGGGCGAACGTCGCCGGCCCGGCGAACCGCGGCACCAGCGAGGCGTCGACCGGTCCGACCGGACCGCCTGGCGGACCCGAGCGGGGGACGCTCACGGTGCCTTCCGGCCCACGACGGTGACGAGTCCGGGCGGCAGGACCTCGTCACCGAAACCGTGTGCCACGGCCGCCGCGACACCGTGCCGGGCGAGCAGATCCAGCAGCGGTGCGGGGTCGACGAGCACGTTGGTGTGGTCCTCGTCGTCGCGGCGCCAGAGGTCGTCGCCCTGGCGGACGAAGGTCGTGATGTGGCGGACGAACCGGCCCGGGTCGGGACTCGAGTACGTCACCACCAGCAGCCAGCCGTCCCCGGACCGAGAACGCGCAACGGTGAGGTCCTGCGCCTCGAAGTAGTCCGGCGCGCACAAGTCGACGGCCAGCACGCCCCCCGGTCGGAGCGCCTCGGCGGACGAGACCAGCGCGCCGCGGACGTCGGCCTCGGTGTCGAGGTAGCTCAGCACGTGCCCGACCGACACCACGGCGTCGCAGGCGGGGACGGGATCTGTGGGCAGCACCAGCGGAGCCACCTCGAGGTGTCCGGTCGACCGGTCGCCCGCGAACTCCCGGCCGAGCAGGTCGAGCACGTCGAGCATCGCCGGGCTGGCATCCGTGGCGATCACCCGGTGACCGGCGGCGAGCAGGTGCCGGGTGAGGTGCCCGCTGCCGGCACCGAGCTCGAGAACTGCCCCCCCGGCTGCCCGCACGGACTCGAGCAGGTGCAGGATGCCCGGGGCGCAGCGGTCTGCGTGGAAGGCGTATCCCTCGTGATGCACGCGGGCAAGATCCGGTCCGAAGTAGGGCACGCGGTTCATGTGCG
Organism: Kineosporiaceae bacterium; assembly: GCA_050329415.1. GTDB lineage: Bacteria > Actinomycetota > Actinomycetes > Actinomycetales > JBBAYJ01 > JANNOG01. Next base: position 24,676 of record JBHJOS010000012.1, read on the forward strand.
GGAGTCTGCCGCTCCCCACCCGACACGGGCGCCCCGGGACCGGTCGGTCCCGGGGCGCCTGAGCGGGACGCGTGTCAGCTGTCGGGCAGCTGGGTGGTCCAGGAGTCGACGGCGGGCTCGTCGGTCGTGGCGAGCGTGCCCACCTGCACGTCCGCTGTCTCCATGGTCGGCTGCCGGAAGCGGTCGAAGGCGAACACGAAGATGCCGTGCGCCGCGGCATCGCTCATGTTGATCAGGACGGGCCTGTTGACGCGGTCGATGGTGTCGAACGGCGAGTTGATGAGCTCGTCGAACGGCTCGCCCGCGGTGCCGCCGTACGCCTCGGCCTGCGCCTCGGTCTTGATCTCGGTCGCACCGGAGAACAGGCCGCCGGCCGGGATGCCCGCCTCGAGGAACGCGACGTGGTCGGACGCGCCGGGCAGCAGCGGCGTCGGGTCGGCGGGCAGGTTGACGGCGTCGAAGTAGTCGTGGAAGACCTGAGCCGCTTCCGCGGACCGGGCCGGCGACCCGTCACCCTCCGTCGGGGTGTAGACGAAGGGGTACCCGTTGATCGACGCGAGGACGTCGAAGTTCAGGTAGATGCCGATCTGCTCGCGCTCGCGTTCGCTGAGGTTCTGCACGTAGTACTCCGCACCGAGCAGCCCGAGCTCCTCGGCGCCCCAGAACGCGAACCGGACCTGGTTGCGCGGCTCGATGCCGAGGGCGCTCCACTGGATCGCGGTCTCGAGCAGGGCGGCGGTCCCACTCGCGTTGTCGTTCATGCCGGGGGAGTCGGCCACCGAGTCGAGGTGGGCGCCGGCGATGACGCGCCGGTTCTCCCGGCCCGTCGGGGTGTCGGCGAAGACGTTGTAGGTGACGCGGGTCTCGGTGACCGAATCCGTCTTGACGCGCACGACCGTCTCCCCGGTGGCCGAGGAGTCCGCGAGTTCCTGCCCGACGGCGAAGCTCGTGCCGATGACCGGTATCTCGATGCCCGGCTCCCCGAGCGTCCCGGTGAGCAGGTCGACGCGGGCCTCGTCGTTGCCCTCGTTGAAGATCACCACAGCGGCGGCCCCGGCGGCCTGGGCGTTCTGGGCCTTCTGCAGGAACGTGCACGTGCCGCGCTGGACCAGGGCCACGTTGCCCGAGGTGAAGCCGGCGAAGTCCTCCGCCTCGCACCCGCTCGTGGAGCCGCCGGTGGGCGGGAGCAGGAGGTCGACCCCCTGCACGGGAGCGGTCACGTCACCGCTGCCCGAGTACGTCATGATCGCGAAATCCTCGTTGCCGACGTAGTCCTTCGCCTCGGGGGAGACCTGCTGGAACTCCGCCGGGGTCAGCTCGTCGAAGTACAGGAACTGGAACGGCTGGATGGTCATGTCGTAGCCCAGCGGCAGCAGCTGGTCGACGATGTAGTCGACGGACGCCTGGTAGCCCGGCGTTCCCGAGGCCCGCTCCCCGCCGTTGGCGGTGGCGATGTCGTCCAAGGCCTGCATGTGGCGGAAGACGCCCTGCGTCGTAATGGCCTTGCGCAGCGGCGTGCTGTCGAGGTGGTCCCTGGCCTGCGCCGCGGGGACCGTGACGGCCCCGAGGGTGAGAGCGCCCGCAAGGAGCGTCGCCATGATGAGCCTTCTCGGCATCTGGATCTTCCCTTCGTCCTGTTCGCCTGTGAACGCTGGTGCGTTGGGTGACTACTCGTCACCCAGAGCCGCACACGGGGACCAAGAGTGCACTCCGCACATACGGGAGACAAGGGACTCCTTGACAACGGCGTCCTCGGACGGGCGCTCGGTCCCGGCCCCGCCATGTCCCCGACGCTCGACAGGGCCCCCAGGGGTCGTCGGTGCGACCCGGTCCCTGGCCGCGTGAGTGCACCCCACCGCAGCACTCGCGCCGCGACGACCCACGAACCCGGATCATGCGGGGGGCGCAGCCGGGAACAGCGCCTCGTCGATGAGTTCGGCCAGGTGCACGGACTGGTGGCGGGCCACCTGCGCCAGTTGGGTCCGGCACGAGAACCCGTCGGCCAGGACCACGGTGCCCGGCGCCGCGGCCCGGACGGCCGGCAGCGTCGCGGTCTCCGCCACTGCCACCGACACCGCGTAGTGGCCCCGTTCGAACCCGAAGTTCCCGGCCAGCCCGCAGCACCCGGCCGGCACGTCGGTCGCGGCGATCCCCAGCCGCGCCATCACCCGGTGGTCGGCGGCCGACCCGAGCTGGGCGTCCTGGTGGCAGTGCGCCTGGCGCAGTGCCGTCCCCCCGACCTGCGGCGCCCACGAGTCGTCCCGTTCCAGCGCCCGCTCCAGCGCCTCGGCGAACGTCAGGGTGTGCGTCCGCAGCCACTGCGCGACCGGCGCCAGCGGGTCGTCCGGGCCCAGCAGCTCCCCGACGTCCTTGCGCAGCGCCGCGGTGCAGCTGGGTTCCAGACCGATGACGAACGTCCCTGCCGCGGCGTGCGGCGCCAGCCGCCGCAGGGTGTGCCGCATCACCCGCCGGGCGGTCCCCAGTTGCCCGGTCGACACCCACGTGAGCCCGCAGCACACCCATCCGTCGGGCAGGTCCACCCCGTACCCGGCGGCCTCCAGCACGCGCGTCGCGGCCCGGCCGACGCCGGGGGAGAGGCGGTCGGTGAAGGTGTCCGGCCACAGCAGGACCCGCTCGCGGGCGTCCGGGCGGCTGCGCCCGCGAGCCCGCGCCCAGGCGCGCAGCGTGCGCCGGGCGAACCGGGGCAGGCGCCGCTCCGGCGTCAGCCCGCCGGCCCACGACACCACGCCCTTGAGGGGCGACGCGGCGACGGCGTTGACCAGCGGCGCCAGCGGCGTGAGGACCCGGGCGACCAGCGGCAGCCAGCCCATCGCGTAGTGCGCCCGGGGCCGCAGCCGCCCCCGGTAGTGGTGGTGGAGGAACTCGGCCTTGTAGGTCGCCATGTCGACCTCGACCGGGCAGTCGCTCGCGCACGCCTTGCACGACAGGCAGAGGTCGAGGGCGTCGCGCACCTCCGTCGAGCGCCACCCGTCGCGGATCACCTCGCCCTCGAGCATCTCCAGCAGCAGGTGAGCCCGGCCGCGGGTGGAGTGCTCCTCCTCCCCGGTGGCGCGGTACGACGGGCACATCGCCCCGCCGGCGTGGGTGCGGCACTTGCCGACGCCGACACAGCGGCGCACCGCCCGGGCGAAGTCGCCCCGGTCCTCGGGATAGGAGAACGCGACGTCCCGGACCGGGATCACCGCCCGGGCCCCGACCCGCATGTCGGTGTCGAGCGGCCGCGGGTCGACGATCACCCCGGGGTTGAGGCGCCCCGCCGGGTCCCAGACCGCCTTGAACGCCGCGAACAGCCGGAGCACCTCCGGCGGGTACATCCGGGCCAGCAGCTCGCTGCGGGCCTGGCCGTCGCCGTGCTCGCCGGACAGCGACCCGCCGTGGGCGACCACGAGGTCCGCGGCCTCCTCGACGAACCGCCGGAACCCGGCCCGGCCCTGCGGGGTCAGCACGTCGTAGTCGATCCGGGTGTGGAGGCAGCCGTCGCCGAAGTGCCCGTACGACACTCCGCGGTAGCCGTGCCGGGCCAGCAGGTCTCGGAACCCGCGCAGGTAGGCCCCCAGTCGCTGCGGCGGGACCGCGGCGTCCTCCCAGCCGGGGAAGGCCTCGGCGCCATCGGCCATCCGGGTGGCCAGCCCGGCCCCGGCCTCCCGAATCCGCCACAGGCGCGCCTGGAGGGCCGCGTCGGTGACGACCACCGCGCCCCGGGCGCCGGGCCCGGCCGCCAGCAGGTCGGCGGTCCGCTTGGCCGCGTCCGCGGCGGCCGTCGGATCCTCGCCGCCGACCTCGACGAAGAGCCACCCATCGCCCGAGGGCAGTGCGGCGACCTCCGTGGCGCCGTCGGGCCGCTGGGCGGCGTAGGTGTCGACGAGGTCGCGGGCCATGCCCTCGACGGCCAGGGGACCTTCCGGCAGGGTGGCGGGCAGCAGCGCCGGGACCGCGTCGGCCGCCGCGACGTCGTCGTCGAACCCGGCGACGACGAGGGCCACCGCGGCGGGCACCGGCACCAGGCGCACCGTCGCGGCGAGCACCACCGCGCACGTCCCCTCGGTCCCCACCAGGGCCCGGGCGAGGTCCCGGCCCCGTTCCGGCAGCAGGGCGTCGAGGCCGTAGCCGGACACCCGGCGCGGGAACTGCGGGAGAGCGGTGCGCAGCAGGTCGAGGTGGCCGTCGACGAGGTCGCGCAGTGCCCGGTGGATCTCGCCCTCACGCCCGGGACGGGCCGCGGCGGCGGCCTGCTCGGCGGCGGTCATGGCGCCGACCGTCATCCGGGTGCCGTCGGCGGTGACGACGTCGAGCGAGACGACGTTGTCCGCGGTGCGGCCCCACGCGACGGAGTGGGCGCCGCACGCGTCGTTGCCGATCATCCCGCCGATCGTGCAGCGGGCGTGGGTGGACGGGTCGGGCGCGAACCGCAGCCCGTGCTCCGCCACGGCCGCGTTGAGGTGCGACATGATCACGCCGGGCTCGACCGTGGCGGTCCGGGCGTCCGGGTCGACCGCGAGGATCCGGGTGAGGTACCGGCTGGTGTCGACGACGACCCCGGGGCCGGTGGCGTTGCCGGCCACGGTGGTGCCGCCACCGCGCATCGTCACCGGCACCCCGGCCTCGTGGCAGGCGGCGACGGCGGCGACCACGTCGTCCGCGTCGAGCGGCAGCACGACCCCGAGCGGGACGTGGCGGTAGTTCGACGCGTCCGTCGCGTACAGGCCGCGTGCGGTTGCGGAGAAGTCGACCCGCCCCCGGACTGCCGCGGCCAGCCGCCGTTCGAGGCCGGGCGTGGTCGCCGGCCGCGGCCGGGCGTCGGTCGTCACGGGTCGAGCGTAGGAGGGCGACCCGCGGGACGGGCGGGCGCATCCTCATCGGCGTCTCATCGGCCGTTCACGGTGCCGTCACGGGGGGTGGCCACCCTCGCGGCGTCGCGGCGCACGGGTGCCCGCGGCATGAGGAGGAGACGCGATGTTCTGGGCCCCGGTGCCACCCCCGGAGGACGCCACCGTGCCGCTCGCCACCCCGCCCGGCCAGTCCACCCGGCGCGGCCAGTCCACCCCGCCTGGCCAGTCCACCCCGCCTGGCCTGCCGACCGGCCGCGAGACGACGGGGCGCCTGGTGCTCGCGGCGGTGATCCTCGTCGTCGGGCTGCTCGTCCAGAACCCGCTGGCGTACGCCGTCGTCATCGGGTTGGTCGTCGTCACGCCGCTGGAGAAGCTCATGCCCCGTCGGCGCGGCCAGCGGGTGCTGCGCGCCGGGGTCGCCGCCGACCTGATCCACGCGGTCGTGAGTCTCGGGGTGTTCGGCCTGCTGACCGTGGTGCCGATGGCGATCCTGGGTCCGATCGTGCCCGAGATTGGCCCTGTCGCCGACGGGCTCGCGTCCCTGCCGCTCGTGGCCCAGGCGGTCATCGGGCTCGTCGTGTTCGACTTCATGGGGTACGTCTCGCACCGGTTGAGCCACGAGGTGCCGTTCCTGTGGCGCTTCCACCGGGTCCACCACACCAGCGAGGAACTGGACTGGCTGGCCGGAGCCCGGGTCCACCCGCTGCCGGGCCTGCAGGACGGGCTCCTGCGGGCGATTCCGGCGCTGCTGCTCGGGGTGTCCGACGACGACGCCGGCTGGCTCAGCGTCATCGTCGCGGTGACGGCGCTGTTCACGCACGCCAACGTGTCGTGGCGGATGCCGCGGCTGTCGCGGTGGTGGGCGACCCCGCATTTCCACCACTGGCACCACGCCGACGAACCGGAGGCGATCAACACGAACTACGCCGGCCTGCTGCCGATGTGGGACCGGCTGTTCGGCACCTTCCACCTGCCCGACCGCTTCCCGGCCGCCTACGGAGTGGCGGGCTCGTACTCCCGCGGCTGGCTTGGTCAGATGGCCGACCCGTTCCGGCGCCGCACGGACGCGTAACCGTCCAATCGCCCCCGGGGCGGGGGTCTCAGGGGCGCGTAACCGTCCAATCGTCCCGATGGGCGGGGCCTCACCAGATGCGGACGCGGTCCTCGGGGTCCAGCCACAGGGCGTCGCCCGGCTGTGTGTCGTACGTCTCGTGGAAGGTGTCGACGTTGCGGACCACGTTGGCCCGGAACTCCGGGGGCGAGTGCGGGTCGATCGCCAGCCGCCGGCGCGCCTCCTCCTCCCGGGTGAGGGTCCGCCAGATCCGGGACCAGCCCTCGAAGAACCGCTGCTCACCGGTCCGTCCGTCGATCACCGGGGACGGCCGTCCACCGAGCGACAACCGGTAGGCGTGCAGCGAGACCTCGATCCCGCCGAGGTCGCCGATGTTCTCGCCGAGGGTGAGCTCGCCGTTGACCCGGGCGTCCGGAGCCTCGGTCGGCGCGAAACCGGCGTACTGCTCGACCAGCACCCCGGTGCGGACCTCGAACCGCTCCCGGTCCGCGCCCGTCCACCAGTCCCGCAGGGTGCCGTCACCGTCGTAGCGCGACCCCTGGTCGTCGAACCCGTGCCCGATCTCGTGGCCGATGACCGCCCCGATGCCGCCGTAGTTGTACGCGTCGTCGGCGGACAGGTCGAACATCGGGGGCTGGAGGATCGCCGCCGGGAACACGATCTCGTTCATCGCGGGGTTGTAGTACGCGTTGACGGTCTGCGGGGTCATGAACCACTCGTCGCGGTCCACCGGCCCGCCGATCCGGTGCAGCCAGCGGTCGGTCTCGAACGCCGACCCCCGCCGCACGTTGCCGACCAGGTCCGCAGGATCGACGACGAGCGCGGAGTAGTCCCGCCACCGCGCCGGCATCCCGATCTTCGGTGTGAACGCGGCCAGCTTGGCCAGCGCCCGCTCGCGGGTCTCCGGTCCCATCCACTCCAGGGTCGCGAGCCGCTGCCGGTACGCCTCGACGAGCGCCTCGACCATCCGGGTCATCCGCTCGTGCGCCTCGTGCGGGTAGTGCCGCTCGACGTAGAGCCGGCCCACCGCCTCGCCGAGCAGCGACTCGACCAGCCCGACCCCACGCTTCCACCGATCGCGCTGCTGCGGCGCCCCCATGAGCGTGGTGCCGTAGAAGGCAAAGTTTGCGGCGGACACCTCGTCGGTGAGGTACGGCGCGAAGGACCGCACGACGTGCCAGGTGAGCCAGGCGCGCCAGTCCGCCGCGGGCACCTCGCGCAGGGCCGTCGCGAACGCCTCGAGGGTGTCCGGCTGGGCGACGACGACCTCGCCGCGTGCGGTCGCCGGGACCCCGTGGCCCTCCAGCCACGCCCCCCACCCGGGCAGCGAGGTCTCGACGGCGTCGACCGTCAGCAGGTTGTACGTCGTCACGGCGTCCCGGCAGGCGACGGCGTCCCAGTGGGCAGCGGCGAGGCGGGTCTCCAGCGCCATGACCCGGCGCGCCACGTCGCCGGCATCGGTCTCGCCCGGCGGCAGGATGCCCGTGAGGTCGAGCATCCGGGCGATGTGCGACACGTACTCCTCGCGGATCGCCGCCCGGCCCGACTCGCGGTAGTAGCTCTCGTCCGGCAGCCCGAGCCCGCCCTGCCCGGCGTGCAGGACGTAACGGGTCGAATCGCCCCGGTCGATCCACACCCCGACGTCGACCAGGCCGTCCACGCCCTCGCGCTGCAGCTCACCGGTGACGCCCAGCAGCGACTGCGCGTCCACCACGGTGCCGACGCGCTCCAGCAGGGGGCCGAGCGGGGCGGTCCCCAGCTCGTCCAGGGCCGCGGTGTCCATGAACGAGGCGTACAGGTCGCCCACCATGCGTTCGGGCGACCCGGGCGGGGCAGCCGACGCCGCCGTCTCCTCGATGATCGCCCGGACGTCCGCCTCGGCCCGGTCGTGCAGCTCGCTGAACGTGCCGAAGGTCGCGCGGTCGTCGGGGATGGCCGCGGTGGCGAGCCACGCCCCGTTGACGGCACGGAAGAGGTCGTCCTGCGGTCGCGCCGCTGGGGTCGCGCCCGGTGCAGGCGTTCCGGTCTCGGTCACGGTCGTCACCCTGCCATGATGCAGACTGGGCGGACCTGTTCGGAACGGGTTCGGATCGGGAGGGTCCGTGGGGCCGCTGGACGCACTGTCGACCCCCGCCGTCCTCGCGTTCCTGCTGGGTGTCGGAGCAGCTTTGTTGCGCAGCGACGTCCGGCTGCCCGATGCGGTGCACACCGCGCTGTCGTCGTACCTGTTGCTGGCGATCGGCCTCAAGGGCGGCCAGGACCTGCGCGAGGCCGGGCTCGGCGAGATCGCGCTGCCGCTGGTGGCCGCGATCGCGCTCGGGCTCCTCACCCCGCTCGTCGCCTGGGGGGGCCTGCGGGTGCTCACCCGGCTCGCTCCGGTGGACCGGGCGGCGGTCGCGGCCCACTACGGATCGACGTCGCTGGTCACCTACACCGCGGCGCTCGTGCTGCTCGATGCCCGTGGGCTGCCGTACGAGCCGTACACGGCCACGCTGCTCGCCGTGCTCGAGGTGCCGGGGATCCTGGTCGGTCTGCTCCTGGCGGGCTCGGCGAGCGCGGTCGCCGGCACCCGCCGCAGCGAGGCCGTGCGGGAGGTCCTCACCGGCCGGAGCATCCTCCTGCTCGCCGGTGGTCTGGCTGTGGGCGGCCTCACCCAGCCCGCGGCGTACTCCGCGGTCGAGCCGTTCTTCGTCGGGCTGTTCCCGGGCGTGCTGGTGCTGTTCCTGCTGGACCTCGGTGTGCTGGCCGGGCGCCAGCTGCGCGACGTGCGGGCCGCCGGACCGGGGCTGATCGCCGCCGCGATCGTGATCCCGCTGGTCAACGGCACTCTGGGAGTGCTCGCCGGGACGGTTGCCGGGTTGAGCGTCGGCGGGGCCACGGTGCTCGGCGTGCTCACCGCGAGCGCGTCGTACATCGCCGCTCCGGCCGCCGTGCGGCTGGCGCTGCCGCAGGCCAACCCGGCCTACTACCTGACGACGAGCCTCGGCATCACCTTCCCGTTCAACATCGTCCTCGGCATCCCGCTGTACCTCGCGCTCGCCCAGGTCCTCGGCTGAGGAGGCCACGATGCAGATGCACCCCACCACCTGCCTGACGATCGTCGCCGAGGCGGTCGTCGAGCAGCGACTGCTGCACGACCTCCAGGCGTCGGGGGCCCGCGGCTGGACCATCACCCCCGGCACCGGCCGCGGCAGCGCCCTCGTCGGGCCGAGCGAGTGGGCCGGGCCCAATGTCCGGGTCGAGACACTGGTGTCGCGACGGGTCGCGGACCGGATCCTCGAGGTGCTCGACCGCGACTACTTCCCGTACTACTCCGTCGTCGCCTGGGTCAGCGAGGTGCGGGTGGTGCGCCCCGAACGGTTCGGGTGACCGACGTCGCTGCGGTGGCCACCGGCGACCGGTCGCGGGCCGCAGGCAGGCGCTACTGGTACGAGACGAACCAGGGCCTCGGCTCGATCGCCATCGTCTCGGCCGGCGACATGGTCGGCTGGTCCTCGTCGTAGAAGTTCTTCCAGCCCCACCACACCGGCGGGGCGTCCCGGCGCAGCACCCGCCAGGTGTCGAGCTTCTGGCCCGGCGTCCCGAACCCGTCAGCGTGGATCATGACGGCCAGCTCGTCGTGGGACAGGTCGAGGGTCTCCCGCTCGGTGATCATGGACAGCTTGAACTGGTGCAGGAGCAGGAGCTTCTGCGGCAGGTCGTTCTCCGCGGTGAGCTGCGCCAGCCAGGCCGCCACCGAGTTCACCTCGGCCGCGGAGACCGAGCCGACCTGGCGCAGGTGGACCTGGTCCGGCTTCAGCCGCCACTCCGAGTCCAGGGCAAGCCCGACGTGCGGTTCGCGCAGGTACTCCTCGTACTGCTGCGCCTGGGTGAGGAAGTCGGTGCGCCCGGGCTGGAGGTCCAGCACCACGTACACCCCCGCCTCGCCGGCGGCGTCGATCCACTCGCGCAGGGCCGTCGCGTCGATGGGGTAGGAGTAGTCGCCGTCGTCGCCGGGCACCCCGGACGCGACCGTGGTGATGATCTCGAAGGCGGGGACGACCGCCTCCGGGCTGTGCGGTTCGTACTCCGCCGCCTGCTGCTGCGCCCGCTGGATCGCCTCGGCCACCGGCTGCTCGCCCATGGACCCCAGGGCCGGAATGCCGGGACTGCCGTAGAGGGCGACGAACCGGCGGTGGGGGAACAGGACCTGCCCGCCGCCGGGCAGCTCGACGCCGGTCGCGGCGGTCTCCACGCGCCGGGTGAGCAGGGCGGGATCGCCGAAGGCATCCCCGAGAGCCACCGTGGGGCCGGACGCGGCTGCCAGGGCCGCGATCGCCTCGGGCGAGGTCCGCGGGTCCGGCTCGTCGAGGACGACGACGTCCGCGCCGGCGGCTCGGGCCGTGGCGACGGCCGCCAGCGACTCCGGCGCACCGGTCGCGAGGACGACGACGTCGGTGGCTCGGGTGCCCTCGGTCGTGGCGGGCAGGGGGGCGGCGTCCGGTGCCGCCGACTGCGCCGGGTCGGGAACGGGTCCCGCCAACGGTCCCGGGTCGATCACGGGGACCGCGGGGGTCCGCGTGTCCAGGGTGGCGACCACGGCGACGGCGTCGGCGGCCGAGGTCGGCAACGGCTCGCCCAGGGGGGCGGCGGCGATCTCCGCCAGGTCCGCGTAGCTCTCGGGCGAGGACTCGGGCGGCAGCGAGACCACCGACACCGCGAACGCGCCCGAGGGGTCGGTCGCGCTCCCGGCCAAGGTCGTCATCGCCTCGGCGGCCACCGGCCCGACGGCGAGGACGGCCTCGGTGCCGAGGCGGGACAGCTCCTCCCGGAGGCCGGTCGCGCTCCCGCCGGAGGCGGCCACCAGCAGGGGAGCGGCCCGCGCCACGGCCACGGCGGCGGCGACGGCCTGGCCGGCGACGTCCCCTTCGGCGGCCACCACCGCGATCGGGGCGCTGTGGTGGAGCAGCTGGGACGTCCTCAGCGACAGCCCGGCGCCGTCGCTGCCCGGGATCGCGGTGACCATGTCGACGGGAACGGCCGCCACCGCCTGCGCGACGACCTCCTCCCCGGCGTTCCCGGAGTCCCCGGAGTCCCCGGAGTCCCCGGAGTCCCCGATGCTCACGGTGCAGCCAGCGAGCAGGGCACCAGCGGTGACCACGGCCGGGAGGACAAGAATGCGACGGCGCACGAGGCCTCACCGTAGGCGTCGGGCGCCCTCGGGGGCGAGGGCTGGGAGGTGGGCAGCTCCGGGTCCTGCGCGGCCCCGGGACCCGTGGGGTCCCGGGGCCGCGGTGCGGTCAGCGTGCGGTGTGGGGCATGAGGGCGCCCTCGGGGACGACCCCGAGGCGCCCCGCCTGGTAGTCCTCCACGGCCTGGATCAGCTCGTCCCGGGTGTTCATGACGAACGGGCCGTAGTGGGCGACCGGCTCGCGGATCGGTTGCCCGCCCAGGACCAGGACGTCCAGCGCCGGGGTGCGGCTGTCCTGGTGGGTGTCGGCCTCGACCCGGAGCACGTCGCCGGCGCCCAGCACGGCGAGCTGACCGGCGCGCACCGCCTCACCGCCCTTGCCGACCCGCCCGGTGCCGGAGAGCACGTAGACCAGGGCGTTGAAGTCCGCCCGCCACGGCAGGTCCGTCCGGGCTCCCGGGGCGAGGGTGGCGTGCACCAGCGTGATCGGGGTGAAGGTCGAGCCGGGTCCGCGGTGGCCGTCGATCTCCCCCGCGATGAGCCGCAGCAGCGCGCCGCCGTCCGGCGAGGCGAGCAGCGTGACGTCGCCGCCCTCGAGCGCCTGGTAGCCGGGTGCGCGCATCTTGTCGGCCGCGGGCAGGTTGACCCACAGCTGGAAGCCGTGGAACAGCCCGCCGGCGACGACGAGCTCCTCCGGTGGGGTCTCGATGTGGAGGATCCCGCCGCCGGCCGTCATCCACTGGGTCGCGCCGTCGGTGATGAGCCCGCCGCCGCCGTGGGAGTCCTGGTGCCGCATGGCCCCGTCGATCATGTAGGTGACGGTCTCGAAGCCCCGGTGTGGGTGCCACGGGGTGCCCTTGGGTTCGCCGGGGGCGTACTCGACCTCGCCCATCTGGTCCAGGTGGAGGAAGGGGTCGAGGTCGCGCAGGTCCACGCCGGCGAATGCGCGGCGGACCGGGAACCCCTCGCCCTCGAAGCCGCGGGGAGCGGTGGTGACGCTGCGGGTGGGCCGGACCGCGGCCTGCGGGGGAGTGGCGACCCGGGGGAGGACCACGGTGTCGGCGGTGACGGCGGGCATGTCGACCTCCTGACGACGAAGTAGTTGTGTTGTCAACTACCTTGCCGTGGCAGAACACGAACCGGACGGGCAGCATTCCCGGGGCCCGCCGGCCCCAGATCTGCGATCACTCGAGGGTCGCGGCGGCGAGACCGGCACTGCCGCCCTCGGGCACGAGCACCCGCACCTCGACCCGGCTGTCGTCGGGCAGCGACGACAGCGGGACGCTCACCTGGTAAGGCGTCGGCGTGGCGGAGTCGTCAGCGACGGCGGCCGAGGTCGTGACCGTCCCGTCGACCAGCACCTCGATCCGGCTGCCCGCGCCCTCGACACCGACGAGCGCAACGACACGTTCCCGGTCGGCGGCGGGCTCGACGAGGAGCTGGAGGTCGACCGCGGTGCCGCCCGGCATGTCGGAGATCAGGAACCACGACCCGGTGGACCCGGTGGGCTGCCCGACGGTGCCGCCGGACCAGGACACCTCGAAGGGACCCGGCTCGGTGGCGACGTCGAAGTCACCGGAGACCCCGATGCCGAGCAGCTCCTCGGTGGCGTCCCGGCGGGCGACGTTGTAGGGCGACGCCTCGTCCGTCCCGCCCACCAGCCAGTCGCGTCCGCTGGCGGGGGACAGCGTCAACCGGGTGGCGGGCTCCGACAGTGCCACGACCGCGATCCCGGTGGCTGCGGTGACGTCGGTGGGTGGGTCCGGAGGTTCCTCGGAGGTCGGGGCCGGCGGGTCGGAGGGCGGGGGGACCGAGGGGGCCGCGGTGGCGGATGGCGGCGGGACCGAGGGGGCCGCGGTGGCGGAGGGCGGCGGGACCGAGGGGGCCGCCGTCCCGATGGGCGACGGGTTCGCGGGGACCACCGTCCCGTCCGGGCGGAGCACGGCGACGGCCACCGCGATGACTGTGACCGTCGCTGCCGACGCGACCACGGGAAGCAGCCAGCCGGGCAGGTCCCAGCCCCGCCGGCCGGGCGCGCGCCCGGTCGGGCGGGCGATCGCCGTGTCGCGCATGACCCGCGAGACGACGCGCTCGACGTCGGGATGGTGGCTCGCGGCCGCTGCCCGCAGGCGCCGGGTGAGTGCGTCCTCACCGGGTGTCCCGCTCACCGGACCACCCCCTTGCGGGTCGAGCGGTCCGGCGCGGCCTCAGCCGCTCCGCCGGCGACTCCGTCACCGGCGGAGCGCTCGATCTCTGGCGACCCGGGCCCACACTTGTGCATCTCACCCACTGGTCGCTTGGGGCGAGCAGAAGGTTGCCCGGTCGTGCGGAGTGTTCGTGGAGGTCCGGCGAAGCGTCGACCCGGGCCGTGCCCGCTCGGCCGCCCTGCCATCAGCCGACGGACCCGCATCCCGATCCGGGCGAGGTCGGGCTCGTGACGTGACGCCTCGGCGTGGCGCAGATCGGACACCCGCTGCGGGTCCGGGGCGGGCGGCAGGCTCACCGGTCGGCCCCGGGACGCTCGTGAGGCGGGCGTTCGAACAGCGTGCGCTCGATCTCGTCGGAGGCCGCGCGGCGCGGTGAGGTGGCAGCCGCCGGGGTCACTGGTTCGTCGTCCAGCAGGCCCCGCAGCACTCGCACGGCCTTGGAGGTCTGGCTCTTCACCGTGCCGACGCTGATCCCGAGGGTGTCGGCGACCTCATGCTCGGACAGGTCGAAGGCCAGCCGAAGCACCACGCACGCGCGCCGACGCGCCGGGAGCCGCGCGAGTGCCGCGCGGACGTCGACCGCCGAGCCGTCGGGTGGCCGGCTCGACGGATCGACGTCCGCGCCCAGCAGCGGCAGCCGCGACCGCCACAGCTGCTTGCGGCGGATCCGGCTCGCTGCCAGGTTCGTGGTGGTGCGCCGCAGGTAGGCGACCGGGTTCGTCGCGCCGCTCACCCGGTCCCAGTGCTGCCAGGCGACCAGCATGACGTCACCCGCCAGGTCGTCGGCCTCGTCGGCGTCACCGGTCAGCAGGTACGCCAAGCGGCTGAGGTCGGCGGCGTGGCGCCGGACGAACCCCTCGAACTCGGCTGCTGCCGGGGAGTCGTCTCTCCCTCCGCGAAGCCGCACCAGGGCTTCGTACTACAGGTGACGAGTCCGGTCCAGGGAGTAGCCGACGGGCCGTTCGGCGAACCGCAGCGCTCACGTTCCCCCGGGCGCCGCCTCGAGGGCGCCGCGTCAGTCGAGCAGCGGTGCCAGGGCGTCGAGCTTGTCCTGCTCGGGAGAGGACCAGTCGTCGGCGACCAGGCCGCCGGTGTCACCGGAGTTCGGGTTCCACGACCAGTACGCGAAGCTCATCCCCTCGGGCGGCCTGTGAGGTTGCCGACGCCGACGAAGTCTCAGCGGGCGAAGTTGGCGACCTGGCGCAGCTTGTTGGTGGCGTCGAGGGCGGCGACCTTGTAGGCCTCGGACAGCGTGGGGTAGTTGAAGACGGTGTCGACGAGGTAGTCGACGGTGCCGCCGCAGCCCATGACGGCCTGGCCGATGTGGACGAGCTCGGTGGCGGCGGTGCCGAACACGTGGACGCCGAGCAGCTCCCGGGTCTCGAGGTGGACGAGCAGCTTGAGCATGCCGTAGGAGTCGCCGACGATCTGCCCGCGGGCGAGCTCGCGGTAGCGGGCGACGCCCACCTCGTAGGGGATCGCGGAGCCGGTGAGGTCCTCCTCGGTGCGCCCGCAGTAGGAGATCTCGGGGATCGTGTAGATCCCGATCGGCTGCAGCGACATGAGGTCGCGGACCGGCTCGCCGAACGCGTGGTAGGTCGCCAGGCGGCCCTGGTCCATCGAGGTCGCCGCGAGCGCGGGGAACCCGATGACGTCGCCGACGGCGAAGACGTGGGACACGGCGGTGCGGTACTGGTCGTCGACGGCGATCCGTCCTCGCGCGTCCGCGTCCAGCCCGGCCGCGGCCAGGTTGAGGTCGGCGGTCTGGCCCTGGCGGCCGGCGGAGTACATGACGGTGTCGGCGGCGATCCGCTTGCCCGAGGCCAGGGTGGTCACCGTGCCGTGGTCGGCGGACTCGACCGCGGCGACCTCCTCGCCGAGGCGGAACGACACCGCGAGGTCGCGCAGGTGGAACTTGAGCGACTCGACGATCTCGGGGTCGCAGATGTCGAGCATCCGGGGGCGCTTGTCGACGATCGTGACCCGGGTGCCGAGCGCGGCGAACATCGAGGCGTACTCCACCCCGATCACCCCGGCCCCGACGACCACCATGGAGTTCGGGACGTCCTGCAGCTCCAGGACACCGTCGGAGTCGACGACGCGCCGGCCGTCGAACTGCACGGTGGCGGGGCGGGCGGGGGCCGTGCCGGTGGCGACGACCACGTGGTCGGCGGTGACGGTCGCCGACGGGTGCCCCGGGTCGCCGGTCACGGTGATCGTGTGCGGGTCGGCGAACCGGGCGGTGCCGGTGAGCAGGTCGACGTGGTTGCGGATGAGCTGGGCCCGGATGATCTCGGTCTCGCGGCCGATGACGTGCTGGGTCCGGGCGAACAGGTCCTCCACCGTGATCTCGCTCTTGACCCGGTAGCTCGCGCCGTACATGTCGCGCTGCGACATCCCGGTGAGGTAGACGACGGCCTCGCGCAGCGTCTTGCTGGGGATGGTCCCGGTGTTGATGCACACCCCGCCGACCATGTGCTTGCGTTCGACGACGGCGACCCGCCGGCCCAGCTTGGCGGCGGCGATGGCCGCCTTCTGGCCGCCGGGGCCGGACCCGATGACGACGAGGTCGTAGTCACGGGCGCTCTGCGGCCTGGCGATCACCATGGGCGCAGTGTGGCGGGACCGCCGCCCCGGCGCTACGTCGGCTGTCTGGTGTCACGTCGGCTGTTGGTGTCACGTCGCGCGTCGGCGCTACCTCATCCGTCGGCGCCGACTGGTTGGGTCCTGCGACGCGCTGCCTCGTCGTCCGCGGGACGCCGGCCACGGCCGAGGCCGCGGGGGCCGGTGCTCTCGGCCCGGCCCGGCGCCGGCTTGCCGGCGGCCTTCTCGCCGAGGGCCTTCTCGCCGGCCTTGCCGGGTGCCCTGTCGGTGGACTTCGCGATCTCCGTCGCCTTCCGGTCCTTCCTGCTCCCCTCCGCCCCGCGCCGCGCGGCGGCCAGGAGTGACGGCCGACCTGGTCGGGGTGGGCCGTACCGACGGACGATGTGGAGCAGCGCCTCCGAGGTGAGCAGCAGCGCCACCGGCGGCAGCACGTGGGCCGCCAGGGCGGTCGGCTCGGCCACCGCCTCGGTCCCGGAGACGCCGCCCCAGGCGAGGACGGCTGCCCCGAAGGCGACCAGTACGCGACCGAACACCCCGCGCTCGCCCACCAGCGCCGCCTGGAGGGCCGCCAGGAAGCCGATGGCGACCGTCCCGATGACGGTGAGCGGGAAGAGCAGGGTGTACGGCCACTCGATCCCCGCGCTCGCGGCGAACTCCAGCAGGCCCAGGTAGGACAGCGTGACGGCGGCCCCTGCCACGACCAGTCCCGTGACGGCGGCGGCGAACCGCACGGTGCCGGTGGCAGGTGCTGGGCTCGACAGATCGGGGTCCGTCATGTCGGTCCTCTCTCAGCTCTCACGGGCCGCGGCGCGGGGGTCAGGGTGGCACGGCCGGTCCCGGCGGGCCGAGCCGTCGGCGCGTCCCCACCGGGCAACCGCCCTGGCGCGGCCGCGCCGGCTGGGCCAGGCTGGGCGGGTGCCGTACGTCAGCGTCGCCGGCCCGGCGGAACGGGCCCCCGTCGAGATCTACTACGAGGACCACGGCGCCGGGCGCCCGGTCGTCCTCATCCATGGCTGGCCGCTCAGCGGGCGGTCCTGGGAGCGCCAGGTGCCGGCCCTGGTGGCGGCCGGGCACCGCGTCGTCACCTACGACCGGCGTGGTTTCGGCCGGTCGTCACAGCCGTGGACGGGCTACGACTACGACACCTTCGCCGACGACCTCGCCGCCCTCGTCGATCACCTGGACCTGCGCGATGCCACGCTCGTCGGCTTCTCCATGGGCGGCGGAGAGGTCGTCCGCTACGTCTCGCGCCACGGTGCCGACCGTGTCCGGTCGGTCGCCCTGGTGGCGGCGGTGCCGCCGTACCTGCACCTCGGCGACGACAACCCCGAGGGCGGGGTGGACGACGCCACGCTGGCGGGGCTGCGGGCCGGCGTCCAGGGGGACCGGCTGGCCTTCCTCGACCACTTCACCAAGGGGTTCTTCGGCCTCGACCGGCGCCCCGAGCTGCTGAGCGAGCCGGCGCGGCACTACTTCTGGCGGATCGCGAGCGAGGCCTCGCCCCAGGGCACCCTCGACTGCATCGGCGCCTTCTCGACGACGGACTTCCGGGCCGAGATGAGCGCCGTCACCGTCCCGGCGCTGGTGCTCCACGGCGACTCCGACGCCATCGTCCCGTTCGAGGTCTCCGGGCGCCGGTCGCACGAGCTGCTCCCCGACAGCCGGCTGGTCATGGTGGAGGGCGGCCCGCACGGCCTGCTCGCCACCCACCCCGACGAGGTGAACGCCGCGCTGCTGGACTTCCTCGTGGTCTGATCGTGGTCTGATCGTGGTCGCGCCGACCGAGGCCGGAGCGACGGCGTCTCACGCGGGCGACAGCACCTCGGCGGGCAGCAGCCGGGTGACGACCGCCGGGTGCCCGCCGTCCTCGATGACGAAGACGACGAGCCCCCACCACCGGTCGTCCCGATGGCGCCACTCCACGAGGACGCCGGGGGAGCGGTCCGTGACCGGGTCCGCCGGGTGGCTCACCCAGCAGTGCAGCGGAGGGTCTGCCCGGCCTTCGCGGCCCGTCGGCGGCTGCCGGGGCGGGAGCGGCGCCGCGCCCGATCGGGCGATGGCGCGGTCCCCGAGGGGCACCCCGATGCCCCGCATCCCGCCGTACGCCACGGCCTCAGCGTGTCACGCCCCCCACTTCATCGAACACATGTTCGAGTAAGTCACTCGTTCGGCGGACCGCGGACGGGACATGTCGTCACGAGTAGTTGCACAGTGCAGATTGCCGCTTGCAATGACTGCGGAGAAGCACGGCCCGGTGGAGAGCACGGTCTCGGTGGAGAAGCACGGTCCGGGTGGGGACGGGAGCCAGCGGGGCACGGCCGGCGCAGCACCGGGCTGAACCCCGACGCCCGTCACACCTGAGTGCCGACGAGGCTCCCGACCGCGTACGTCACGGTCATGGCCAGCGTCCCGAGCCCGACATTGCGGGCGACCGCCCGGGGCACCCCGGCCCCGCCGAGCCGCGCGCTCACCACTCCGGTGAGGGCGAGCGCGACCACGACGGCGAGAACGCACGCGGCCAGTCGCCAGGGTGCGGCCGGCACGGTGATCGCCACCAGGGGCAGGGCCGCGCCCAGCACGAAGGCGACGAAGGACGCGCCAGCCGCCTGCCACGGGCTGGTGAGGGCGTCGGGGTCGATGCCGAGCTCGGCTTCGGCATGGGCGCCGAGCCCGTCGTGCGCGGTCAGCTCCTCGGCGACCCGGCGGGCGAGGCCCGGGCTGATCCCCTTGGCGCGGTAGATCTCCGCCAGTTCGTCGAGCTCCGCCTCCGGCATCTCGGCGAGCTCCCGGCGCTCCTTGTCCAGCAGCGCCCGCTCGGCGTCGCGCTGGGTGCTGACCGAGACGTACTCGCCGCCCGCCATGGAGAACGCCCCCGACACCAGGCCGGCGATCCCGGCCACGAGGACCGCGGTGCGGCTCGACGTCGCCCCGGCGACCCCCACGACCAGCCCGGCCACCGACACGATGCCGTCGTTCGCGCCCAGCACACCGGCGCGCAGCCAGTTCAGCCGCCCGCCGATGTCGCCGGTGTGGGCCTCGTCCGCGTGCGTCATCGGGGAGCCGCCGCGAGCAGGTCGCGGTACCAGCGGGCGCTGTCCTTGGGCGTGCGCTCGCCGGTCGCGTAGTCGACCCGGACGATGCCGAACCGCTTGCGGTACCCGTAGGCCCACTCGAAGTTGTCGAGCAGCGACCACACGAGGTACCCGCGGACGTCCACCCCGGCGTCCCGGGCGTCCGCCACCGCGGCGACGTGGTCGGCCAGGTAGGCGGTCCGGTCGACGTCGGCCAGCGGGCCGGCCGGGCGGGTGTCGTCCGGGTAGGCGGCACCGTTCTCCGTCACCATCAGCGGCAGGCCCGGGAACGCCCGGCCCAGCCGGGTCAGCAGCTCGGTGAGCCCGGACGGGTCCACCGGCCACCCCATGTCGGTGACCGGGCGGTCCTGCGGCAGGAACTCCACGTCCCCGCAGCCCGGCCACGGCGAGCGCCCGCCGCCGTGGCCGTCGGCGTCCCGCCGCGGTCCCGACCGGTCCCAGTGCCCGACGACCGTCGGCGTGTAGTAGTTCACCCCCAGCAGGTCCACCCCGCCGGCATGAGCCGTGGCCGCGTCCCCGTCGCGGACGAACGACCAGTCGGTGACCGCGGCGGTGTCGGCCAGCAGGTCGTCGGGGTACCGGCCCCGCAGCATGGGGCCGAGGAAGACCTGGTTGCCCACCGCGTCGACCCGGCGCGCGGCCTCGACGTCGGGCGCGCCGTCCCCGGCCGGCCGCACCAGGTGGACGTTGAGCACCACCGACACCGGGCGCCCGGGCGCCTCCCGCCGCAGCGCCTGCACGCCCAGGCCGTGGGCGAGGTTGAGGTGGTGCGCGGCGGCCAGGGACGCCGCCGGGTCCGTCCGGCCGGGCGCGTGGACGCCGGCGGCATAGCCGAGGAAGGCGGTGCACCAGGGCTCGTTGAACGTCGTCCAGACGCCGACCCGGTCGCCGAGGGCGGCGGCGACGACGCTCGCGTACTCGGCGAACCGCTCCGCGGTGTCGCGCACCGGCCAGCCGCCGGCGTCCTCCAGCGGTTGCGGCAGGTCCCAGTGGTAGAGCGTGGCGACCGGCGTGATGTCCCGCTCCAGCAACGCGTCGACCAGCCGGGAGTAGAAGTCCAGCCCCGCCCGGTTGACCGGCCCGGAGCCCGCGGGCTGGACCCTGGGCCAGGCGATCGAGAACCGGTACGCCCGCAGGCCGAGGTCCGCCATCAGGGCGACGTCCTCCGCCAGGCGGTGGTAATGGTCGGTCGCGGTGTCTCCGGTGTCGCCGCCCAGCACCGCGCCCGGGACCCGGCTGAAGGTGTCCCAGATCGACGGCCCCCGCCCGTCCTCGGTCGCGGCCCCCTCGATCTGGTAGGCAGCGGTGGCTGCCCCCCACACGAAGCCGGGCGGGAACCGGCGGGCCAGGTCGGCGGGGGAGGCGCTCACGCCGCTCACCCTGCCAGGGCTCACGCGCGCTGCCCAGGCGGGTCTGCCGAACCGCTGCCGCGCGCCAGGAGGGCGAGCACCACCCCCGACACGACCAGGGCGAAGCCCGCCACCTGGACGGCCGAGAGGGTCTGGCCGAACCACCACCACGCCACGGCGGCGGCGCCCACGACCTCGCCGGTTCCGATGATCGACACCAGCGTGGCCGGCAGCCAGCCCAGCGCCGCCGTGACCGCAGCGAACGGCGCAAGCGTCCCCAGCAGCACGACGACGGCCAGCAGCACCCAGACCGGGACCGGAAGGCCGCCCACGGTTGTCGGGAGCGGCGCCGTCCCCGCGGCGAGGCGAGCCGCAGCCGGCAGGGCGGGCGCCGCGAGGACCACGCTGACGACGGCCGCGATCGCGAACCCCCAGAACGTCGTGCTGAGGGCGTCCCGCTCGGTCACGAGCCGCTCACCGACCAGGAAGTACACCGAGAACGCGGCCGCGGCACCGAGTCCGGCCGCGATGCCGACCGGGTCCAGGCCGCCGCCTGGCACCCGGGTCGCCAGGGCGAGTCCGCCGAGAGCGAGGGCGAGCGCCGGCCAGACCAGCCGGGACACCGGACGGCGCAGCCAGAACCGCGCGACGAGGGCGATGACCAGCGGCGCCAGGTACTCCAGCAGCAGGGCCAACCCGATGGGAAGCCGGTCGATGGCGACGAAGTAGGCCCACTGGACCAGCGCGACCCCGCCCGCCCCGTACAGCACCAGCCAGGGCCACTGGTGCCGGGGCACGGCCAGGGTCCGGGCCCGTCCGGTGGCCACCAGTGCGAGCCCGAGGACCGAGGCGGCACCGAGGGCGCGCACGGCCGCGAGAGCCTCCGGAGTCACCCCGGCCTGCAGCACCACCGCCGAGGTGCCGGCGTTGAGCGAGAACAGCATGACCGCCAGCACGACCAGCGTCGCGCCCACGGGCCAGCCCCGGGCACCGGCGGGCAGCGGATCGGTCACCCGGGCATCCTGCCGGGCGGTCGGGTGGCCCGCGGACCCCTCGGCGGGAGGGCTGGGTTACCGTAGGTCTGCGCCGGGCCGCGGCAGCCCCGGGCTCCATCATCCGCCGCTTCGAGCGGCCACGCGCCGTGAGGCGCTCCCGGCCCGGCGCACCCTCTCTGATCCGTCAGTCCAGGCTCCCGGCCCGCCAGGCGCGGGCGGCGGCCTCCAGGTGGCCCGCCATGGTGACGAGGGCGGCCGCGGATCGCGTGAGTCGCCCCGCGTCGTCCGGCTCGGCCGGTCCGGGTTCCTCGCCCGGACCGGATCCGGGTGCGGTCCCCGGGCTCGCCGACCGGTCCAGGTCGTCGGCCCGGAACGAGCGGCCGACGGCCATGACCCGGGCGAATGCCGCGGCCCGCTCCAGCGTGGTGTCGAAGTCCACCCCCCCGACCCCTGCCAGCACGTCGTCCACCAGCTGGCGGACCTCCAACGGCCCCGGCGGGTCCGCCACGCCGGCCACCACCTCGGCCACGGGCACGTGCGCCCGGCCGGCATCGAAGTCCCGGGAGGCCTCCACCGGGTGGTGGCGGACGCCGTGCCGCAGCGCCACCAGCCGCCACAGCGCGCCCGGCAGCGACACCGGGGCTGCGGCGGCCCACAGCCGGGCGGCGGCCTCGAGCCCGTCGTCGCTGTCGATCGCGCTGGTCATGCGTGCCCGGGCCCGATCGTCGGTGGGATCACCGAGTCGGGCCACGACCGCCGCCGCACTGGTGTGTGCGGCCTCGAGCCGGGCCGCGGGGTCACGGGCGGCGGCCGCGGCCGACTCCGCCGCGTTGGTGACGGCATCCGTGAGGCGGGCGGGCCGGCGCGGGGTCGTCACGGGTCTCCCGCCGACGTCTCGCCGGGCTCGTGGCGCCGCAGGGGCCCGCCGGAAGGCCGTGGGGGCGAAGGTTCTCGGCCCCGGTTCCGGGCGGCTCCGCCCTGCGGATGACGCGTCAGCTCACGCGCGGCGTGCGCCACGAGGTCCGCCGACTGATCCAGCCGCGTCCGGCCGTCCGCGGTCACCGCCCGGCCCAGGTAGCCGGTGCGCCCGACGTGCGTGGTGTAGTCGACGCGATGCACGACGACCTTCCGGGCCCGCCGGGCCCGGGACCAGCCACCGACGTGCAGCGCGGTCCACCTGGACGGCAGGAAGGGCACGGCCGCGAGCTCCGCGGGATCCCCCCAGGACACGGCGGCGTGGACCCGCCGCACGCCCGACAGGTCGGCCCCGCCGTCGGCGAACCCGCCGAGGGTGACGACGTCGAGGGGCGCGCCGCCGAGGGCGCGGGCGACGTCCGACGCCACGTGCAGCGCCGTCTGGGCTCCTGCGGAGAGGGCCACCAGGACGATCGGTGCCCCGCTGCCCGGTCGGTAGCCGGCGGCCAGGGCGTGGGCGAGGACGGCCACGGTGTGCCCGGCCATGAGCCGTCGCTGGTAGCGCCGGTCGACGGCGACGATCCCCTCCCAGATGCCCCGGGCGATCAGCCAGCCGCGGTCGTGTTGCCCGAGGTGCCGCCAGAGCGGGCCGGTGACCGGGCGCTGCCACGCCGGGCGCTGGGTCACGTCGTTCGGCATGAGGCTCATGACCACCGTCCACGTCGGCAGCCGCCGGTGGATCGCCTCCGCGAACTGGCGGCCGACGGGTGTGGTGCGTGGCGTGGCGCGCCCGACGCCGTCGAAGTAGACGACGAAGCCGTCGGGCGCGCGGCCACGGCGCGACGTCGGTCCCACGTTGAGTGCGAGGTCCGGTCCCGGTGGGGGCGGCGGCGGGGGCCCGGACGCGGAGAGTGCGGCGTCGAGCACTCGGTACAGGGCGTGCCGGCCGGCGACGAGCACCGCGGCGGCGGCCACCGCACGCATCCGGGCGGCGGGTGTCGCGGCGGATCGCGCTGCGGACCGCGTCGCGGCCACGGCGGCGGCGGCCGAGGCGTACGGACCGAGGACCGGGAAGGGATCGGCGCCGACCACGGCCGCCCGCCGGCCCCCTCCCACGGGAGCCCGCCGGTCGACGCCGGCGACGGAGCCGGCGAGGCGCTGGACGACGACGGCGGAGACCGCGGCCGCGGCGACGGTCGCCGGGACGGCGGTCACCACCTCCCGGGCGGACGGCCGACGGAACGGGAGCCCGAGCCGCCGGCCCAGTGCCTGCCACGGCACGGCGGCAACCACCGGTCCGACCGCGGCCAGCAGCCGCACGGTCGGTGAACACCTCGCCATGCCGCTCCTCCTTCGCTCGTCGTCACCGCGCGTCCTCCTCGCCGCGCCGTTCCGGGCACCGGCAGGGCCCCGGACGCCGGATGTGACCGGATCGTCACCGCCCCGGTGTCCCGAGTATCCCCGGTGCGGGCCCAATCCCCGGTCCTGGTGGCGCGGGCGTCGTGCTCGCCCCATACTGATCCGGTCCGATTGCCGGGCACGGGCCGTTCCGAGGTTCGAGGGCGTAGGGGAAGACGCACCTCGAGCACACCTCAGGAGGACCAGTGTCCGGACCCACCCGCGGGGTGCTCTTCGTGCACTCCGCACCCCGTGCCGTGTGCCCTCACGTCGAGTGGGCCGCGGGTCGCGTGCTGGGCCGTCGCGTCCAGCTCGAATGGACCGTCCAGCCGGTCGCCCCTGGTCTCCTGCGGGCGGAGTTTCCGTGGCTGGGTGACCAGGGTCTCGGTCCCCGGTTGGCCAGTGCCCTGCGCGGGTGGCCGGATCTGCGGTTCGAGGTCACGGAGGAGCCGAGCCGCGGCTGCGACGGCGGCCGGTGGAGCCACGTCCCCGACCTCGGCCTCCATCACGCGGTCGTCGATGTCCACGGCAACGTCGTGGTGCCCGAGGACCGGCTCCGGGCCGCTCTCGCCGAGGCGGACCCCGGCGAGGTGCGGCGGCTGCTCGGTCTTGCGCTGGGCGCCGCCTGGGACGACGAGCTGGAGCCGTTCCGGGCCGGCGCCGACCACGATGGTTCCCCGGTCCGCTGGCTCCACCGGGTCGGCTGACGGACTCGTCCGTCGCTCAGCCCCGCTGCTGCCGGTCCCGCCCATCACCCGGGGATCGTCCACCCGGGGATGGCCCACCCCGGGATCGTCGATCCGGCGGGGACGGAGTCTCCGGCGGGGCCCCGGGCGGCCTCACAGGGGGATGTTGCCGTGGGAGCCGCGGGTGGCAGGGGCGTCGGCGACGGCCCGGGCCAGCGCCCCCCGGGTCTCGACGGGCCGGACGACCTCGTCGACGACACCGATCTCGATCGCCCGGTCCAGGCCGCCCGCCAGTCGCTCGTGCTCGCTGGCCAGCTCCTGCTCGACGGCCGCCCGGGCGTCCTCGGGGACCTCGGCGAGGCGGCGGCGGTGCAGGATCCGCACCGCCGCCACCGCGCCCATGACGGCGATCTCGGCCGTCGGCCACGCCAGCACCCGGGTGGCGCCCAGGGAGCGCGAGTTCATGGCGATGTACGCCCCGCCGTAGGCCTTGCGCATGACCAGCGTGACCCGGGGCACGGTGCACTCGGAGAACGCGTGCAGCAGTTTGGCGCCGCGCCGCACCACCCCGTCCCACTCCTGGCCGACTCCCGGCAGGTAGCCGGGCACGTCGACGAGGACGAGCAGGGGGATGCCGAAGGCGTCGCACATCCGCACGAAGCGGGCCGCCTTCTCCGCCGAGGTGGAGTCCAGGCACCCGCCGAGGCGCATCGGGTTGTTCGCCACCACCCCGACCGTCCCGCCGCCGAGGCGGCCGAGGGTGGTGACGACGTTCGGTGCCCACCGCGGGTGCAGCTCGAGGCCGGGGGAGTCCAGGAGCTCGTCGACGACGGGGTGGACGTCGTAGGCGCGCTTGGCCGAGTCGGGCAGGTGCCGCCCCACGTCACGGGCCTCGACCGCCTGCGGGTCCACCCGCCCGGGCGCCCCGAGGAGCGTGACGAGCCGGCGACCCCGCTCGTAGGCCTCCTCGGTGGTCTCGGTGACGACGTGCACCACCCCCGAGCGCCGGCCGTGCGGCTCCGGGCCGCCGAGGCGCAGGGCGTCCACGGCCTCTCCGGTCACCGAGCGGACGACGTCCGGGCCCGTGACGAAGATCCGGCCCTCCGGGCCCAGGACCACGATGTCGGTCAGCGCGGGCCCATACGCCGCTCCACCGGCGGCGGCCGCCACCACCACGCTGATCTGGGGGATCCGTCCCGACGCCCGCGTCATCGCGGCGAAGACCCGACCGACGGCGTCCAGGCTCACGACACCCTCGGCGAGCCGGGCGCCGCCGGAGTGCCAGATCCCCACGATGGGTACGCCGTCGGCGAGCGCCCGGTCGTAGGCCGCCACGATGTGCCGGCAGCCGTCGGAACCCATGGCGCCGCCCTGGTACCGGGCATCGGAGGCGAAGACCACCGCGGGCACGCCGTCGACGAGGGCGCGGGCGGCGAGGACTCCCGAGTTGTCCGGGGCGTGCAGGGGGACGACCGATCCGGGGTCGGCGAACGACTCGAGCCGGGGGCGCGGGTCGCGAGGGTCAGGCGGCCGGTGCTCGACCAGGGGTCGCTCCGGGGTGGTTGTCACGGCGAGGCCGTCGGTGGTCGCGGAGGTGGGGACGGTGGCGGACATCAGCGGCTCCCGAACAGCAGGGCGACGTTGTGCCCGCCGAACCCGAACGAGTTGTTCAGCCCGAGGAGCTGCGAGCTGCCCGGGCCGAGCGGGCGAGGGTCCTTGCCGACGACGTCGAGGTCGACGGCGGGGTCGAGGTCGTCGAGGTTGACGGTGGGCGGGGCGGTCCGGTTGCGCAGGGCAAGGATCGTGAAGACGGCTTCGAGCGCCCCGGCGGCGCCGAGCAGGTGCCCGGTCATCGACTTGGTCGCCGACACCGCCACCCCGTCCGCAGCCGCTCCCAGAGCGAGCCGGATCGCGGCGGCCTCCGCCACGTCCCCGATCGGGGTGGACGTGGCGTGGGCGTTGATGTGGTGGACATCGGCCGGGGAGACCCCGGCGGCTTGCAGGGCCGCCGTCATGGCGGCTGCCGCGCCGGAGCCGTCCGGCTCGGGCGCGGCGATGTGGTGGGCATCCGACGAGACTCCCGCGCCGAGCAGCTCGGCGTGCACCCTCGCTCCGCGGGCTGCGGCGTGCTCGGCCGACTCCAGGACGACGACCGCGCCGCCCTCGCCGAGGACGAAGCCGTCCCGCGCGCTGTCGTAGGGCCGACTGGCCCGTGCCGGGTCGTCCTCCCGGGTGCTCAGTGCCTGCATCGCGGCGAACCCGGCGATGCAGAGCGGGACGATGGCCGCCTCGGTGCCTCCCGCGACGACGACGTCCGCGCGCCCTGACCGGATCATGTCCGCCGCGGCGGCGATCGCTTCCGCACCGGTGGCGCAGGCGCTCACCGGGGTGTGGGTGCCCGCCCGGGCGCGCAGCTCGATGGAGATCGCCGCAGCCGGGCCGTTCGGCATGAGCATCGGGACCGTCAACGGGTGGACCCGCCGCGCGCCCTTGGCCCGCAACGTGTCGTAGGCAGCGAGGGTGGTGCCGATCCCGCCGATGCCGCTGCCCACGACGACGCCGAGGCGGTCGGCGGGCACCGAGGCGTCGCCGTCGAGCCCGGCGTCGGCCCAGGCCTCCCGGGCGGCCACGAGGGCGTACTGCCCGGAGAGGTCCAGGCGCTTGGTGTGCACCTTCTCGAGGACCTCCGAGGCGGGAACGGCGAGCTGGCAGCCGAACCCGACGGGCAGGGCCAAGTCGCCCTGCCACTCGGCGACCCAGGGACCGTGCAACGGCCGGGCGGTACTGGTGCCGGCGAGGGCGGCGGCCCAGGTGGTGGGGACGTCGCCGCCCAGGGGCGTGGTGGCCCCCAGCCCGGTGACGACGACGGACCTGCTCATGGCGACTCCTCCGCGACTCCTCGACGGTGACTCCGGGGACTGCGCGTGAGGCCGCGGGCCCCGGATGGCGATGAGGGGGTGCCCTGACGGACCGTCAGCCCTGTGCCTGAGCGATGTACGACACGGCGTCCTGGACGGTGGCGAGGTTCTTCACGTCCTCGTCCGGGATCCGGATGCTGAAGCGCTCCTCGGCGTTGACGACGATCGACATCATCGACAGCGAGTCGATGTCGAGGTCGTCGGTGAACGACTTCGACAGGTCGACGGCGTCGACCGGCAGCCCGGTCTCCTCGTTGACGATCTCGGCGAGGCCGGCGTGGATCTCCTGCTCGGTGGCCATGTCGGTCTTCCTCTCGGGGACGGGCCCGGCGGCAGGCTGGCCGCAGGGTGCAGGTGCAGGTGCAGGTGCAGGGTGCGTCGTGTGGTCGGGTGCTCCCGATCGACGGTGTGCCGTCGGCCGGGCGGAGGTCAGGGCAACCGGACGACCTGGGCGCCGTAGACGAGCCCGGCGCCGAAGCCGATGCACAGGGCCAGGTCGCCGGGGCGGGCGGTGCCCTCGTCGAGCATCCGCCGCATCGCCAGCGGGATCGAGGCGGCGGAGGTGTTGCCGGAGCGGGCGATGTCACGGGCCACGGGCACGGTGTCCGGCAGGCCCAGCTCCTTCACCATGGCGTCGATGATGCGGACGTTGGCCTGATGGGGGAGGAAGACGTCGAGCTGGTCCGCCCGGATCCCGGCTGCCTCCAGCGCCTTGGCCGCGACCGGGGCCATCTGCCACACCGCCCAGCGGAAGACGGTCGGCCCCGCCATCTCCAGCGCCGGCCACGCCCCCTCGATCCGGGTGCCGTCCGCGGTGCGCAGGTCGGTCCACGACTGCCGGTTGCGGATGGTCCGCCACTGGGCGCCGTCGCTGCCCCAGATCGTCGGGCCGATGCCCGGGGTGTCGCTGGGCCCGACGACCACCGCTCCCGCCGCGTCCCCGAACAGGAAGGACGTCGAGCGGTCGTGCTTGTCGGTGTACTCCGAGAGCTTCTCGACCCCGACCACCAGGACGTGCCGGGCGCTGCCGCCGCGGACCATGTCGTGCGCCAGCGAGACCCCATAGCAGAAGCCGGCGCACGCCGCCGAGATGTCGAACGCAGCGGCCGGGGTCGCCCCGAGCTGCTCGGCGAGCACGGTGGCCGACGACGGCGTCTGGTACGGCCAGGAGACCGTCGACACCACGACCGCGTCGATGTCGGCGGGCAGCAGTCCGGCGTGCTCCAGCGCCTGGGTGCAGGCGGGCAGGGCCATGTCGACGACGGTCTCGTCCTCGCGCGCCCAGTGGCGGGTGACGACGCCGGATCGCTCCCGGATCCACTCGTCGGAGGAGTCGATCCAGGTGACGACCTCGTCGTTGGTGATGACCCGCTCGGGTTGGTAGGCGCCCACCCCGAGCAGGCGAGCGTGACCGGCTCCCGCCGGCGGAGTGATCTCGACCGTCATCCGCGTCCTCCCGGAGTGTCGCCCGCCGTGGGGTGAAGGCGGAGCAGGGGCTGACCGGGCGAGACCGGGTCCCCGTCGTGGACCAGCCACTCGACGACCGTGCCACCGTGGACCGCCGTCACCTCGTGGCGGTCCCGCAGCCCCGACACCGTGGCCACGGTGCTGCCGGGCGGCACGTCGCCACCCTCGACCACGTCCGCCGGGACGGCGACCACGCCCTTGGCCGGGCTGACGACCAGGCGCCACGTCGGGTTGAGCGCGAGCGGGCTGCTGCGGCCGTGCTCCTTGACCAGGGCGGTGGCCCTCGGCAGGTCGTCCGGCGTGCGCAACGCCACCACGTCGACGCCGGGCAGTGCCCGCTTGGCGAGGTTGGCCAGGGTCCCGGCCGGGGGGATCTCGAGGAGGCCGGTGACGCCGAGGTCGCGGAAGGTCTCGAGGCAGAGGTCCCATCGCACGGGCCGCGCCACCTGGGCGACCAGGCGCCGGAGCACCTCGCGCCCGTCATGGACCACCGTCCCGTCGGCGTTGGAGACCAGGCGGGACCGTGGGTCGTGGGTGGTGAGCGCCCGGGCGTACCGCTCGAGGACCTCGACCGCCGGGGCCATGAACCTGGTGTGGAAGGCGCCCGCGACCTGCAGCGGGATGACCCGGGCGCGGGACGGGGGGTCTGCGGCGAGCTTCTCGAGGGCCTCGGTCGGGCCGGCGGCCACGACCTGGCCGGTCCCGTTGCGGTTGGCGAGGTCGAGGCCCACCGCCTCGACGGCCGCGGCGACCTCGTCCGGCTCGCCGCCCACGACCGCGCTCATGCCCGTCGGTGTCGCGGCGCTGGCCTGGGCCATCGCCCGGCCGCGCTCGCGGACGAAGACCAGGGCCTGTTCGGCGGTCATCACTCCGGCCGCAGCCGCGGCCGTGATCTCGCCGACCGAGTGCCCGCCACCGGCGGCGACCCGGCGGAAGGCGTCCGCGGGGTGGGGGAAGACCTCCAGGAGCGACACCAG
The DNA here is from genome assembly GCA_050329415.1 of Kineosporiaceae bacterium. Classification (GTDB taxonomy): domain Bacteria; phylum Actinomycetota; class Actinomycetes; order Actinomycetales; family JBBAYJ01; genus JANNOG01. Next base: position 54,376 of record JBHJOS010000012.1, read on the forward strand.
GCCCGCGGCCACGATGAGCGGCTGGGCGATGGCGGTGTCCCGGAGGGTGTCGGCATCGGACGTGGTTCCGTGCGCCACGAGGTCCAGGCCGGCCACGGCCGAGAGCCACGTCATCCGGTCGCCGAAGCCCGGCAGCTCCATCCACGGGGCGAGGAAGCCCGGGGTCTGGGAGCCCTGCCCCGGGCAGACGACGACTAGCACTCGGACACAGTGGCTGACGACGCCCGTCCGTGTGGACTCCGGTCGCCACCATTCTTCCGGGCGACTTTTGGAGGGACCCTCCAAAAGTGACGTGTGGCCCACGGTCGACCGAGGAGTGGCGGCGGGGTGGCGCGAGTCACTCGCCGCCGCGCTCGGGGCCGAGTCGCCCCAGCCCGACCGCCACCTGGAGGGTCCAGCGGTCCCTGGGGTCGGTCGGGCGCAGCCCGGTCAGCTCGGCCACCCGTCCCAGCCGGTACCGGACCGTGTTGGGGTGGACGAACAGCTGACGGGCCGTGGCCTCGAGGGTTCCGCCGTGGGCCAGGTACGCCGACACCGTGGCCAGCAGGTCGCCGCCGGTCGCGACCAGCGGCCGGTAGACGCACTCGCGCAGCTCCCGCCGCGCGGAGTCGTCGTCGGCGAGGACGCGCTCCGGCAGCAGCGCCGACGCCAGCACCGGGCGCGGCGCCTCGGGCCAGGCGCGGGCGGCGGCGATGCCCGAGAGGGCGGCGCGCGCCGACCGCCCGGCCTCGGCCAGGCCCGGGCTGGTCGGGCCGACCACCACGGGACCCTCCCCGAGCAGCGGCAGCAAGGCCCGCACCAGCCGCAGCGGGTCACTCGGCCCGCCGACGAGGCACACCAGCCGGGGACCCTGGCGGCCCGTGATGATCTCGGCGTCGTGGTCGCGCGCCGTCCGTCGCCACAGTGCGGGGCTGGCCTCGGCGAGGTCCGGCTCGGCGACCACCACGGTCGTCGGCCGGTCGGCGTCCCACGACAGCGCGGAGGCCTGCGAGGCGAGGGCGTCCGAGCCGTCCCCGCGCACGACGGCATCGACGACGAGGCTCTCGAGCCTGGCGTCCCAGGCCCCCCGGGTCTCGGCGGCCCGGGCGTAGACCTCGGCGGCGGAGAAGGCGACCTCGCGGGCGTACCGCAGCAGCATCTCGCGGGCGCCGGGGGTCTCGAGGCCGTCCCCCAGCATCGTCTCCAGCCGCCGCTCGCAGGTGTCGACCGCCATCCGGACCAGCGACACCGTCTGCTGCAGCGTGATGGTGCTGGTGAGCTGTCGCGGCGCGGTGCCGAAGAGGTCGGCGTGGCGCAGCGGCGGCAGCGCCCCGTCGCCGGCCTGGTACTGCCGGTACCAGCGGACCAGTTCCCGGATGCCCGACTGGACGATGAGGCCGACCGCGGCCCGCTGGTCGGCACCGAGCGCCGAGAACCACGGCAGCTCGGCCTCCATCCGGGCCACGACCTCCGACGCCAGCCGACCGGTCGCCCACTCCAGCTGGTGCAGCGACTCCTCGGACAACCTGGGTCGCTGGCCGAGCGGGCGGGTCACCTCACTCCTCCGTAACGGCCTTGACGATGTGTTCCGTCAGCTCCTGGAAATGGCCATGGGCCGCTTGGACAGCCTGTTGGTGCGCACCGATCGCGCCGTCCGCGCTTCTGAGCAGGAATATCGGTTTCCGAGCTTCCTGACCCATGGGGATCAGGCTGTGATAGTGCTTCAACAGTCCCAGGCAGTGGGGATCCTTCTCCACTGGGACCCCGACTGTTTCGGTGTGACCCAGCACGGCAGTTCGATACTCTTGGGGCACACGCTGAAGCCAGCGGTCGTAGGCTCCGACGACTCGGTCCAGACGCACGCCGTGCTGCAGGACGACGTAGCCGGCCGGTCGCATCTCGCCGGCCGGAAGTTCATCATGACGCAGGGGGCTCGTCTCCAGACGTGTCCGCCACTCGTCACGCCATTGCATGAGAGAGGGCCCGAGATTTCTCAGTCCCTGCAGGCTGTACAGGTCGGGAGCCAATGGAACGACAACATGGGTCGACGCGACCATGGCGGCTCGATTGATCGCTCCCAGGTTCGGACCGACGTCCAGGAGTGTGATATCTGCTCCATATGAGTCCGCCGCGGCCTTGGCTACCGTACTGAACGCTGACAAGACCCTGAACGCTCGCCGCTGACCGTCACCGGCATTCGGCCAGGCTGTGCTCAATTCTTGCTCGGAACCTGAGAGTGCCAGGTCGCCCGCCACGAGAGCCAGGCCCTCAACTATTTCTTGCGTCCGGGGAGGCTGTATTCCCCCCTCACCCTCGAGTAGCGGCTCCAGTGCGCCGTAGACAGTTCGTCGCGCCGTCGCCGTCCACAGGTCCTCCACCTGGGCGTCGGTGAGGAAACTGGACGTCAGATTTGCCTGAGGATCGAGATCGACGACCACGACGCGTCTCCCGAGCTCGCGAAGCATCCACGCGACGTGGAACACAAGGGTCGTCTTTCCCACGCCGCCCTTGTTGTTGAAGAACGCCACGGTCGGCCTCATGACAACAGCCTCACTGTCACGTTGACGAATGTCTGCTCGGCCTGGATCTCCAGCGGCGGGTGGCCGTTTACTTGCAGGTGGCGACGCGCAACCTCGAGGCCGACGCCGAACCTCTGAACGTACCCGAGTTGTCCGAGCAGTCCGGCGAGGGTGGGATTTCGATAGTCCGCCAGCCCCGGTGATCCGAAGTTCTCGACCGTCACGGTTCCGTAGGGTCCGCCGGGTGAGAGGATTTCTACTCGGTCCTCGAACCAGGACACTCGGACGGGCGTGGCGGTGTTCTCATAGTTACGATGAATCAAGGCATTCCACAAGATCTGTTGCAAGCTGCCGAACGGTACGTCGGGGCGTCGCTGTTCCCCCTCCGCACCGGCGAAGCTCACTGCAGTCTCGATGTGGCCACGCATGATCTCTTCTAGCTGTCTGATCGACTCGGGCACGGTCAGTGAGACACGATGAGAGCTGAGGACAGCGCTGCTGGGAAAAGGATAGATCTGCCCGTTGTCGCGGATATTCCGCAGGGTGACGAGCAGCTTGTCGTCGACGGTCAACCCCACAGGTTCGCCGCTCTTGTCGTCGACTCCGATCGCCACGATCCCGGGAAGGCGGTGACCAGGTAGATCATTGGCATAGGCGCAGACGGTCTGCTTCACGCTGTCCGACTCCGAGTATGACGCCTTGCGTTCGACCCGGTCCGTCTCCAGGTCGCGAATCAGAGCCTGGATCTCAGCCGCGTCCATCGAGTCCGCCCGCCGCAGTGGACGCTGGAGAACAGGTGGGTGCCGTGCTTCTTACCCGCCAGGCACGATCTGTCACCCGCCCCACACTACGTGGGACACGACTCTATCCGGGTCAGGCGTCGCCGCCGGCGGTGCCGGTCGTGCCCGCCGTGACGTCGTCGATCCGGTAGCGCCGGTACGCCTGCTCCGGTGCCTCGGCGGCCACCTCGCCGCGGGCGGCGAGGACCTGCAGGGCCCGGACCGCGATGCTCGGCCCGTCGACCCGGAAGAACCGGCGGGCGGCGGGCCGGGTGTCGCTGAACCCGAACCCGTCGGTGCCGAGGCTCGCCCAGTCGCCCGGCACGTACGGGGCGATCTGGTCAGGCAGCGCCCGCATGTAGTCGCTGACGGCGAGGAACGCACCACCGCGCCCTCCCACCCGCTCGCCCAGCCGGCCGGTGACGAACGGGGTCCGGCGGGGCTCGCCGGGACGCTCCAGGTGGTCGGCGTCGGCGGCGAGGGCGTCGCGGCGCAGCTCGGTCCACGAGGTCACCGACCAGACGTCGGCCTCGACACCCCAGTCGTCGCGCAGCAGCTGCTGGGCCTCCAGCGCCCACGGCACGGCGACCCCCGAGGCGAGCAGCTGCAGCGCCGTGCCGGACGCGGAGGGCGACACCAGGTGCATGCCACGCAGCACGCCCTCGACGTCGACGCCCGCCGGCTCGGCCGGCTGGACCATCGGCTCGTTGTAGATGGTGAGGTAGTACACGATGTCCTCGCCGCCGCCGGGAGCGGAATCCTCGCCGCCGTACATCCGGCGCAGCCCGTCCCGGACGATGTGGCCGAGCTCGTAGGCGTAGGCGGGGTCGTAGCTGACGACCGCCGGGTTGGTCGCGGCGAGCAGCGGGGAATGGCCGTCGTTGTGCTGCAGCCCCTCGCCGGTCAGGGTGGTCCGCCCGGCCGTCGCCCCCAGCAGGAAGCCGCGGGCCATCTGGTCGGTGGCAGCCCAGATGCCGTCCCCGGTGCGCTGGAAGCCGAACATCGAGTAGAAGATGTAGATCGGCACCATGGGAAGGCTGTGCGTGGCGTAGGCGGTGCCGACCGCCGTGAAGGCTGCGACGGACCCCGCCTCGTTGATCCCGACGTGGAGGATCTGCCCGTCGACGGCCTCCTTGTAGCTCAGCATGAGCTCGCGGTCGACGGAGGTGTACTGCTGCCCCTTCGGGTTGTAGATCTTCGCGGTCGGGAAGAACGAGTCCATCCCGAAGGTGCGGGCCTCGTCCGGGATGATCGGCACGACCCGCTCGCCGAACTCCTTGTCCCGCATGAGGTCGCGCAGCAGGCGCACGAAGGCCATGGTCGTGGCGATCTGCTGCTTGCCGGAGCCGCGCTTGGCGACCGCGTAGGCCGCCTCGCCCGGCAGCCGCAGCCGAGGATGGGACGGGTCCCGTCGCGGCAGGTCCCCCCCGAGGCGGCGGCGGCGCTCCCGGAGGTAGGAGATCACCTGGTCGTCGGCACCCGGGTGGTGGTAGGGCGGTCGGTAGGGGTCCCGCTCCAGCTCGGCGTCGCTGACGGGGATGCGCAGCAAGTCGCGGAACTGCTTGAGGTCGTCGAGGGTGAGCTTCTTCATCTGGTGGGTGGCGTTGCGCCCGGCGAAGGACGACCCCAGCCCGTATCCCTTGATCGTCTTGGCGAGGATCACCGTCGGCCGACCGCTCGACTGAACGGCCGCCGCGTACGCGGCGTACACCTTCCGGTAGTCGTGCCCGCCCCGCTTGAGGTTCCAGATGTCGGCGTCGGACATGTCGGCGACCAGCTGCTTGGTCCGCGGGTCCCGGCCGAAGAAGTGGTCGCGGATGTAGGCGCCGCTCTCGGCCCGGTAGGTCTGGTAGTCGCCGTCGAGGGTGTGGTTCATGAGGTCGACGAGGGCGCGGTCGCCGTCCGTCGCCAGCAGGGGGTCCCACTCCCGGCCCCACACCACCTTGACGACGTTCCATCCGGCGCCCCGGAAGAACGACTCGAGTTCCTGGATGATCTTGCCATTGCCCCGCACCGGTCCGTCGAGGCGCTGGAGGTTGCAGTTGACGACGAACGTCAGGTTGTCGAGGCCCTCGGCGGCGGCGACGTGGAGCGCCCCGCGGGACTCGGGCTCGTCCATCTCACCGTCGCCGAGGAACGCCCAGACGTGCTGGCGCGAGGTGTCCCGCAGCCCGCGGTTCGCCAGGTACTTGTCGACGCTCGCCTGGTAGATCGCGTTGAGCGGCCCGAGACCCATGGAGACGGTCGGGAACTCCCAGAAGTCCGGCATGAGGCGTGGGTGCGGGTAGCTGGGCAGGCCACCTGGCCGGGACTTCTCCTGGCGGAACCCGTCGAGCTGGGCCTCGGTGATCCTGCCCTCGAGGAAGGCCCGCGCGTAGATCCCGGGGGAGGCGTGGCCCTGGACGAAGACGTGGTCGCCGCCTCCGTCGTGGTCGCGGCCCCGGAAGAAGTGGTTGAACCCCACCTCGTACAGGGTCGCGCTGGACGCGAAGGTCGAGATGTGTCCGCCCACCGAGATGTTCGGCGCCTGAGCGCGGTGGACCATGACCGCCGCGTTCCACCGGATCCAGCGGCGGTAGCGGCGCTCCACGTCCTCGTCGCCGGGGAACTCGGGCTCGTCCGCCGGCGAGATGGTGTTGACGTAGTCGGTCGTCAGCCGGGCGGTGTCGTCGCTGCTGGGGGTGCCCGCCGCGCGCGCCCCGGCACCCACGTCGATGCCGCGGGCCGCCGCCCGCTCCTCGAGACGTCGCAGCAGGTACGACGCGCGTTCCCGCCCCCCGGAGGCCAGCGCCGAATCGAAGGAGTCCACCCATTCGGCGGTCTCCTCCGGGTCGGTGTCGAAGCTGCCCGGAACCGCCCCCGGCTCGGGGCCGGTCGGCATGTCGTCCGTCAGGGTCACGGATCCTCCACTGCTCGTCCCGCGCATCGTGGGCCCGGGTGCTGTGCGTGGTCGCCCGGCACTGATCGTGCCGACCACACCTCCATGGTGCAGGGGCGGGGGCGGTCCTGCCGACCTTACCCGGGTGTCGATGTTGCGCCTCTGCCATGGTGTGGGCTGCACTAGTACCCCAGCCGGGGGGCCGCCCCGGTCGAGAACCATCTGTTGACCAGGAGGAGGGCCACGTGTCTGCCACCGCGGAGGCGGGGACGTCGTCGTCTGGACCCCTGGGTGTGGTCGTCTCCCAGGTCGTCCAGGAGTTCGGCTGGGACGACGACGTCGACGAGGAACTGCGCGCCGCGATCGAGGCGATCACCGGCGGCGAGATCGAGGACGAGAGCAGCGACGAGGTGGCCGACGTCGTGCTGGTGTGGTTCCGGGAGGACGACGGGGACCTCGCCGACGCGCTGGTCGACGCCCTGACCAATCTGGGCGACGGCGGGGTGGTCTGGCTGCTGACCCCCAAGTCCGGTCGCGACGGCCACGTCGAGCCGTCCGACATCGAGGAGGCGGCGTTCACCGCGGGCCTCCACGCCACCAGCAGCATCAGTGCCTGCCGCGACTGGTCCGGGACCCGCCTCACGTCCAAGGGCCGCCGCTGACCCGGCGTCGGCGACTCCCGGGGCGCTCAGGCAGGATGGTGACGTGACTTCTGCGACCGTCGGTTCCGGGGCGCCTGCCATCGGTGTGCCCGCCCCCTCCTTCACCCTCCCGGACCAGGACCGCCAGCCGGTGACGCCGTTCGGGGACGGCCGCCCGACGCTGCTGGTGTTCATCCCGTTCGCGTTCTCGGGCATCTGCACCGGAGAGCTGTGTGAACTGCGCGACGACCCCGCCGCCTTCGCGGACGAGCGGGTTCGGGTGCTCGCCGTCTCGTGCGACAGCGTGCACACGCTGCGGGCCTGGCGCGAGGCCGAGCACTATCCGTTCACGCTGCTCAGCGACTTCTGGCCACACGGCGCTGTGAGTCGGGCCTACGGCGTCCTCGACGAGAACGTCGGCGCCAGCGTCCGCGGGTCCTTCCTGGTGGACGGGGCCGGGGTGCTGCGCTGGTCGCAGGTCAACGGTCTCGGCGAGGCGCGTGACGTTGCGTCATACCGCGAGGCCCTGTCGGCGCTCTAGCCTGGGCGCGAGGGCCTGTAGCTCAGCTGGTCAGAGCACCGCGCTTACACCGCGGGTGTCGTCGGTTCGATCCCGGCCAGGCCCACCCGGGATCGGCGAGCCGGTCCTCGCCGGACGCCCGACCGGTCGTCCCTCGGACGGCCACGCCGGGCATGGCCGGCCAACGCTCCTAGACTGGACCGGTGACGGCGTCGAGCTTGACGACGAGGGCTCTGGACGAGTCGAGCTGGGACGGGTTCGCCGCACTCGTGGAGGCGAACAACGGTGTCTTCGGCGGGTGCTGGTGCATGGGTTTCCATTCCGATGACGGTCGCGAGCCGGCGGTGAACCGGGAACGCAAGCTCGCACGGGTGCAGGCCGGCAGCACACATGCGGCCCTCGTGTTCGATGGCGCCGACTGTGTGGGGTGGTGCCAGTTCGGTACGCCAGGAGAGGTACCGAAGATCAAGAACCGGCGGGCCTACGAGACCGACCTCTCGGTCCTGCCGGACTGGAGGATCACCTGCAACTTCGTCGGCAAGGGTCACCGGCGCCGGGGCGTCGCCACGGCAGCGCTCGCGGGAGCGCTCCACCTGATCGCCGGTATCGGTGGCGGCCGCGTGGAGGGCTATCCCGAGGACGCGGCGTCGGTGCCCGCCGGTTTCCTCTTCAACGGTGCCCTCTCGACGTACGAGAAGCTCGGGTTCGTCCGCGATCGCAGGATCGGCAAGCACCGCTGGGTCGTCACCAGAGACGTCCAGCCGACGCCTTAGACGATCTCGACGATCCTGGCGGTGGCAGGACGCACTGAGCGTGTCGATCCGGGAGCCTCGCCGTCCGTCGCCGGCGTGACCCGGCCCCCGGTCCGGCTAGGGTCCGGTCATGGCGAGGGCGGCAGCGGGGGAGGCGCCCACCCTGTCCCAGGTCGTGGAGGTGCTGGACGCCGCGTACCCGCGGGCGCAGGCGGCGGACTGGGACGCGGTGGGCCTCGTGCTCGGCGATCTCGCCGCCCCGGTTCGCCGCGTCGTCCTGGCGGTCGAGGCCACGGCCAGGACGGTGCAGGAGGCGCTCGACGACCGGGCCGATCTGTTGCTCGTCCACCACCCGCTGCTGTTGCGACCGGTTCACGGCGTGGGCACCGACACGCCGAAGGGCGCCCTGGTGCACCGCCTGATCCGGGGTGGCTGCGCCCTGTTCACGGCCCACACCAACGCCGACGTCGCAGCCCCCGGCGTGAGCGACGCCCTCGCCCGGGTGCTCGGCCTCACCGACCTGTCGCCGCTCGATCCCCACCCCGGTCCGCAGCTCGACAAGATCGTGGTCTTCGTGCCCGAGGACGCGGCCGACCCGCTGGTCGACGCACTGGCCGCGGCCGGTGCCGGCGAGATCGGCGACTACCGCCGGTGTGCCTTCGCCGCGCCTGGCACGGGCACCTTCGAACCGCAGCCGGGTGCCCAGCCGGCCATCGGTGCGGTGGGGCGCCGCGAGCACGTCCCCGAGCACCGGGTCGAGATGGTGCTGCCCCGGGCCCGCCGGGCGGCGGTCGTGACCGCGATGCGGGCCGCCCACCCGTACGAGGAGCCCGCCTTCGACGTCCTCGAGCTCGCCGACCTGCCCGGACCGCGCGGTCTCGGCCGGGTCGGCGATCTCGCGTCCACGGTGCCGCTCGGTGTGTTCGCCGAGCACGTGGCCCGGGCCCTGCCGCGGACGTCGGCGGGCGTCCGGGTCGCCGGCCCGTTGGACGCCACCGTGCGGCGGGTCGCCGTGTGCGGCGGCGCGGGCGACTCGCTCATCGGGGCCGCGCGCCGCGCCGGCGCGGACGCCTTCGTCACCAGCGACCTGCGGCACCATGTGGCGTCCGAGGCGCTGGCGGTGGGGCCGCCGTGGCTGGTCGACGTCGCCCACTGGGCGGGGGAGTGGCCGTGGCTCCTCGGCGCCCGGGAGCGCCTGCTCGCCGGGCTGGACGCCCGCGGCCTGACCGTCGTCGCGCGGGTGTCGACCACGAGCACCGACCCCTGGAGCATCCGCCTGTGACCCGAGCCTCGTCCGCCGACCAGGCGCGCCTGCTGGACCTGCAGGACCTCGACTCCGCCCTGGCCCAGCTCGACCACCGGCGCCGGACCCTGCCGGAGGCCGCCCGGGCCGCGGAGCTCGCGGACCGGGTGGCCACCCTGGAGCAGGACGCCGTCATCCTCCGGACCCGGGTGTCGGACCTCGACCGGGAGGCGGCGCGGGCCGAGCGGGAGGTCGAGCAGGTGCGGGCCCGGGCGGACCGGGACCGGGCCCGGCTCGCGGCGGGCACCGGGAACAGCAAGGACCTCGTGGCCCTGCAGCACGAGCTCGAGACCCTGACGGCCCGCCAGCGTGACCTCGAGGACGTCGAGCTGGAGGTCATGGAGCGGCAGGAGACCGCCGCCGAGCGCCTCACGGGGGCGGAGAAGGAGCTGGCGGAGGCCCGCGCCGAGCTGGCGGACGCCACCGCGGCCCGTGACCGGGCGCTCGCAGAGATCATGGGTGAGGGGCGGCGGGTCGTCGGGCAGCGATCGACGGCCGCGGGCGGCATCGACGCCGGGCTCGTCGCGCTGTACGAGAAGCTGCGGGCGACCCGAGGCGGCGTCGGCGCGGCCCGGTTGGCGGGCGGCCGGTGCGAGGGATGCCACCTCGACATCCCGTCGTCGGATCTGGCCGGGATCCGGGCGCTGCCGGCCGACGAGGTCGTCCGGTGCGAGGAGTGCAGCCGGATCCTCGTCCGGATCGAGACCTCCTGAGCGCGCGCGGTCGATGCCGTCGCGGGAATCCGCTGCGGCGTCACCCGCGTTGACGACGGCATGGCAACGGTCGAGCTGACCCAGGACACCTTCGAGAGCACGGTCACGGGCGAGGGCATCACGCTCGTCGACTGGTGGGCCGCGTGGTGCGGGCCCTGCCGGCAGTTCGGTCCCGTCTTCGAGCGGGCCAGCGAGCAGCACACCGACATCACCTTCGCGAAGATCGACACAGAGGCCCAGCCGGGGCTGTCGTCGGAGGCGCGCATCACCTCGATCCCGACCCTCATGGCGTTCCGGGACGGGATCCTCGTGTTCTCCCAGCCGGGGGCGTTGCCGGCGCCGACCCTGGAGCAGCTCATCCAGCAGGTGCGCGACCTCGACATGGACGAGGTCCGGGCCAAGGTCGCCGAGCACGAGGCCTCGCACTCGGCCTGACGACGCGACCGTCGGCAACTGTGCACACTGGCCGGCTCCCGGCGGCCACTCCGGCTGCGAATGCGCCAGCCGCGGGCCGGGTGGCTATCGTGGTCACCGGACGAGCCGGCCGGGCGGCCGCGTCGGACCCCCGGGTCCGCCGAGGAAAGTCCGGACTCCACAGGGCGCGGTGGTGGGTAACGCCCACCCGGGGTGACCCGCGGGACAGTGCCACAGAGAGCAGACCGCCGGCTCCCTCACCGGGGCCGGTAAGGGTGAAAGGGTGGTGTAAGAGACCACCAGCGCACCGGGTGACCGGTGCGGCTCGGTAAACCCCACCGGGAGCAAGGCCAGACAGGACGCGTTCGAGGGCGGCCCGCCCGAGCGTCCGGGTAGGCCGCTGGAGGGCGTCGGCAACGGCGCTCCGAGAGGGATGGCCGCCCCCGCCGGGAGACCGGCGGGACAGAATCCGGCTTACAGGCCGGCTCGTCCACCACCCCCCACCCCGCGGTGACGGGTTGCGGCACGCCCGTCGGCCCTGGTCCCAGGACTGCCGGTCCGGGTCAGCGGCGCTCCAGCATCCGGGCGACGTCCTCGCGACGGATGAAGGCCAGTCGCGCGCGCTTCCCGGGCAGGTCCACCTCGGGGCCCAGCTCGAAGCCCGTCCGGCGCAGCCGCGCGAGGGCAGCGGTGTTGGCCGCGTCGGGCTCCACGACGATCCGGCGGACCCGGTCGTCGGCGAGGACCACTCGGGCCAGGGCGGCCGCGAGGGTCGCGGTGAACCCGGGCTCCGGGGTCGCCGCGGGCGCCAGCAGCAGGTGGATGCCCAGGTCGCCGTGGGTCACCGGGTACGTCTCGCCGACCGCGTCCGCGCCCGGGTCGTAGGTCTGCAGCAGGGCCACCGGCATCCCGCCCACGGCCACCAGGTAGGCGTGGTGGGTGTCGAGGGACTCGACCTCGGCGTAGATCTGGCGCACCTGCTCCGCCGTGTGCCCGGCCATGCCCCAGTGGCGCGCCCGCTCGGTGCTCACCCAGCGGTGGACGAGGGCGGCGTCGCCTGCCGGGTCCAGCCGGCGAACCTCGAGGGTCCGTGTGGGGTCGAACGGGTAGTCGCCCTCGCGCAGCCGCGCATCCAGGCCGGCGGGGACGGGCACGACCCGCCCCGTCGCCCACAGCGGGGCCTGGTCGGCGTGGTGGGGTCCCGGGGCGCCGTCCGCACCGAGCGGGACCACCCACCGGCTCGCGTCCCGGTCGGCGAGGTCCCAGACGTAGCGTGCGGTCGGCCCGCGCAGGATCTGCCCGGCGGGCGCGGGCAGGGCAGCGGTGGCCAACACGCAGTCGGCGTCTCCGGCGAGGGTCAGGCCGTCGCCGGCGCGCGGGACGTGCCGGTCCCAGCCGGTGCCGTCGAGGGCGTGGACGTGGCGCGACCGGTGCCGCTCGCCCCAGGCCCCCGGGGGCTCCCCGGCGGCCGTCGTGAGCGCCCGGCGAGCGAGGGCATCGACGTCGACGCCGTGGCCGGGCAGTATGTCCAACAGTGCCGCCAGCGCCGCGGCGACCCGCTGCGAGGGTGACAGCCACGGCAGGAACACCTCCGGGAGGCCGGGGGCGTCCGACAGCGGGGCAAGCACCGGCAGGTCCACGACGAGCCGGACCAGCGCCGCCCGCCACGCGGCGAACGCGCCCGCACCGGCGTCGTCGGCGGCCATCCGCCCGTCCCACGCCGCCAGGGTCGCCAGCACCAGGGCCTCCGGGGTCCCGGGCGCCGGGCGCTCCGCCCCGGCGGTGGCGGTGGCGAGGCGGCGGAGCAGGTCGAGGGCGGGGAGCGAGACGGTGTCGAGCAGGACGTCGGCCAGGTCGTCGACCGTGAGCCCGGGTCGGCCCGTCAGCCGCTCGCGCAGACGCTCGGCCCGGTGCGGCAGGGCGAAGTCGACTCCGAGGCGGGCGACGTCGGGCCGGCGGTCGTTGGCGGTCACCGCGATCCCCTGTCCCGGGTCGTCGGCATCGACCCGGACGGCGGGGTCCAGGGGGCGCCGTCCCCGCCAGGCGCACCCCGCTTCCCACGCCGGCACGGGGCCGCGGTTGTTCACCGCGTCCCGCTCCGGCACCCACCCGGCGACCAGCCGGCGCACCTCACCGGAGACGTCGGCCACCAGCACGCTGTTGACGGGTTCCACCCAGCTCTGCCAGGCGGCCTCGACGTCATCGACGGTGCGGGCCCGGAGCAGGCGCGGCAGGGTCTCGAACCCGAGACCCGCGCCCGCCCGGGACGGTGTGCGCAGGCTCAGTGCCTCCGGCCCGGCGCCCCGCGGGGCGGCCCGGGACCCCGTTCCGGACCCGGTTCGGGACCTGGCCCGCAATCCGGCCGGGGCCGGGTCCCAGGACGGCACGACCACCGGGCCGCGGGTGGTCTCGAGCACCTCGACCTCGACCGCCGGCGCGCCCCGGACGGCGACGACCTCGACGGCGCGCGCCACCGGTTCCCAGCCTTGCGGCCCCAGTGCCCGGACCTCGCCGCCGTCCCGGCGCAGCCGCTCCCGGTACAGGTCCTGGTAGTCCGCCATGGCGTTGGTGATCGCCCAGGCGACGGTCCCGGTGTGACCGAAGTGCGCGACCCCCGGCACGCCGGGGAAGGCCAGCCCCAGCACGTCGACCTCGTCGGTCACCAGGTGGACCTGCTGGTAGACGCCCGGCCGCTCGAGGATCCGGTGCGGGTCCCCGGCGATCAGCGGCCGCCCGGAGACCGTGCGGGCGCCGTGGACGGCGACGGCGTTGCTGCCGTCCGGGGGACCGGCCCCGAAGACGGCCGCCAGCTGCTCGGCCCCGGGCGTCGCCCCGAGGGTGCGCCGGACGTGCGCCCGCCACAGCTTCGTGCCGACGGACCCGAACAGGACGTGCCGGACGAGGAAGACCCCCAGCGGGTGCCAGGGCCGCCACGTCCCGGCCGCCTCGGCCGTGCGTCCGAGTGTGCGCAGCTCGGGGGAGCGCGGGGCGCCGTCGGCGAGCCCGGCCACGACGCCCTGGACGTAGGCCTCGAGCCAGCCCCGGGTGGTGGCGTCGAGGGCCTCGAAGCAGCGGCGGGCGGTGTCGTCGAGGCGGGCCCGGCGGGCGAACGTGTCCCACGCCAGACCCGCCGGGCCGATGTGCTCCGCGAGCCGGCCCTCGCTGCACCACCGCTCGACCTGCAGCTGCCAGGCCCGGTCGACCGCGGTCACGTGGCCCTGGCCCCGGACGAGATCCATCGTGGACCCCGCCCGGACGGTTGGAACGCCGTACGGGTCGCGCACGACCTGCCAGCCGTCGCCGGCCAGGCCGCTCACACTCCGCTCCGGGCCGGTCGCCACGCGGCGACCGGGTTGTCGAGCTCGCCCGCGAACAGCAGCGACGACACCGGGTCGGCGAGGTCGACCATCTGCCGAGTGTCCCGCAGCTGGAGCCGGTTGAGGCAGGAGTGGCGGAACGTCGGGGCGAAGAGGTCCAACCGGCCGTGGGGTTCGGGGTAGGCGTCGCGGTGCTCCGCCACGCAGTCCGCGACGACGTGCCAGGCCTGCGCGGCGGTCACCAGACAGTTGCCGTCGAGGATCGCCACGACGTGGCGCAGCACGCCGTCGAACACATCGGTGAACAGCGACAGCAGCCGGGTCCGGTCGTCGGCGTCGACCCGCACCCGCGCCACCCCGGCCGGCAGGGGCCGGTCGCCGAAGACGGCGACCTCCTCGCCGAGGTCCTTGACGATCACCCGGGTCACGGTGTCGTCGCGCAGGACCAGCAGGACGTTCTCGCCATGCGGCATGAACGCCAGGTCGTGGACCAGCAGGCAGTGAACCAGCGGCCGCAGGTAGGCGCGCAGGTACCCCCGCCACCACTCGGCGGGCGCCAGCCCCGAGCCCGCGACCAGCGCGGCGAGCAGCGACCGCCCGGCGTGGTCCTGGCTGCTCATTCTGCAGGCGGCGACGCAGCTCGCGCTGCTGCTCGTGCGGGACCCGGCGGTGGCGATCGGGCCGGTCCTGCTCGTCAGCGCGGTGTTCGTCCTGCTCTCGGCGACCCAGGACGTCGCGACGGACGCCCTCGCGGTCCGGCTCCTGCCGACCGGTCACCGGGGCACCGGCAACGGCATCCAGGTCGCGGCCACGTACGCCGGGGCCGTGCTCGGCGGCGGGGTCTGCGTGCTCGCCTACGACGTGCTCGGCTGGAGCGCCGCGGTCCTGCTGCTCGCCGGGCTGACCCTCGTGGCGCTGCTGCAGGTCGCCGCTTTCCGGGAACCGTCCCGAGGGCAGCGGGTCGCGACCGCCGCCGCGTGGGCGGCGCCGGTCAGGGTGTACCGGAGCCCCGAAGTGCCGGGCTGGGCCCTCGGAGTGGTGCCGTTGCTCTACTGCGGCGCCGCCGGGGTCAACGTCCTGACCGGCCCGGCCCTGGTCGACGCCGGCTGGTCGCTCGCCCGGGTCGGGTTCGTCACCGGCGTCGTCGTGAGCGTCCCGGCGCTGGTCGCGGGGGTGGTCGCGGGCCACCTCGTGCGCAGCCACGGTCGGGCGCGGGTCCTCGTGGCCGGCGGGATCGCGCTGCTCGTGTCGACCGCCGGGCTGCTGCCCCTGCTGACGGGCCGGGTGGACACGGTCGGGGCGATGCTCGCCCTCAGCGGCTTCCTCGTCGCGTACACCGCCCTCAACGTCGTCGTCTACACGGTCCTCATGGACCTGTCGCGGTCGGCGACGAGCGGGACCGACTTCACGACCCTCACCACGGTTCCCCTGGTCCTGTCCTTCGTCGCAGGCTCGGTCTCGCTGGCGCTCGCCGAGCGTGCCGGGTACGTGGCCCCCGCCGTGCTCTGGTGCGTCGTCGCGCTGGGCGGCGTGGCGCTGGGCGTGCAGTGGCTGAGACGGTGGTCGCCCGACGGGACGCCCGGTCAGGCGGGTTCGAGGACGACGACTGCGGTCTCCTCGGGTCGGCGTGTCGCGTAGGCGTCGAGGTCGGCGTCCAGCCGCCGCCACTGCTCCCAGAGGCGCTCGCGTTCGGCTCCCTGCGCGGCGTGAGCGACGACGGTCCGCCGGCCGCTCCGGAGCTCGACGGTGGCCCGGGGATCGGCCTGGAGGTTGAGCCACCAGGCGGGCTCGCCCTCGGCCCAGCCGTTCATCGCCATCGTCACGAGGTTCGGCCCGTCCTCGTAGTACCCCAGGATCACGCTGCGGGCCTGCCCGGTGCGTCGCCCGGTCGTCGTGACGCGCATCGCGCCCCATCCCCGGCGGCCGCCGGGCAGCCACAGCCCGATCCGTCCCCCGGTCACGCGGTACAGCCCCCGATGCACTCGCCAGGCGGTGAGGACGAACCACCGCGGCGGCAGCATCGGCGATCGTGGCGGAGTCCGTTCGGGCGTCACGGGCCGAGAGTCGCAGGGATCGTGTCCGGGCGTCGAGAGCGTCCCGCCTAAACTCCGGCCGGTGGACTCCGGGCCCGACCGTGTGACGCCGGCGCCGTGACCGTCACCCGGGGCGAGGTCGGCGTCGACCGTGCCCTCGACGTGCTGCGGCGGGTCTTCGGCTATTCCGACTTCCGGGGCCCTCAGCGCGAGGTCGTCGACCATGTCGTCGCCGGTGGGGACGCCCTGGTGCTCATGCCGACCGGCGGCGGGAAGTCGCTGTGCTACCAGATCCCGGCGATCGTGCGGGACGGCGTCGGGGTGGTGGTGTCCCCGCTCATCGCCCTCATGCAGGACCAGGTCACCGCGCTGCGCGCGGTCGGCGTCCGGGCCGCGTTCCTCAACTCGACCCTGAGCCCGGACGA